>DATEIQ010000323.1:0-17418 GCA_035278845.1 Casimicrobiaceae bacterium | reverse complement strand
ACGAACCGGACGTCCCGCCCTGGCTGCAGGAGGTGATCCTGCGCAATCTCGAGAAGCGGGCGGACGATCGTTACCAGACGGCCGCGCACGTCGCGCTCGACCTGCGCAATCCGGAGCAGGTGGAGCGGTCGGTACGCTCGGAACGAATCACCGCGCCGGGATTCTTCCAGCACGTCGGCCACTGGTGGCGCGGCCGGCGTCGGGTTCCCGAGCGCGTCCACGCCCCACCGGGCCCCGCGGTGATCATGGTGGCCGTCGACACCGAGCATCCCGATGACGAGCGCCACTCGCCGCTGCAATGGACGACGGGCCAGATCGTCTCGCTCAACCCGGAATTCCGTCTCATGTGCGTGTCGATCATCCGGAGCGCGCCGGTGGGCGAGGGCTCGCACGCGATGGAAACGACGACCGGCAAGCACCTTGAGCACAAGGCGCGGCTGCGGCACTGGGTCGAGCCGCTGCGCCTGCCGCCGTCGCGCGTCTCGCTCCACGTGGTCGAGGCGGTCGACGCCGCGGGCACGCTGGTCGACCTGGCGCGCGCCAACCACGTTGGCCTGATCGTGCTCGGCGCACCGGCCGCGTCGCGGACGCGGATCGGCTGGTGGCGCTCGGCCGCGTCGACGGTGACCGCGGATGCGCCGTGCAGCGTCCACGTCGTGCGCGTGCCCGAGCGGCGATCGCCACGATAGGGAGCGCCTGCAGCGGGCGGTGAGCCCCGCGCATATCTCCATCGCGGGCCCATGACCGGCGTCCGTTGCCGGAATGTCACTCGCGTACCGCCGATTGCCCGGATTCGCGCCCGCGCCGAGGCGACTCGATGAAAAAATGCATTAGACTGGCGGCGACTGGCGATTCCGCCGGCAAACCGCAACCCTTATGCTCCAGTCATCGTTCGGCGTGCTATTACCGCGTCCTTCCCGCGGCAGGCGATGACCTCCGGCCTCGTCTTCGGTCTCGCGATCGTCATGCTGGCCGCGGTGATCGTCGCCGGCCTCATGCGGCGCAGCCGGGAAGCGATGCCGCAGGGCCGGCCCGCGATCGACGGGCCGACCGCCGTCGCGCAGTGGACCGAAGGCGAGACGACGCGCCTCCTGTCGTCCGCGGAAGTGCCCGGCTTGTACCTGTTGCGGCCCCGCTTCCTGTCCAAGGCCGAAAACGTCGTCTTTCTGCTGCTCAAGGCGGCGTTCCCGCGTCATGAAATTTTCGCCCGCGTACGGCTCGCCGACGTGCTGCAGGTGAAGATCGGGCCGCAGGGCATGGAGCGGCTGCGCGCCTTTCGCAAGATCGCGAACCAGCACGTCGGGTTCGTCGTGTGCGACCGCGACATGACGATCATCGCGATCGTGGATGCGAAGGAGCCCGATCAGGTCATCGATCCGCGCGACCAGAAGCTCGAGACGATCAAACAGCGCTGTCTGCAGGCGGCGCAAGTCAAGTACATCTGCATCTACCCGCCGCAGCTTCCGCGCTATCGGGAGCTGCGGGAACAGATCCTGGGACCCGCCGGCGATCTGGTCTGAATCGCCCGGCTTCCCGATGGACGTCTATTTGGCGATGTAGTTCAGGTAGACCCAGAGCACGATCAGCGCGCCGACGATCGACAGGATCCAGCCGGCCGGATGGAAGCGGCCATCGGGCGAACGCCAGATCAGCCCGCCGATTACGCCGCCCACCAGCGACCCGACGACGCCGACGACGGCTGTCGCCCAGAAGCCCAGCGCAATCGCGCCCGGATAGAACCACCGGGCCAGCGCGCCGACGATGAAGCCGACGATGATCATCCAGATGATCGACATCACGCCCACGAGCACCTCCTGTCCAGGCAACGAATCGTTCCGCGCAGCGTAGCATACAGCTTGTACCCGTGTGTAAGGCGAACAGGGAACGGCGCGACGATTACGCATGAACGCTATCGGCTTTGCGAGAAGAGGTGCCGCGGCGGCGGCGCTGATGGCGCTGACATTTCCTGCCGGTGCGCAGATGGCCTGCCGCGCGGCGAGCGAGCTGCTGACACAGCCGCTGGTCGAGCTCTATACGTCCGAAGGCTGCGACAGCTGTCCGCCGGCGGATCGCTGGCTCGCGGCGCACTTCGCGTCGCCCGCCGTCACAAAGCGCGGCATCGCGCTCGCATTCCATGTCGATTACTGGGACCGGCTCGGCTGGATCGACCGGTTCGGCAGCGCGCGCAACACCGAGCGCCAGCAGCAGGCGATGCGCGCCAACGGCACGACGTTCGTGTACACGCCGCAGGTGCTCGTCCAGGGCCGCGACGTGCCGGCATGGGCGGAGCGCGGCGTCGCTGCGGTGGACGCCGCCGCCCGCCAGCCGGCGCGCGCGACGCTGCAGATCGCCGCGACGATGGATGGACAACGCGCCGTCGACGTGGAGGTGGATGCGGCGATCGTCGACCCCGCGCTGCGCCGCGATGCGGCGCTGTTCGTGGCCTACGTCGACAGCGGGCTCACGTCCGACGTCGGTGCCGGCGAAAACCGCGGCGTGCGCCTTCGGCACGAGCATGTCGTGCGCGATCTGCGACGCATCGGCCCGGCGGATACGCAAGGCCGGATCGCCGGCCGTGCGCATTTCGCGCGTCCGCGCGAGCCCGGCATCTCCCCGATGCTCGTCGCGTTCGTGCAGCGCGACGGGAACGGCGACGTGTTGCAGACGGCGACGCTGCCGCTTGGAGGCTGCGGGTCGAACTGACGGCCAGGGGGCCTTGAGGCGCCCCGGCATTTGCGCCTACCATCGCGGCGGCTGGCACGAGAGCGCTTCCGATACCGCGTGCGAATTCTGGTGGCCGAAGACGACGGGCTGCTCGGCGATGCGATCACCGAGCACTTGCGGCATGGCGGGCATGCGGTCGACTGGGTGCGTGACGGCGTCGCCGCGGACGCGGCGCTGCGCTCGCAATCGTTCAAGCTCGTCGTGCTCGACCTGGGCCTTCCCCGGATGTCGGGGCGCGACGTGCTTGCGCGCCTACGCGGGCGCGCTAATTCCACACCGGTGCTGATCATCACGGCCGCGGACGCGATCGCCGATCGCGTTGCCGGGCTGGACGCAGGCGCCGACGACTATCTCGTCAAGCCGTTCGAGCTGGCCGAGCTCGAGGCGCGCGTGCGCGCGCTGATCCGCCGCAGCCACGGCCACGACCGCAACGTGCTGGTGCACGGACCGCTGGCATTCGACAGCGTCGCTCGCGCGGCGACTGTCAGCGGCGACGCGCTCGATCTCTCTGCACGCGAGCTCGCGATGCTGGAGTTGCTGCTGCTGCGCTCCGGGCGCGTGATCAGCAAGGAGCAGTTCGTCGAGCATCTGTGCGGCTTCGACGACGACGTTACCGCCAACGCGATCGAGGTCTACGTGCACCGGCTGCGCCGCAAGCTCGATCCCGTCGGCATCCACGTGCAGACGGTGCGCGGACTCGGCTATTTCGTCGCGAAGCCGTAGCGGTCCCCGATGTTCACGCTGTTCAAGTATCTGGTCTGGCTCGTCGTCTCGCTGATGTTCCTGATGCTGGCGACGATCAGCATCAGCGAGTTTCTCGTCGAAAGCGCCGTCGACGCGCCGTACGACGAGAAGCTCACCGACACCGTGCGCGTGCTCGCCAGCGATTTGCGCGCCGACGGAGCCGGCGTCGCGATCCGCGCGGGCGCGATGCAGCTTTTGCGCGCGGACCGGCGCGACCAGATGTTCTACGCGATCCTCGACAGTGACGGCTACGTGATCGCGGGGGAGCCGGCGATGACGCTCGTCGCCGGCGTGCCGATCGGCGTGCCCACGCTGCAGAACGGCCAGATCGGCGAGGAGCCGGTACGGATCGCGGCCATGCGGATCGTCGATCCCCGTCATCCGGACGACACGCTGACCGCGCAAGTCGCCGAGACGCTCAACAAGCGGAAAGCGCTCACCGAGGCGATGCGAACGCAGGCTGTTGCATTGCCGCAGGTGCTGGTGCTGGTGGTGGCCGTGCTGCTGATCGTCTTCGGCTACACGTTCATCTGGCGGCCGATGCAGCGGTTGCGAACGCTGATCGACAACCGCGGATTCAACGACCTGTCGCCGCTCGATCCCGAGGCGGCGCCGCAGGACCTGCGGCCGCTGATCCTGTCGATCAACGGGTTGATGGAGCGGCTCGCCGCGAGCTCGGTCGCGCAGCGGCGATTTATCGCCGATGCCGCGCATCAGTTGCGCACGCCGCTCGCCGGCATCCGTTCGCAGGCCGAGCGCGCGCTGACCGAGCGCAATCCGGGCGCGGTCCGGGTCGCACTGCAGCGCGTGGCGGCGGGCACGCAGCATGCCACCGAACTCGCCAACCGCCTGCTGACGCTCGCACGCGCAGGGACGCCACTCACCGCGCCGCCGGCGGACGTCGATCTGATCGGCGTCGTGCGCGACACGATCGCCGAGCACCTGCCGCACGCGCTCTCACGCCGGCACGATCTTGGGTTCGACGGCATGGCCGTCGGATCCCGGTGCATCGTTCGCGGCGACGCGCTGTTGCTGCGCGAGCTGTTGTCCAACCTCGTCGACAACGCGCTGCGGTATTCGCCCGACGGCGGCGCCATCACCGTCGCGATCCGGCGCGACGACGATACCGGCGCATACGCGCTCGCGGTGTGCGACACCGGCCCCGGCATCTCGCCGGAGGAGCGGGAGCGCGTGTTCGAGCCGTTCTACCGCGGCGCGGACGTCGTCGCGCCCGGTACGGGCCTGGGGCTCGCGATCGTACGGACGATCGCCGTCGCCCACGGGGCGACCGTTTCGCTCGCCAGCACCGAGGGCGGCGGGCTCCGCGTGACCGTGCAGTTCCCGCCCGACCTCCCTCTTGCCGCGTAAGGTTCGTGTAAGGGTCGCCGCCTAGCCTTCGCGGTCACGAGCGGAAGCAAACGCTCGGGGAGGTCCCCGCCCGCGAACATTGCGGGCGCTTTCAGAGGAGGCACCGCATGGCCACCGCCGCACCCCCCGTTCGAGGGAAGCAAGGGATATCGCGCGAGGAGACGCGCGTCATCTTCGCGTCGTCGCTCGGCACCGTGTTCGAGTGGTACGACTTTTACCTGTACGCGACGCTCGCGCCGTTCTTCGCCGCGGTCTTCTTCCCGAAAGGCAACGCGACGGCCGCGCTGCTGTCGGCATTCGCCACGTATGCGGCGGGCTTCCTCGTGCGCCCGTTCGGCGCGCTGTTGTTCGGACGCATCGGCGACCTCGTGGGCCGGAAGTACACGTTCCTCGTGACGATTCTCGTCATGGGCTTCTCGACGTTCGCGGTCGGCCTTTTGCCGACGTTTGCGTCGATCGGGTGGGCGGCGCCGATCCTGCTCGTGGCGCTGCGCCTGCTGCAAGGTCTCGCGCTCGGCGGTGAATACGGAGGCGCAGCCACGTACGTGGCGGAGCATGCGGCACCCGGGAAGAGAGGGTACGACACGTCGTGGATCCAGACGACGGCGACGCTCGGTTTCTTCCTGTCGCTGCTCGTCATCGGCATCTGCCGCTTCGGTGGCGTGATGACGCCGGCGCAGTTCGCCGACTGGGGCTGGCGCCTGCCGTTCCTCGTATCGCTCGTCCTGCTGATCTTCTCCGTCTACATCCGGCTCAAGCTCAATGAATCGCCGGTGTTCCAGCGGATGAAGGCCGAAGGCAAGGGATCGAAGGCGCCGCTGCGCGACAGCTTCCTCAAGTACCCGAACAACAAGTACGTGCTGCTCGCGCTGCTCGGCGCGACGGCGGGGCAGGGCGTCGTCTGGTACACGGGCCAGTTCTACGCGCTGTTCTTCCTGACGATCACGCTCAAGGTCGACGGGCTCACCGCGTATACGCTGATCGCAATCGCACTGGTGCTCGGCACGCCGTTCTTCGTGTTCTTCGGCTGGCTGTCGGACAAGATCGGCCGGCTGAAGATCATTCTCGCCGGCTGCGTGATCGCGGCGCTCACGTACTTCCCGCTGTTCGGCGCGCTCACGCACTACGTGAACCCTGGCCTCGAGAAGTTCGCCGCCGCGAACGCCGTCACCGTGCAGGCGAAAGACTGCAACTTCCACATCTTCGTCGGCCCGTGGTCGAAGTTCTCGGAGTGCGACCGCGCGAAGGATTTCCTGACGAAGTCGGGCCTGTCGTTCGCGTCGACGACGCTGCCGGCGAGCAGTGCGGACGCCGTGATCACGAAGATCGGTCCGACCGAGCTCAAGGGCTTCGACGAGAACGCGTACAAGAAGGCGCTTACCGATCTCGGCTACCCGGCCGCGGCCGACAAGAGCGCGATCAACTGGCCGATGACGATCCTGATCCTGTGGATCATGATGATCTACGTGACGATGGTGTACGGCCCGATCGCCGCCTTCCTGGTCGAGTTGTTCCCGACGCGCATCCGCTACACGTCGATGTCGCTGCCGTATCACATCGGCAACGGCTGGTTCGGCGGCATGCTGCCGCTGCTGGCCACGGCGATGGTCGCGGCGAGCGGGAACATCTACTACGGGCTGTGGTACCCGATCGTCGTCGCGCTGATGACTGCGGTGATCGGCTTCCTGTTCCTGTACGAGACCAAGGACGTCGACCTGCAGGGCGACGTGGAGGCGGGCTCGCTCGCTGCACGAGGGCGCGCCTGACGCTTACAGGCATTGCAACTTCGAACCCCGGCCTCGCGCCGGGGTTTTTTTTCACCCGGCGCCGGGTATGCGGTCGATGTTGCGGTGCGTTGAGTCGCTCGTCGTTACCGTCATTTCGATCTTCCTCGCGCGCGTTACGGCAACGGCAAACCTTTCGTGGACATCGCGCGACGCAAGCGGTCAGGATAGTCCGTAATGATGCCGTCGACGCCCATGTCGATCAGCCGCTCCATGTCGGGGGGGTTGTTAACGGTCCATGCGAGCACGGTGAGGCGCTTGGCGTGCGCCTCCTCCAGGAGCGCGGGCGTGAGGTTGCGCCAGAACACCGACCACGTGCGGCAACCGGCGGCGGCGACCAGCGCGGGCACGCTGCCGTAGTCGCGCAGTGCCAGGCCCGCGTGCCACGGCGACTTGCCGTCCGCCGCAGGCGCGACCGTATCCATCCCCCGGCTTTCGATCGTCAGGCAGGTCGTCGGGATTTCGGGCGCGACATCGCGCAGGGCGCGCAGCGTGCGCCAGTCGAACGACAGGATCGACGCGCGGTCGGCGAGTTTCGCCTCGCGCAGCGCATCGACGATCACACGCACGTACGTCACCGGATCGACGGTGTCGCCGGAATTGTCCGGCGTGAGCTTGGTCTCGATCGCGAGGCGTACGGGCTTGCCGGAATCTCGGACGAGCGCAAGCAGGTCGGAGAGCGTCGGGAAGCGCTCGCCGTCGCTTGGCTGCTGCTCGCGAAAATCCTGCGCGTAGCGCGATTGCGGATTCGTGCGGCCGATGTCATAGCGACGCAGCTCCGCGAGCGTCAGCGAGTGGATCGACGGCCCGCGCTCGGTGAGCCACTTGCCCGCTTCGTCGCGCACGAGATCCGGATTGAGATGCGGATCGTGGCTGATGACCGGCACGCCGTCCTTCGTGACGGCGATGTCGGTCTCGATCGTCGTGACGCCGATTTCGAGTGCGCGGCGAAATGCGGCGAGCGTGTTCTCCGGCGCGAGCCCGCGTGCGCCACGGTGACCTTCGAGGTCGAACGCGCGTGGCTGCGCGCCCACCGCTGCGCTGCCGAGCACCTCTGCGAGCAGCAGAAGCGCGAGGACGCCGCGCATGCGCGGGAGAAGAAGCGTGCGCAGGCCGCGCATAGGGGGGAAGAGAATCGGCGGCAGGCCTTGCACGTTTCTTATCGGCGTGCGAGCTCGGATCAGTTGACGATCTGTTTCAACGCGCCCGACTTGTATTTCGCCGCGACCTTGTCGAGGGGCTCCGGCCTGATCTTCGACGCCATGCCGGCGCAACCGAACTGCTCGTAGCGCTGCTTGCAGATGCCCTTGGCCGCGGCCATCGCCGGCTTCAGGTAATCGCGCGGGTCGAATTTCGACGGGTTCTCGGCCAAGTAGCGACGAATGGCGCCTGTCATCGCGAGCCGGATGTCGGTGTCGATGTTCACCTTGCGCACGCCGTGGCGGATGCCTTCCTGGATTTCCTCCACCGGCACGCCATACGTTTCCTTCATGTCGCCGCCGAACTCGCGAATCTCCGCGAGCAGGTCCTGCGGCACCGACGAGCTGCCGTGCATGACGAGATGCGTGTTCGGGATGCGGCGGTGGATCGCCTTGATCCGGTCGATCGCGAGGATGTCGCCGGTCGGCTTGCGCGAGAACTTGTATGCGCCGTGTGACGTACCGATCGCGATGGCCAGTGCGTCGAGCTGCGTCGCACCGACGAAATCGGCGGCCTGATCCGGATCGGTCAGCAGCATCTCGCGCGTCATCGTGCCTTCCGCGCCGTGCCCATCCTCCTTGTCGCCGCGCATCGTCTCGAGCGAGCCCAGGCAGCCGAGCTCGCCCTCGACGGTGACGCCGACCGCGTGCGCCATGTCGACGACGCTGCGCGTCACCGCCTTGTTGTAGTCGTAGTCGGCGATCGACTTGCCGTCTTCCTTGAGCGAGCCATCCATCATTACCGACGAGAAGCCGAGACGCATCGCGCCAAGGCATACGGCCGGCGACTGCCCGTGGTCCTGGTGCATGACGACCGGGATGTCGGGATATGACTCGACCGCGGCTTCGATCAGGTGCCGCAGGAACGTCTCGCCCGCGTATTTCCGCGCGCCGGCCGACGCCTGCATGATGACCGGGCTGTTCGTCTCGGCCGCAGCGGCCATGATCGCCTGCACCTGCTCGAGATTGTTGACGTTGAACGCGGGCAGGCCGTAGCCGTGCTCGGCCGCGTGGTCGAGCAACTGGCGCATGGATACCAGGGGCATTTTGAGTTCTCCGCCGATTCTTCGCTTGAGAGGTGCGGATTTTAGCTTGGACCGGCGAGCGATCCGGCGGCACGCGCCGGATGACGGGTTGCGCCCGACGCGCGCCCGGTGCGGGGAGGTTCGCGGCGAGGCCTGCGCTCAGCTCGCGTCGACGTGCCGGCGCCGGCAGGTCGCCAGCACGTCGTCGCCGTCGCGTTTCCACCAGTCGAGCGCGGAAAAGATCTCGACCTCGTGCATGCCGCGATAGCCGGCGGCCTCCATCCACGATCGGATCAGCGACAGGTCGATCACGCCGTCTCCCATCATGCCGCGGTCGTTCAGCAGGTCGCGCGTCGGCACGAGCCAGTCGCAGATGTGATACGCGTACAGGCGCTCGCGCTCGCCTGCGCGCGAGATCTCCGCGTGCAGTTGCGGATCCCACCACACGTGATAGACGTCGACGGCCACGCCGAGGCCATCCCTGCCGTCCGGCGCGAGCTCGTCGCACAGCGCGTTGGCGTGCGCGAGCGTGTTGACGCACGCGCGGTCGGCTGCGTACATCGGATGCAGCGGCTCGATCGCGAGCCGCATGCCGGCGCTTCGCGCGTATTCGTGGAGCTGGCCGATGCCGTCGCGCACCATCTCGCGCGCGCCGGCGAGATCGCGCGATACGATTGTGCCGCCGCGGTCCTTTGGCAAGCCGCCGACGACGAGCACGAGGCATTGCGCGCCGAGCGTAACGGCCTCGTCGACCGCGCGCCGGTTGTCGTCGTGCGCGGCGCGGCGTCCCTCGCGGTCGGGCGCCGGAAACATGCCGCCGCGGCAGAGCCCGGTCACCGTAAGGCCCGCGTCGCGGATGCGCCGCGCGGTGTCGTCGAGGCCCGCGGCGGCCACCTGGTCGCGCCAAGGCGCGATGCCGCGAATGCCGTGCCGCACGAGCGCCGCGATGATGTCCGGCAGGCGCCACTGCGCGCGCACCGTCGCCGTGTTGATCGACAGCAGCGCGGGGTCAGGAGATGTCGGCATTGATCAACAGCAGCCCGGCGGGGTCAGGAGCCGTCGGCATCGGCGGTGAGTTTCATCGTCAGGCGATGCCGTGCAGCGCGAGCAGCGTTCGCATGCGCGACGCAGCGCGCTCCGGATCGTGCAGAAGCGCCGCCGCGTCGGCGAGCCGGAACAGCTCGGCGAAATGCACGATGCTGCGTGCGCTCTGCTGGCCACCGACGAGCGTGAAATGCGATTGGTGGCCGTTGAGCCACGCCATGAACACGACGCCGGTCTTGTAGAAACGCGTCGGCGCCGCGAAGATGTGCCGCGACAGTGGAACGGTCGGCGCAAGGATCGCGTCGAAGCGCGCGCGATCGCCCTGCGCGAGCGCCGACAGCGCGGCCGATGCCGCGGGTGCGATTGCATCGAAGATGCCGAGCAGCGCGTCGGAATGCCCGCTCGCGTCGCCACCGATCAGCGCCGCGAAATTGAAGTCGTCGCCGGTGTACATGCGCACGCCCTTCGGCAGCCGCGCCCGCAGCGCAACTTCCTTGCCCGCGTCGAGCAGCGACACCTTGATGCCGTCGATCTTCGCGGCATTCGCCTCGATGACGCGCGCGCACACGTCCATCGCGCGCGCGTGATCCGGATCGTTGCCGCGCTCTTCGCGGCCGAGCCAGTACCCTTCGAGCGCCGGGTCGAACATTTCGCCCAGCCAGTGCACAATCACCGGCTGCGATACGCCGGCGAGCACGCGTTGATAGACGCGCGCGTAATCGTCCGCCGAGCGCGCGCAGGCGGCCAGCGCGCGGCTCGCCATCAGGATGATGCGGCCGCCGGCGCGCTCGACAGCCGCGCATTGCGCGGCATAAGCGTCGATCACGCGCTCGATCGTGACGCCGGGATCCGGCGCGAGGTCGTCGGTTCCCGCACCCGAGAACACGACGGCGCCTTCGATGCCGCGCGCTTCGGCCACCGAGCGGCGGATCAGCTCGAGCGACGTCGGCCAGTCGAGTCCCATGCCGCGCTGCGCGGTGTCCATTGCCTCCGCGACGCCAAGGCCGTGTTGCCACAAATGGCGGCGATACGCGAGCGTGGCATCCCAGTCGACGGCCGCGCTCACCCACGGATCGGCGTCGGCGAGTGGATCGGCGACGACGTGCGCCGCGGCGAACGCGATGCGATTCCATCGCGGACGGGGCGTTGGCGGTGCGTCGATCGTTCGGCCGGAGAGCGCGTAGGCGGCGAGCCGGCCGTCGCGGGTGGGGAGCGTGAGCGTTGGCATGTCGATTTCGCTACGTCAGCGCCGAAACGTCGAGCACGCGGCGCTCGGCGGAGCTGCGCAGGCCGAGTTCCGCGAGTTGCACGCCCTTGGCGCCTTCGAGCAGATTCCAGCGGAAAGGACCGCCTTCGACGACGTGGCGCAGGAACAGCGCCCACTCCGCCTTGAACGCGTTTTCGTACGTGCGGTTCGCGGGCATCTTCTGCCACGTCGCGTAGAAGTCGATCGACTGCGGGACGTCGGGATTCCAGACGGGCTTCGGCGTCGCCGCGCGCGGCTGCAGCCAGCATTCGGTCAGCCCGGCCACGGCCGAGCCGAGCGTGCCATCGACGTGGAACGTCGCGAGATCGTCGCGGCGCACGCGCGTGCACCACGAGCTGTTGATCTGCGCAATCACGCCGCCCTGGAGCTCGAACGTCGCATAGGCTGCATCGTCGGCCGTGGCCGCGTAGCGTACGCCGCGCTCGTCGAAGCGCTCGGGAATGTGCGTCGCGCCGATACACATGACGCTCTTCACACCGCCGAACAGGTTGTCGAGGACGTAGCGCCAGTGGCACAGCATGTCGACAACGATGCCGCCGGCGTCCTCCTTGCGATAGTTCCACGACGGCCGCTGCGCCGGCTGCCAGTCGCCTTCGAACACCCAGTAGCCGAATTCGCCGCGTACCGACAGGATGCGTCCGAAGAAGCCACTGTCGATCAGCGTCGCGAGCTTCATCAGCCCGGGAAGCCAGAGCTTGTCCTGCACGACGCCGTGCCGCACGCCGACGCGCTCGGCGCGGCGATAAAGGTCGAGCGCGTCCTCGACGCTCGTCGCGACCGGCTTTTCCGTGTAGATATGCTTGCCCGCGTCGATCGCCTGCCGGATCAGCCGGGCGCGGAGGCCCGTCGACGCCGAGTCGAAGTAAACGGTGTCGTTGCGATCGGCGAGTGCGGCATCGAGATCGGTGGTCCAGCGCGCGACGCCGTGCGCGCGCGCCAGCGCTTCCAGCTTGCGGGCGTCGCGCCCGACCAGGATCGGATCGGGCATGACGCGCCGGCCGTCCGCCAGCGGCACGCCGCCCTCCGCACGAATGGCGTTGATCGAACGGACGAGGTGCTGGTTCGTACCCATCCGTCCGGTCACGCCGTTCATGATGATGCCGATGCGTTGCTCGCTCATGGTCGATTTCCTGGCGCTAATTGGGAGATTGCTCGTTGGCCTGGGCGCGCTCCGGCGCCTGCAGCGGCGACAGCGTTTCGATCTCGGGCCACGCCGCCGATGCGAATCCCCGCGTGGCGAGCGACGTCAGCGCGATGCGACCCTCGCGAATGACGAGCTGTACGGTGTCGCCCGCAGCCTCGTAGAGTCCCGGTTGCGCATCGAGAAATGCCAGCTGCTCACGCGAGCTTGCATGCTGTCCCGTGAAGCCGGCCGCGTAGTGGTGACCGTTCCGCTCGACGTGCGCGAGCCCGAGAATGCCCGCGAGCGCGAGATCCTGCTGCACGGCGAGGCCTGGTTGCGCGGTCAGATCCTCGCCGGTCATGAACGCATCCATCGCATCGAATCCGGCGTTCCAGCGGACGCAGCGAGCCGCGTTGAGCAGCGACTTGTAGATGCCTTTGCAGCTCTTGCTCGAGCAGCCGGCGTAGCCGCGCGCGCGCGCCAGCGGAAACGCGTCGATCGTCGCGTCCGACTCGTCGATGATAAGCGGCATGTGGCGGGCAAGCGCGCGCACGTCGGTGTCCAGCGCGCCGGCTCTCGGCAGCGGCTGCTCGAGATACAGGATGGCGCTCCGCAGGCGCGCGAGCGCGGGCTCGGCCAGCAGCGCGCGCTGAAAAGCGGCCAGTGCCTGCGGGTCGGCGAACTGCTCGTTGCCGTCGAGCGTGACGCGATAATCGGGAACGCTCTCCAGCACCTGCGCGATGCTGCGAAGCCGCGCGATGTCGGCGTCGACGTCACCGCCGAGCTTCAGCTTGAAGTAGCGATGGCGGTAGTGCGCGATCACTTCGGTGAGCGCCACCGGCAGCCCGTCGTCGGGTGCCGATGCGCGATCGATCTCGTCCTCGGTGAGCGGGTCAGCCATGCCGACGGTGTGGCGGGCGTCGATGGACGTGAGCGCCGGCAGCGCGGAAAAGAACGCGTCGAAGTCGAAGTGCGCGAGATCCGGCGTGAGCTCGGCACCGAGCCCGGGCAGATTGAGCCACAGCGCCGTGCCGATGGATACGTCGCGCATCCGGCAGAGCGCATCGAGGATCGCGCGGTCGACGAGCGCGGCACCGTAGGATGCCGTGAGCGCGTTCAGTTCCGCGTGCACACCTTCGTCGAGCAGGGCGCGATAGTGGAAGGCGGCGTGCGCGAACGCGGTGCGTGGCGCCGAATTCGAGCAATACGCTGCGCGGGCAAGCGCAAGCGATGTGCGCAAGTCCTCGAGATTGCGCGCGTTCGAGCGTTCGGGTGACTTGTCGAACCATTTCGGGATCATCAGCTCGGCCGCCATGCCCTGGGCGGCGCGGCCGTCGGTTCCGCGAATCGTCGCGCGGACGAACGCCTGCGACGCCGAACGGACGGTGGCGGCGCCGAAGCGAAACGGCAGCCGCAGCGTCACCGGCCGCTCGAAGCATTCGATGCGCGTGACGGCGAACCGCGGCGCGTGCAGTGCGCGCTTATTCACGAAGTTCCTCCCCCGAAGCTGCCCGCTTCGCGGGCAGCCTCCCCCTCCAAAGGAGGAGGCGAGCGCCTTCGGGCTGCCGTGCCGCGCTCACGCGTCCAGTGTCCCTTGCGAATAGAAGTGACCGCGGATCGTCTGCGCCAGCGCGACGAACGCCGGATCGCCCATGACCGCAAGCGAGCGCGGGCGCGGCAGCGGCACGTCGTAGATCGCGGCAATTGCTCCAGGTCGCTCGGTCATCACGAGCACGCGGTCGGCGAGGAACACCGCCTCGGGAATGCTGTGGGTGATGAAAAGCACGGTCTTGCGCGTTTCGTACCAGATGCGCTGCAGCTCGAGGTTCATGCGCTCGCGCGTCATCGCGTCGAGCGCGCCGAACGGCTCGTCCATCAGCAGCACCGCCGGATCGTGCACGAGCGCGCGGCAGATCGATGCGCGCTGCTGCATGCCTCCCGAAAGCTGCCACGGCAGCTTTCGCTCGAAATCCGCGAGGCCAGCCATCGCGAGCAGCGCGCGTGCTTTCGGCAGGTACTGCTCGCGCGGCAGATGGCGCATTTCGATCTGCAGCATTACGTTGGCGAGCACGCTTCGCCATGCGAGCAGCACCGGGCTCTGGAACACGATGCCGACGTCGTCGGGCGGGCCGTCGACCGTCCTGCCGTTGAGCGTGATGCGTCCCTGCGTCGCGGGCAGCAGGCCGGCGACCATCTTGAGCAGCGTCGATTTGCCGCATCCGGAAGGACCGACGATCGCGAGGAACTCGCCGTTGCCGATATCGAATGTCAGGGGCCGCAGCGACTCGACCTCGCCGTCGCGCGTGCGATACGTCTTTGCGACGCCGGCGAGCTCGATCAGCGGCCGCGCAGCGGCGGCGGGGACTGATCGAAGCGGGGCGCGTGGCGCGACGGCGGGTTGCATCGAAAGGCGGAACGGAAGCGTTGCGCGGAAAGGGAGAACCGGGGCGCGGCGCCCCGGCGCGCCGCGCCCGTCCGATCCATTTACGGCAGGTATTCGTTCGTATAGTAGTCGCTGGCCTTGCCGGCGCTCGCCTTGTCGAGACCGCCGTACTCGACGAGCAGTGCGAGCGTCTCGTCCATGTTCTTGCGGCCGACGCGCAGCGGCCGGTCCTTGGGGTTGTCGGGACCCTTGTACAGCGCAGCCGTTGCCTTCATGCCGACGAGCGCCGTCTCCTTGACGCCCGACTTCGGCTTGGCGGCGAGCATCGCGTCGACGGCCGCCTCGGGATTCTTCGCGGCCTCCTCGAGCGATTTCGTGGCGGCGCGCAGGAAGCGCTTGACGACGTCAGGCTTCTCTTTCAGGTAGTCCTTCTGCACGATGAAGCCGCTCGACACCATGTTGACGCCGTAGTCGGCGAAGCGGATCGGATACACGGGCTTGTGCACGGCGTCCTGCAGCTTGATCGCCTGGTCCATCACGTACCCCAGCAGCAGATCGGCCTGGTTGTTGATCACCGCGTTGAGCTTGGTTTGAGCGTCACCGGACACCGTCTTGAAATCGGAGTCCTTGAGGCCGGTTTTCTTGAGGAACAGCGGCCAGATCTGCGACATCGAGTCGCCCGGCGTGACGGCCACCGTTTTCCCCTTGATGTCCGCGGGCTTGCGGATGTTGCGGTCGGCGAAACCCATCACCGACATCGGCGACGTCTGCAGCGCGACCCCGACCGCGATCACGGGTGCGCCCTTGGACGCTGCCTTGATCATCGTCGGTACGTCGGCGTAGCCGACATTCGCCGTGCCCGCGGCCACCGCCTGCACGGTGACGCCCGAACCGCGGCCCTCCTGGATGTCGAGGTCGATGCCCTCCTGGTCGAAATAACCGCGTGCCTTGCCGAGGAAGAGCGGCGCGTGCTCGCTGTACACGTACCAGTTGAGCAGCAGCACGACCTTGTCCTTGCCCTGACCGAACGCGGGCGTTGCGACGAGCGCGAGCGCCGCGCCGAGAACCATGAGTCGCCTGATCATCGTCTTTCCTCCTTACGTGGTGGGTGCGTGTCGTTGAGGCTCTTTGCGGTGCGGTGGCGGGTCGGCGTGCAAATCGTGAGCGTCACGCCGTCGCCGCGATATCGTTGCGCTGCGATGCGTGCCACGGTATCAGCCAGCGTTCGACGACGTCGATCGCGACGAACAGCACGACGCCGATCGCCGACAGCACGGTAAGCGCGGCAAACATCAGCGGCAGGTCGAAATTGCCGTTGGCGATCTGCAGCAGGTAGCCGATGCCGGAGTTCGAGCCGACGAACTCGCCGACCACCGCCCCGACCACCGCCAGCGTGATCGATACCTTGAGCCCCGCGAAGATCGACGGCAGCGCCTGCGGCAGGCTGATGCGCATGAACGTCTCGATGCGGCTCGACTTCATCGACCGTGCGAGGTCCACCATGTCCGGGTCGACCGATTTGAATCCCATGACCGTCGACACGACCACAGGAAAGAAGCCGAGCATGAACGCTGCGATGACCTTCGGGATGATGCCGAACCCGAACCAGACGACGAACAGCGGCGCGATGGCGATCTTCGGAACGCTCTGCGAGAACACGAGGAGCGGGTAGACGAAGCTCTCGACGGTGCGCGAATACGCGATCACGAGCGCCATCGGGATCCCGAACGCGATGGACAGCGCGAATCCGCCGAGCGTCGCGTACGTGGTCGGGATGCTTTCCTTCAGAAGCCGCGGCCATTCGGCGCCGAGCTGCTGCACCACCGACCACGGCGAGGGAATCAGGTACGGCGGGATGCGGAACAACCGGATCGTCAGGTCCCACGCGACGAGCAGCACGAGCACGAGCAGCACGGGGCGCACCCAGGCCGAGAGGAGAAGGCGCTGCCACCATGGACGCTGCATCGGGAATCCTCCAAGGCGCCGCAGGGACTCGTCATGGCGCGCCCCTCGCCCGCGGCCCCGATGTTAACCGGACGGTTAATTATCGGCGGCGGCCGCCGCCGCGTCAATCCGCGGCTGCAGCGGGCGCCGGGGCAGCGCGCATGGCTCGAGCGCCGGGCGGAGATAGCCGAGGATCACGTCGGTCATGTGCGTAAGGCGTGCCTGCCGCGCGGCCGGCGCCGCGAGGTCGCGCCCGAAGACGGCGGACAGCGTGTGGCTGTTGCCGAGGTAGAAATACGAAAGTGCGGCGATCGAAACGTAGAGCTGCAGGGCATCGACGCCGTCGCGAAAGATTCCGGCGCCGCGCCCGCGGGCGAGCACAGTGGCCAGCGTCTCGATCAGCGGCGAATTCATCGCCTGGATTTCGCGCGAGCGGCGCAGGTGCCGGGCGCGGTGCAGGTTCTCGCTGTTGAGCAGCGACAGGAACTCCGGATGCGCGAGGTAGTAGGTCCATGTGAAGCCGATCAGCCGGCGGATGCTCTCGGCGGGCGCGACGTCGAGCAGCGACAGGCGCTTCTCCGCATCGCGAATGCTCGCGTACGTATGCTCGAGCACCGCGCGGAACAGCGCGTCCTTGCTGCCGAAGTAGTAGTAGAGCATTCGCTTGTTGGTCTTCGCGCGTGCGGCGATGCGGTCGACGCGCGCGCCGCCGAGTCCGTGACGGGCGAATTCCGACGTGGCTGCGGCAAGGATGGCGGCCTGCGTGCGCTCGCTGTCGCGGCCGGGGCGGCGGGCGCGGCCGGGCGCGGTGCG
>DATEIQ010000322.1:0-3279 GCA_035278845.1 Casimicrobiaceae bacterium | reverse complement strand
GATCGGCCGGCTGCGGGCCGTCCGCATCACGGGGCGCACATCGCTCGCACTGCAGGGCATCCGGGAAGGGCTCGGGCTGAACATGGCGCTTTCCTCGTCGACAGGCGCCCATCCTGAGCGCCCGCGGCTCACGGATGGCTGACGGATTGGCCTTTCAGGCCGTCACGAGGGACGCGCGGACCGCCTCGGTCTCGGCGGTGGGCTTGCGGCCGAGGACGATCGACAGAAGCTCGCGGCAGCGCCGGTACGTCGACAGCGCACCGGCCGGGTCGCCGAGTTCCCGCTGGCACACCATCAGCCGGCGGTAGACGGGCTCGGACAGGTTGTCGAGCTCGAGCGCCCGCTCGTAGAGAACGCGCGCGGCCGCGAAATCCTGCTGCGCCTCGAGCGCCTGGCCGCGGGCCAGCACGGCGCGCGACAGCCGCGCCTGCAGCCGGTCGCGCAAAGGCAGCGCCCACGGCGCCGGCGTTTCGAGGCCGAGAAAATGACCGCGATACAGCGCGAGCGCGGCGTCGACATCGGGCGGCGTCGCATCGAGCGCATGCTCGAACGCCCACACGTCGACCCATACGACGTCTGGATTGAACGACAGCTTGCCCTCGGCGAGGACCAGCGCGCCGTCGACGCCGAGGAGTTTGCGCAGCCGATAAAGGCCGCTGTCGAACGACGTCTTCGCGTCGTCGCCTTCGGCGTCCGGCCACAGTTGCGCGGTCAGGACCGACGTGTCGACGTGGCGTCCGCCGTGCGCGACGAGCGCCTTCATCATGTCGAGTGGACGCTTCTGCGCCTTGCCCTTCGACGCGAGCGCCTCACCGTCGCGCCGCACGACGAAATCGCCGAGCGTGTGCAGCGCGAGCGGCCACGGCCAGTCCGCGGTCCAAGGCGACGGTGGCGCGAGCTGGCGCTCGCGAATCACCGTCTTCACGTACTCGGGCTCGAGGCCATTCGCCAGCGCAAGCGCGAAGAGCGGCGCCGCCACTTCCGGCAACTGCCGCAGGTAGCCGAGATAGCGCCGCTCACGGCACACGGGGAGCAGCTCGCGCAACTGTGCGACGGCCTCGTCGCCGCGACCTTCGACGCGTGCGCGGTGGGCGAGCACGAAGTCGCGCTGCACGCGGAAGTTGTCGACGTCGACGCCCGTGGCCGCGGCAATCGCCTCGTCGTAGCGCGCGAGCGCTGCGTCGAGCGCGCCGAGCTTCAGATGCGACAGCGCCTCGCGGACGAGGAAATGCGGAATCTGCATCGCCGGAAGCCCTGCCTCGCGCCCGATCGCGAGCGCCTCCTGCGCCGCGCGCACCGCTTCGTCGGCGCGGCCCTCGAGCATCCGCACCGTCGACTCCTGGAACTTGTAGTACGCGACGTCCATGCGCCGCGCCGGATTCAGCACCGTGGCGAGCTTCGCGAGCGCCGCGACCGATGCGCCGACGTCGCGCGACGAAACGACCGGCGCGACTTCCGCGTAATAGATCTCGAAGAGCACCGAGCGCAGACCGTGCTCGCGCGCGATGGCTTCCGCCTCGTCCATCGTGCGGCGCGCGGCGTCGAAGCGCGCCTGGATCTGCTGGTTGAACGCGAGGTGAACTCGCCACCACACCCGGTTGAGCGGCGTGGCGCGCGGATCCGCGAGCCACGGCGCCACGCGCGCGATCAGCGCGTCAGCGGTGTCGCCCTTCGTCTGCCAGTTGTAGTAGTTGAACAGGATCGACGCGGCGTTTAGGCGGAAGTTGAGCGGAACCTCGACGGCCGATTCGTCGGCGATGCGCCGCGCGACTTCAGCCGCGACGTCAGCGATCCGCGGATGCGACGGCTTGCGGAACAGCAGCGCGATCAGAAACGCCGACCAGACGCGCATCGCGTCGTAGGGCGCGTCGAGCGGCGCATCCGGCGTCAGATGTTGCTCGAACACGGCGATCCAGCGGTCGAGCGGCGTGAAATCGGCCCATTCGAAGTAATGGCAATCGACGGCATGCGCCGCGGTCATCAGCACGCGCCGCAGATCGCCGCTCGCGACGAAGCCCTCGTACGCACGATTCAGCAGCTGCTTCGCGCGCTTCGGATCGCTGTACAGCAGTGCAACGCCCAGGTAGAGCGAAAGCCGCGGCTCGCGCTGTTGCATGTCTGCAGGCAGCGCGTCGATCCATTCCGCGAGCGTGTTGGTTCGCCCGTCGGCAATGAGCGCGGCACCGGTGTGCAGCGCGAGGCCGGTGAGCGCGGGCCACGCCTGCGCCTCGCGATAGAGCGCGGCGGCGGCGTCGAATTCGCCGCGCGACACGAGCTGTCCGCCGGCACGGTCGAGCGCGTCGCGCCGTTCGGCCGGGGTAAGGCGATGCCGGCCTTCCTCGACCAAAAATTCGCGGAACAGCGCATGGAACTGATAGACAGGCTCGGCAGCGCCGCGGCGCCGGTCGGTGAACAGGTGCTGCCGGTAGAGATAGTCGAGCACGCGCGGCGCGTCGGCGTCGCCGGTGATCGCCGCCGCGTCGCTGCCCGTGATCGACGGCAGCAATGCCGCGAGCAATAGCGTTCGCTGGTTGTTCGGCCGCGCGCGCTCGAAGATTTCGCCGGTGAAATACGCGAACACCGCTTCCTTGCTTTCGGGCACCCGGGCGCTCGTATCGAGCGCGCCGGCGCGCGCGAGATGCTCGCGCATCAGCACGATGCCGGCCGCCCATCCGTCGGACGCGCGGTGGATCTCGCGGGAAACCGCTGCATCGACGCCGGTTCGCGAAGTGATCGCGCCCGCCTCGTCCTCGGTGAACCGCAGCTCGCTCCAGTCGATCTGCGTGATCGACTGATCGGCGATCAGCCGCGACATTTCGGGTGGCGGCGGCATCCGCGAGACGAACACGAGATTCAAGCCGGCGGGCAGCTCGCGCAGCCCTTCGGCAAACGCGTGGCGCCACGCCGCGGTTGCCGGCGCTTCGTGAAAATTGTCGATGACGATCACCGACTGCGGCGGGAACAGCGCGAAGAACGCGCGCAGGAATCGCCGTGTGAACGACGCGAGCTCCGCCGCGTACTCGGGGCCGAAGCGCGGCAGCGCCGCGAGCGCCTTCGATTTGGCGTGCACGACGTCGGTTGCCGCGACCGTCAGGTAATGGAAGAACGTTCCGGGATCGGCGTCTCCGGCGTCGGCCTGGAACCAGACGCCCGGTGCTTTGCGCGCCTCGATGTAGCTCGCGATCAGCGTCGACTTACCCGCGCCGGGCGGACCGGCGATCCAGACGATCGGATGGACGCGCGCGGCGTCGAGCCGCGCAAACAGCCGCTCTCGCCGCA
>DATEIQ010000321.1:0-2957 GCA_035278845.1 Casimicrobiaceae bacterium | reverse complement strand
TACCAGTTCACCGTCGAGACGGCGAATCCCGACGAGTTGTCGGCGTGGGTGCCGCGCATCGTCTCGCGCCTGCGGGAGCTGCCCGAGGTCGCCGACGTCGCGAGCGACCTGCAGGACAATGGCCTGCAGGCGTTCGTCGACATCGATCGCGAGACGGCGGGCCGCCTCGGCATCACGCCCGCGGCGATCGACAACGCGCTCTACAACGCATTCGGGCAGCGGCTCGTGTCGACGATATTCACGCAGGCGAGCCAGTACCGCGTCGTGCTCGAGGTGAAGCCCGAGTTCCAGCGCGGCCCCGACGCACTGGCCGGCATCTACGTCGGCGCTGCCGGCGGCAAGCAGGTGCCGCTCGATACGGTCGCGCGCATCAGCGAGCGCAGCGCGCCGCTCGTCATCAATCACATCGGACAGTTTCCCGCGGCGACAGTCTCGTTCAATCTCGCGCACGGCGCCTCGCTCGGCGATGCCGTCAGGGCCATCACGCAGGCCGAGCGCGAACTGGGCGTCCCCGCGTCGATCGCGACGCGCTTCCAGGGCGCCGCGCTCGCGTTCGAGGCGTCGCTCGCGAACACGCTATGGCTGTTCGCAGCCGCGATCGTCACGATGTACATCGTGCTCGGCGTGCTCTACGAGAGCTACGTCCATCCGATCACGATCCTCTCCACATTGCCATCCGCTGGCATCGGCGCACTGCTCGCGCTGATCGTTTCCGGCAACGACCTCGGGATCATCGCGATCATCGGCATCATTCTGCTGATCGGCATCGTCAAGAAGAACGCGATCATGATGATCGACTTCGCGCTCGACGCCGAGCGGATCGAGGGGCGCACGCCGCGCGAGGCGATCCGGCAGGCGGCGCTGCTGCGCTTCAGACCGATCCTGATGACGACGCTTGCCTCGCTGCTCGGCGCGCTGCCGCTGATGCTCGGCACGGGGGTCGGCTCCGAGCTGCGGCATCCGCTCGGCATCACGATGGTCGGCGGCCTGCTCGTGAGCCAGGTGCTGACGCTGTTCACGACGCCGGTGATCTATCTCGCGTTCGATCGCGTGGCGCGGCGGGCGCGGGAGTCGCGCCACACAATCGACGAGCAAGGATCGGGGATCGAGGGGGCATCGCGCTGATCCGCGATCATCGATCCAATCCTTCGATCCGCGTTCGCATGTTTTCCTCCCCCTTCATCGACCGCCCCGTCGCGACGACGCTGCTGACGATCGGCGTCGCGCTGGCCGGGCTCGCGGCGTTCGTGCGCCTGCCCGTCGCGCCGCTGCCGCAGGTCGACTATCCGACGATCGCGGTGCGCGCCAACCTGCCTGGCGCGAGCCCGGAGACGATGGCCGCCACGGTCGCGACGCCGCTCGAGCGCGCGCTCGGGCGCATCGCCGGCGTCACCGAGTTGACGTCGACGAGCATCCTCGGCACGACGTCGATCGTCCTGCAGTTCGACCTCGACCGCGACATCGACGGCGCCGCGCGCGACGTGCAGGCGGCGATCAACGCCGCGCGCAACACGCTGCCGACCGGGCTGCCCAACAACCCGACGTACCGCAAGGTCAATCCCGCCGACGCGCCGATCCTGATCGTCGCGCTCACGTCCGCGACGATGACGCAGGGCCAGATGTACGACGCCGCATCGACGATCCTCGCGCAGAAGCTGTCGCAGATCGAAGGCGTCGGCCAGGTGACGGTCGGCGGCAGCTCGCTGCCGGCGGTGCGCGTCGAGGTCAATCCGCGCGCGCTCGACAAGTACGGCATCGGCTTGGAAACGATCCGCACGGCGATCATGGCGACCAACGCCAACCGTCCGAAAGGCGCGGTGGAAGACGAATCGCGGCATTGGCAGATCGGCGCGAACGACCAGGCGCGGCGCGCCGCCGAATACATGCCGCTGATCGTCGCGTACAAGGACGGCGCGCCGGTGCGGTTGTCCGACGTCGCCGACGTCGTCGATTCGGTGCAGGACCTTCGCAACGCGGGCTCCGCCGACGGCCAGCCTTCCGTGCTTTTGATCATCAATCGCCAGCCGGGCGCCAACATCATCGAGACGGTCGACCGCGTGCGCGCGCTGGTGCCGCAACTGCGCGCGTCGATCCCCGCCGCGATCGACATGAAGATCGTGCAGGATCGGACGCCCACGATACGCGCGTCGCTGCGCGAGGTCGAGCGCGCGCTCGTCATCTCGTTCGCGCTCGTGATCCTCGTCGTGTTCCTGTTCCTGCGCAACGGCCGGGCAGCGCTCATTCCGAGCGTTGCCGTTCCGGTTTCGATCATAGGAACGTTCGGCGTCATGTACCTCGCCGGGTTCTCGCTCGACAACCTGTCGCTGATGGCGCTCACGATCGCCACCGGCTTCGTCGTCGACGACGCGATCGTCGTGCTCGAAAACGTGTCCCGTCATCTCGAACACGGCGCCACGCCGGTCGAGGCTGCGAAGCGCGGCGCACGCGAGGTCGGCTTCACCGTGCTGGCGATGAGCCTGTCGCTGATCGCGGTGTTCATCCCGATCCTGCTGATGGGCGGCATCGTCGGCCGGTTGTTTCGCGAGTTCGCGATCACGCTGTCAGCCGCCATCCTGGTGTCGCTCGTCGTGTCGCTGACGACGACGCCGATGATGTGCGCGCGGCTTTTGCGGCCGATGCGCGAGGAGCAGCATGGGGGGCTCTATCGCGCGCTCGAGCGCGCGTTCGACGCCGTCGCGCGCGGCTACGCGCGCACGCTCGACATCGCGCTTCGCAATGGTCCGGTGGTGATGCTCGCGCTGCTCGCGACCGTGTGCCTGAACGTCGCGCTGTACGTCGCGATTCCGAAGGGATTTTTCCCGCAGCAGGACGTCGGCCGGCTCGTCGGCTTCATCGACGCCGACCAGGGCATCTCGTTTCAGGCGATGCGGCAGAAGCTCGCGACGTTCGTCGACGTCGTGCGCGCCGATCCCGCGGTGGCGAACGTCGTTGCGTTC
>DATEIQ010000320.1:0-7039 GCA_035278845.1 Casimicrobiaceae bacterium | reverse complement strand
CAGCACGCCGAGCGTCGCGATCGCATCACGAAGCTCGGCGGCGCTCGCGGCGATGCGAACGCCGTCGGCCGCGGTCGAATAAGGACGCTTCACGACAACCGGATAGCCGTGCTCGGCCGCAAACGCTTCGCCTTCCTCGGGCGTCGTAGCCACTGCATGCGCCGGCACGCGAACGCCCGCGCGCGCGGCCGCAGCCGGGAGCAGCGTCTTGTCGACGCTCGTGCGGTAATGCGCCGGCTCGCCGAGCGACGCACGAATCAGCGTCGCAAGTTCGGCCTGCACCGCCGGCTGCAGCCGCGGCGGCGGTGCGACGACCAGCATCGCGAGCAGCCGGAACGACACGTCGTCACAGGGCACGATCTGCACCGGTGAAACCGCGCGCACCGTCGCTGCGACAGCCTGGATCCAGTCGAGCGGCGTCGTATGATCGGCGAGATATGCCACGCGCCTGACGAAGCGACTCGACTCGGCAAGGGAACGGCGTGGCGTGAGCAGCGTGACCTCGAAACCCGCTTTCGCGAGTGCACGTGGCATGCGTTCGGCGCCGTACCAGCGGGCGCCCGACGAAACGAGCAACAGCGGCATCGTTTCGGCCATTTACTCGTTCCGCAACGCGACCAACGCCTGGAATACGCCCGGATCATCCCACGGCACGTCCGACGGATAGTCGCGCAGCCACGGACTTTCGGGATCGCGCAACCACTCGCGCGGAAACGAAACGACGATGCTGTCCTGAGTGTCGCGCATGTCCGCGGGCAGCGTTTGCGGCACGCCGGCGAGCCGCTGGAACAGTGCACCGCAAAGATCGACGCCACAGTACTCGTCGTCGTGCATGAAGGTGACGATCCGGCGGTTGATCTCGAGCAGCACGGGCTCGGTGCCGTCGGCCGGCGCAATGTACTGGACGCTGAAGAAGCCACTCATGCCAAACGCGCGACACATGCGCTCCGTGTAATCGCGGATGTACGGCATCTTGCGCAGCCGCACGACCGCCGACGCACCCTTGTCGGCCGCGAAGATCACCTCGCGCTGCCGCGAATAACCGGCAAGCGGCACGCCGTCAAACGCCACCATCGTCTGCGACCGCATCGGGCCGTCGACGAACGCCTGCACCAGCAGCGCCGGCGGACGCTCGACACCAAGGTCGAGCTGCATCGGCCGCAACAGCCTTGCGGCGGCCGGCCGCACCTCGTTCGGCTCTCGGATGATCGCCACGCCCTGCGTTGCAAATCCGTAGCGCCGCTTCAGAACCACCGGATAGCCGAGCTCGCTTGCTCGCTGCACCGCCTCGTCCACCGAGTGCGCGATTGCATGGCGCGGTACCGGGACGCCGAGCGCCATCGCCGCGGCCGGAAGCAGCGTCTTGTCGATGCTCGTCTCGTAGTGCGCGGGATCACCGAGCGATCGCCGCACGAGGCTCGTCACGCTCCCGCCGGTCTCCCTGTCCAGATGCTGCGGCGGATGGCGCACGAGCTCGAACAACAGCCGGATAGCCACTTCGTCGCACGGCACGACGACGTTCGGCTGCACGTCGTTGATCATCGCGACGAGCGACAGCAGCCATTGCATCGGCGTCGCATCGTCGCGGAGCACCACCGAGCGCGACACGAAGCGTGATGCGAGCGCGAGCGAGTCGCGCGGCGCGAGCAGAAAAACCTGAAAGCCCGCGCGCGCCAGCGAGCGGGGCATTCGCGCCGTGCCGAGCCAGCGCGACGCGGTCGACACGAGCAGCAATTTGCGATTCATGCGCTATTCTAGAACCTGTTCGCTTTTCGGTCGGTAGACGAGCGCGCATGCGATTGCCACGAATGCTGTTTGCAGTGGGTACCGTCGTCGTCATCATCTCCGGCGCGACATACGCGGCCGCGAATGGTGACCCGCGTGCGCGCGATTGGGCGGCCGGCTGCCTCGGCTGCCATCAGCCTGCCGGCGGGACGATACCCCGGCTGCATGGTCAGTCGCGGGACGAGCTTGCCGCCAAGTTCCGGTCCTTTCGCGACGGCCGGCAGCCCGGCACCGTGATGCCGCAGCTCGCGAAGGGCTACACCGACGCGCAGATCGACGCGATCGCCGCGTGGTTCGCCACGGCGCAGGCGCGATGATGAACCGTGCGCGCAGGCGCATCCTCGCGGCCGCCGGCCTGGCGCCGTTCGCAGCGCTCGCCGGGTGCGCGACACCGCGCCCGAATGTCGTGCGAGCCAACGTCGTCGTCGTCGGTGGCGGCTACGGCGGCGCAACGGCCGCACGCTACGCGGCGCTGTGGGGCGGCGATGCGGTAACAGTCACGCTCGTCGAGCGCGATGCCGCATTCGTATCCTGCCCGCTGTCGAACCTGGTGCTGGGCGGCAGCAAATCGCTCGCCGACATCACGCGCTCCTACGAGCCGCTCACGCGGCGCGGCGTACGCGTCGTGCACGACACCGCAACCGCGGTCGACGCCGAGAAGCGACGCGTGCGGCTTGCGCGCGGCAACGAACTTCCGTACGACCGGCTGATCCTGTCGCCGGGGATCGACTTCTTCTTCGACCGCGTGAAGGGTCTTGCGAGCGAAGAAGCGCGCGCGCTGTTTCCGCACGCCTGGCAGGCCGGGCCGCAGACCGCGGCGCTGCGCCGCCAGCTCGAGACGATGCGCGACGGTGGAGTGTTCGCGATCTCGATCCCGCGCTCGCCGTACCGCTGCCCACCCGGACCCTACGAGCGAGCCTGCCAGGTGGCGTGGTACTTCCAGCGCGCGAAGCCGCGCAGCAAGGTGCTGATCCTCGATGGGAACGAGGAAGTGCAATCGAAGAAGGCGCTGTTCACGAAGGCGTGGAGCGAGGACTACAAGGGCATCGTCGAGTATCGTCCCGACTCCGTGCTGACCGAGGTGGACGCGAAGACGCGCACTGCGCGCTTCGAAGTCGCCGACGACGTCAAAGCCGACGTGCTCAATATCATTCCGCCGCACGGCGCGGGCGCGATCGCGCGCAGCGCCGGCGTCATCACCGTCAACAATCAGTGGTGCGAAGTGGATTTCCTGACGTTCGAGTCGAAGAAGGTTCCGCGCGTTCACGTGCTGGGCGATGCGATCCAGGTGGCGCCGCTGATGCCCAAGTCGGGACACATGGCCAACCAGCATGGCAAGGTCGCGGCGGCCGCGGTGCTGGCCGTGCTTGCGGGGCAGCCGCCGAATCCGGAGCCGGTGCTGAACAACACGTGCTACAGCTACATCACCGATCGCGACGCCGTGCACGTCGCGTCCGTGCACCAGTACGATCCGAAGCAGCAGACTTACCTGACCGTGCCGGGGTCGGGTGGCCTGTCGGCGGCGAAGAACGCGCTCGAAGGCGACTATGGCCTCGCATGGGCGCATTCGATCTGGGCGGACATGCTCGGCTGAATCGAGGAACATGCTCTCGGCTGAATCGAGGAACATCCTCGGCCGATTCGGCCCGCGCGCCCCGCGAGTTGACACCGTAATCACCCCGTACGATTATCGGCCAGCGCGACGGGAGTCGCGCTCTTGTTTCCATCCCATAGCGCAGCGGGGAAGCGATGGATCGCACCAGACGAAAGGTGATCGCGGGCGTTGGCGCCGCACTCGGCGCACCGGCGCTCATTACGCGCTCGTACGCACAGAACGCCGCCTGGGAAAAGGACGTGCGCGCGAAGCACGCCGGCACGGAGCTCCGAATACTGGCGATCTCGCACCCTGCAACGGATGCGATGCGCGCGATGACGCCCGAGTTCGAGCGCGCGACGGGCATGAAGGTCACCTGGGAGGTGATCGGCAGCAGCGACATCATGGCCAAGCAATCGCTCGCGCACACGGCGGGCGACAGCTCTTACGACGTCTACATGGTGCGCGGCACGTCGCTTGCCGAATACGACGCGAAGCGGATGCTGACCGACCTGTCGCCCCTGCTGAAGGATGCGAAGGCCACACCGGCGAATTACGATTTCGACGACATCCATCCGGCGTACCGCCAGGGCCTCGGCCTCCACGAGGGCAAGGTGCTCGGCGTGCCGATCGCCGGCGAGACGTTCTTCATCGCCTACCGCAAGGATCTGTTCGACAAGTATCGCCGCAGCGCGCCCGATACGACGGAGCAGCTGCTCGAGACTGCGGCGTTCTTCCAGAATCGCGAGCCGGGACTGTACGGCATCGCCATGCGGGCCCAGACCGGACGCACGCTCGCGTTGAGCTGGACGCTGCTCACGCCCGCGTTCGGTGGCGGACTCATGGATCAGAAGACCTGGGACGTCACGATCACGTCGCCGGCAACGCTCGCGTCGCTCGAGTATTTCCTCGCGCTGCTCAAGAACGCGCCGCCCGACATCGAGACGTATTCGTGGGACGCCGCCGCGTCGGCGTTCGCATCGGGCAAGACGGCGATGTGGTTCGACGCGACGTCGCTGCAGCCCTGGCTCGTCGACCCGACGAAGTCGAAAGTCGTCGACAAGCTCGCCTACGCGCCGCCGCCGAAGGGACCGAAGGGCCGTTACGGCCCGGTCGGCGGGTGGAGCCTCGGACTGCCCGCCAAGCCCCGCAACCGCGACGCCGGATGGGCGTTCATCGTCTGGATGACGTCGAAGGAGCATGCGCGCGAGAACGCCGAAAAGGGCGGCGTCCCGTCGCGCGTGTCGCTGCTCACCGATCCGAAGTTCGTCGCGCACGACCCGAGCTTTGCGAAGGCGATGAAGGAGAGCCTCGATGCCGCGAGCAACCTGCTCGCTATCGGCGAGCGCTGGGTGCCGCCGACGTCCGAAGCGACCAAGATCCAGCAGATCGCCGGGCAGTACGCAGGACAGGCGCTGCTCGGCAAGATGACGGCGAAGGAGGCGCTCGCCGCCGCAGCGCCCGAGCTCGAGCAGATATCCCTGCGCATCAAGAAGAAGTCCTGAGTTCCAATAACGCTGAGCCGAAGAAGTCCCGAGTCCGCGATAGTCTCCCGGTTGCACGCGCGCTTCCCGCTGCGAGCCGCGGCCCTGCGCTGGTCGTGGGTCGCGCCCGGCGTGCTGTCGATGGTGCTGCTGACTGCGCTGCCGGTCGCGCTGCTCGGCTACATCAGCCTGACGTCGTTCGAAATGGGCTACGCGTGGGCCGATCGCGAGTTCGTCGGCGTTTCCAATTACACGAGGCTGTGGCAGGGGCGCGAGGTCGAATTCTGGCTGGCGCTCAGGCTATCCCTCTTCGTGACCGTCGTCTCCGTCGTCCTCAAGCTGCTGCTCGGCCTGAGCGTCGCGGTGCTGCTGCATCGCAAGCCGCGCTTCGAAGTGCTCGCGACCGCGCTGCTGATCATGCCGATGGCGGTGAATCCGGCGATCGCGGGGCTCGTCTGGAAGCTGATGCTGAGCTTCGACTTCGGCATCGTCAACGTGCTCCTGCTGCAGCTCGCCGGCATCAAGATCGTGTGGCTGGGCAAGACGTACGCGCTCGCGTCGGTGCTGATCGTGCTGGTGTGGATGCACTTCCCGCTTTCCGCGCTGATGCTCGCGGCGGGCCTTCGCAACATCGAACCGGAGCCGATCGAGGCGGCGCGTCTCGACGGATGCTCCGACTGGCAGGTGTTCACGAAGATCGTGCTGCCGCAGCTTGCGCCGGTGATCCTGAGCAGCAGCCTGCTGCAGGCGATCCTCGCGTTCCAGACGTTCGGGCCGATCTACACGCTGACCGACGGCGGGCCCGGCACCGCTACGACGATCCTGCCGATCTACGTCTACCAGACCGCATTCAACTTGGGCTCGATCGGGCTCGCGGCCGCCGCCGCGGTCGTCCTCGTCGTGATCATCATGGCGCTGTCGGCAGGAATGCTCTCGTTGTCGCGCAAGGAGCCGGCGTGAGACGCGAAGGGCCGCCCCGAGCGTCGAACTCCGCCCCCATAGGGGGCCGCGAGGCGGCGAAGCCGCGAGCGTGGGGGGATCATGCAAGCGCACGCACGCTGCGCGACGCGTTTGCGACCGCGTGGCTCTGGCTCGTGTGCCTGTTCGCGGCGTTCCCGATCCTCTACATGCTCGTCACGTCGTTCAAGACGCGCGCGATGCTCTACGAGCCGGCGCGACTCCTGTTCTCGCCTACGCTCGACAACTATCGAGTGGCGATCGTGAAATACGGCCTGCACCGGTACATCGTCGACAGCCTGATCGTGTCGTCGCTGAACGTGGCGGTTTGCATAGTCGTGGGAACGGCCGCGGCGTACGGGCTGCACAAGTTCGCCTTCGCGGGCAAGCGTTCGCTGATGTTCTCGATTCTCTCGGCGCGGATCGTGCCGTCGATCGCGCTGGTCATACCCTTCTACATCCTCGGCATCACGCTTCACCTGCTCGACACGTACACGATCCTCGTCGTCGCGTTCATGGTGTTCAACCTGCCGTTCGTCGTCGTGATGATGAAGAGCTTTCTCGCCAACCTGCCGCCCGACTGCGAGGAGGCGGCGATGCTGGATGGGTGCAGCAGGGCAGGAGCGCTCGCGCGCATCGTACTGCCGCAGATCCGCGGCGGGCTGTTCGCGACGGCCGTCATGACGTTCCTCGCGGCTTGGAACGAGTTCACTTACGCGCTGTTCCTGACGTCGACGAACGTGAAAATGATCTCCACCGCCGTCGTGTTCTTCAAGACCGAGCGGGGCATCCTGTGGGGAGAGGTGTCGGCGCTCGGCGTCATTGCCGTGCTGCCGGTGCTCGTTCTCTGCGTCGTCACGCAGAAGTATTTCGTGAAGAGCGTAGCGTGATGCGCCAGACCCGCTACGGCCGGCACTCCCAGTCGCCCGCGCCGCACGCTGACGGCTGCCTCGACACGCCGGTGCCGATTCGTGGCAAAACCAGCGCGCGCGATGAGTCACGGGGCGACGACATGCGGCTTTCCTGCCACGCAGCGGCGCTCCGCTCCGAGGACGCGGGCCATGCGTGTCCGGTGCGGGTGGAGTGGCGGCCGAGACGGGTGGCGCTGACGAGCGCGGCGCCGGCGAGACGTTACAAAGACACGAAGGAAACGCTGTAAGCGCGCGCGAAGGAGGCGTCGGGTACCCGTCCGGCCGACGTCTACGACTTCGAGCACCGG
>DATEIQ010000319.1:0-9635 GCA_035278845.1 Casimicrobiaceae bacterium | reverse complement strand
GGTCGATCTTCAGCAGCGCATCCTGCACGCCGGGTATCGACATGCCGGCCGCGTAGCGATGAACGACGGCGACGAAGATCAGCAGCGTCGCCGCGCCCATCAGCACCGTGATCAGCACCTCTTCGAGGCGGTCGAGCAGTTTCAGCATCTCACACCTCCCTCGGACCGCCGCGGTGGACGCCTTCTTCGTGCGCCCAGAACCGCGCCCCGCGCGCCGTTGGACTACCCCTCCGCGCCAGCGCGCTTCGGGGCTTGTTCACCCTCGGGACGGCCCTTCGCGTTCACGGCGGGGCGGTTGCGTCGGCGATTACGGCTTGAAGCCGGTTTCCTTGTACACGAGCGCGAGCGTGTCCTTGCCGACCCGCGACTCGTTCTCCTTGTGCACGACGAGCGCCGCCTTCTTCCACGCTTCCTTCTCGGCAGGCGTCAGCGTGATGATCTCGGTCTTGCCCGACGCCTTGATGGCCGCCAGCGCGTCGTCGTTCTCCTTCTTGGCGATGTCGTTCGCGTACTTGGTTGCGTCCTTCATCGCGCCTTCGAGCGTCGTGCGGACGTCGGCGGGCAGCCCGTCCCAGAACTTCTTGTTGACGATCACCGCGTATTCGATGACGCCGTGGTCGGACATCGTCAGGTACTTCTGCACCTCGTGCATCTTCTGCGTGTAGAAGTTCGACGGCGTGTTCTCCTGGCCATCGACGACGCCCGTCTGCAGCGCCTGGTACACCTCGGAGAACGCCATCACCTGCGGCAGCCCGCCGAACGCCTTGATCTGGTCGCCCAGCACCTTCGACGACTGGATGCGGAACTTGAGACCCTTCGCGTCCTCCGGCTTGCGCAGCGGCTTGTTGGCGCTGATTTCCTTGAAGCCGTTGTCCCAGTAGGCGAGACCGGTGATTCCTTTCGACTCGAGCTTCTTGAACAGGCCCTGGCCGACCGGGCCCTGCGTTACCTTGTGGAGGTCGTCGTAGCTGTCGAAGATGTAGGGAATGTCGAAGATCTCGAACTCGCGCGCGCCGAGCGGCCCGAATTTCGACACCGAAGGCGCGAGCATCTGCACGCTGCCGAGTTGCAGCGCTTCCATTTCCTCGCCATCCTTGAAGAGCGAGCTGTTCGGATAGACCTCGACCTTCACGCGTCCTTTCGTGCGTTCTTCGGCGAGCTTCTTGAACTGTTCGGCGCCCTTGCCCTTCGGCGTGTCGACGGCGACGACGTGGCTGAACTTGATGACGATCGGCTGCTGAGCGAACGCGCCGGGGGCAGCCGCCAGCGCGACGGCCGCGCAGAGCGCGGTCAGCGGGAATGCGAATTTCATCGAAAGCCTCCAGAAAATGGATCAGGAAACGATATTGTGCGCGGGCGCGCGATCCGCCGACTCGGCGATGCACGCGGTACCCGATGCTGCCGCGGATTAGGCCCGCGCTGGCCCGTGATTGTCAATCCGAACCGGTTGCCAGACGATGTCCCGGGCCGGCTCGCCCGGCGCAGCGGCGAATGCCGCGTCGACGCCGAGCGGGGCCACCGCGGCGAGCGTGTCGCCGCAATAGATTCGCGGCAGGCCGCGCCGCTCCCAGTGCGGAATGCCCGCCTCCCGCAGCAGCTCCGCTACCGGGCGGCGCGCCGCTCGGCCGGCGAGCGCGAGCCGCTCGCCGTCGACACCGCTGCGGATCGTCACGCCGGGCGTGTTCAGGTGGCGCGCGGCGATGCCGCGGCCGAAGCCGGGAACGAGCGTCAGCGTGCCGTGCGGCAAGGCGACGGAATCCGCGCCGTCCCACCCTCGCGCAAACGGCTCGCACTCGGCTTGGTGGACGACGATGCGTCCGCGATGCATTCCGACTGCGGCACCCGCATGCCGAATCAACACGCGCGCGTCCGCATCGGCGTGTACGAGTTGCCGCAGCATCGCGGCGAGGCGGGCGTGCGAGGGCGCCGGCAGCCCCCGCTGGCGCAGGAACCATCGCAGCAGGTTGCGCGCCCGGACGTCGTCGAGCGCGGCGAGCGTTGCGCGGTCAAGCGCCACGCCGTCGTATCCGGAGCGCGCATCGATGGCGGCAAGATCGTCGAGCAGCGCGGCGGCCTCGCCCTGCAGCGATGCCGCGCGCACGAGCGCGGACGGATACCCCGGAGCGATGGCGCGGAGCGCGGGCACGACGTCGCGGCGCAACGCATTGCGGCGGTAGCGCGGGTCGGCGTTGGATTCGTCGTCGACGAACGCAACCGATTGCGCCTGGGCATACGCTTCGATGCGCGCGCGTGGCAGATCGAGGAATGGCCGCAGCCAGTGGACCCGGCCGTCGTAGCGAGCCGCGGGCATCGCGGCAAGGCCGCGCGGACCTGCGCCGCGCAGCAACTGCAGCAGCGCCGTCTCCGCCTGGTCGTCGGCGTGGTGCGCGAGCAGCACGGCCCTCACGCCGTGCGCAGCCGCGAGCGCTGCGACTGCGGCGTAGCGCGCCTCGCGTGCGGCGGCTTCGACGCTGATGCGCGGCCCGCGCGCGACGCGCACCCGCTCGACGTGGCAGGGCACCGCGCGCGCCGCGCAAAGGTCGGTACAGAACCGCGCCCACGCGCGTGCGTTCGGCGAGAGTCCATGCTCGACGTGGAACGCGAGGACCTCAAAAAGCGGATCCGCGACCGCGACCGCTGCGTCGAGCAGCACGACCGAATCGCGACCGCCCGAGAGTGCGACGGCGATGCGGCCGCCTCGCGGCATTGCCGTGGCCAGCGCGCCCGCGACGGCGCCACGGACGGAACCAGTCTCCACGCTATCGCGCTTGCCGCTGTCGATGGCAGCCGGAGCCACCGACGCTTCGGGGCGGCCCTGCGCGCTCACGGCATCAAGGGGCGCCGATCTCCTTGTATCTGCCATACGCCAGAATCTTGTCTTCGCGGGCCTCGAGCAGCGCCTCGAGCGACTGTTCCCTGAGCTGACGCAGCGCTTCGGTCAGCGCTTTCTTGAGCGTCACGATCATGGCCGCGTGATCGCGGTGCGCGCCGCCCGGCGGCTCGTTGACGACCTTGTCGACGAGTCCGAGCTGCTTCAGGCGCGCCGCCGTGATGCCGAGCGTTTCCGCCGCTTCCGCCGCGTGCTCGGCCGACTTCCAGAGGATCGACGCGCAGCCTTCGGGCGAAATCACCGAGTACGTCGCGTATTGCAGCATCAGCGTGACGTCGCCGATCGCGATCGCGAGCGCGCCGCCCGAGCCGCCCTCGCCGATCACGGTGACCAGGATCGGCACGCGCAGTCCCGCCATCTCGTAGAGGCTGCGCCCGATCGCCTCCGACTGCCCGCGCTCCTCGGCGCCGATGCCCGGATACGCGCCCGGCGTGTCGACGAACGTGAACAGCGGCAAGCCGAACTTTTCGGCGAGCTTCATGAGCCGCATCGCCTTGCGATAGCCCTCGGGCCGCGGCATGCCGAAGTTGCGGTAGATTTTTTCCTTGGTGTCGCGCCCCTTCTGCTGGCCGATCACCATGCACGGCATGCCGTTGAAGCGGGCGAGGCCGCCGATGATCGCGGGATCGTCGGCGTAGGCGCGATCGCCGTGCAGCTCCCGGAAATCGGCGAACATGCCGCTGATGTAATCGGACGTATACGGACGCTGCGGATGGCGCGCCACCTGCGCGACCTGCCATGCGGTCAGCTTGCTGTAGATGTCCTTGGTGAGCTGCTGGCTTTTCTTCGCGAGCCGCGTGATCTCGTCGGAGATGTCGACGGCCGAGTCCTCGTGCACGTAGCGCAGCTCGTCGATCTTCTGCTGAAGCTCGGCGATCGGCTGCTCGAAGTCGAGGAACGTCTGCTTCATGGGGTCGTGCCGTGCAGTCGGTGCCTGCAAGGACCTGCAGCCCGCCGCGAGCTCCCGCAACGAATGAAACGGCGTTTCATCATAGCGTACCCGGAGCGCGCATCGCACGCGGCCGCCGGCGCCAGGCGGCAAAGGCCTGATTCGCGAACACCGCCGAGAGCACGACGGCGCCTCCGGCAAGCGTCGCGGCGCCGGGATGCTCGTCCATCAGCACCCACACCCAGATCGGGCCGAGGATCGGCTCGAGCAGCGCGAGCAACCCGAGTTCGGTGGCGGAAAGGTGCTTCGACGCCGCGGTGGCCAGAAGGCAACCGGTGCCGAGCTGCACGCATCCCATGATCGCGAGGATTGCGAGATCCCTTCCGGTGGCGGCGAACGGCGGTGCGAGCATTGCAGCCACGACGAGCGAAAGGATTCCGGCGATCATCACCTGCGGCAGCATGTCGACCGTTGCGTGAAACTTGCGCAGCACGGTGAGCTGTGCGGCAAAGCAGCAGGAAACGCCGAGCGCGAGCAGGTTGCCGGTCAGCCGCCCGGCGTCCGCCGTCTGCGCGAACATGACGACGATGCCCGCGAACGCCGCGAGCATCGCGATAACCGTGCGCAGCGGCACCGGCTCCTTCAGAACGACGCGCGCCGCCAGCGCCGCGAGAAATGGCGACACGCTCATCAGGATGTTGGTATTGGCGACCGTCGTGCGCGTGAGCGAGCCGATGAAGAAAAAAAACGTGCCGGCGAGAAACGCGCCCGCCAGCAGACCCGGTACGCCTGCCTGCCGAACGGCGCGGGGCATTCCGCCGCGGTGGATTGCCGTGAGCACGCCGGCGACGAACAGCGTCATGAACGCGCTGCGCCAGAACACGATTTCCCATGCGTTCGCAAGCGACAGCTGGCGGACGAGAAAGCCGCCCGACGACCAGCAGACGGCGGCGACGATCATGAAGACGATCGCGCGGCTGTGCGCGGATGGAGGGGACGCGTTCGGCAATTCGGCGCAGCGGGACGAGATGCGACGGGCCGCGATTGTAGCGTCCTAGGCGAAATCGGCGTCGGGCTCGCGCCCCATGGCCCTCGCGATCGCGGCGAAGTCGTCGCGGGAAACGCGCACGACGCCGAAGCGGAACGCCGCGCCCCAATGCTCCTTGTTGCGGATGAATGCGAGCTCGGGCAGCAGCGGCTTGATCGGCGCCGCCGTTGCGGAAAGCCACGCCGCGTCGCGCCGGAACGCATGCGCCGGCTCGGCCGGGGGCACTTCGTAGATCGGGCCGGCACCCACGCGGCCGATCGCCGTGAACGCCTGCACGAGCGCGCCGGTCTGCGGCGCCGTGCGCGGCGAGTAGAACGTGACACCGTCGCCCGGCTGCATGCGCTCGAGCGGCTCGGCGCGTCCGAAGCCGAACTGGATGAAGCCCTCGGCAACTGCCCTGTCCGCATCGTCCTGTGAAACGACGCCGATCCAGTACCGCCGCTCGCTCATACCCGCCTCCTCACCGTGGCTCGCATTCGTGCATCGAGCGTAGGCCGTACGCGCACGCTTCGCCATAAGACGGATGGACGATGCGGTCGACGCGCCGGGCGCATGCAATCGCGGGACCTCGTCACGCCGGGCGCGGGAAATTGCCAAACCTATAATCAGCGCATATCCGTGAAGGAGACTCGCATGAAGACACATCGGATCGCGGTCATTCCGGGCGACGGCATCGGCAAGGAAGTGGTGCCCGAAGGGCTGCGCGTACTCGAGACGGCCGCCGCGCGCTTCGGCATCAATCTCGAGTTCGCGCATTTCGACTGGAACTGCGACCGCTACGTCAGGACCGGCCGCATGATGCCGGAGGACTGGTTCGAAACGCTCTCGCCGTTCGAGGCGATCTTCTACGGCGCCGTCGGCTGGCCGGCAACGGTTCCCGACCACGTGTCGCTGTGGGGATCGCTGATCCCGTTTCGCCGCGGCTTCGACCAGTACGTGAACCTGCGGCCATGCCGGCTGATGCCGGGCATCGCGCCTCCGCTCGCGCGCTGCCAGCCCGGCGACATCGATTTCGTCGTCGTGCGCGAGAACACCGAAGGCGAGTATTCGTCGGTCGGCGGACGCCTGTTCGAAGGCACCGGGCGCGAGATCGTGTTCCAGCAGTCGGCGTTCACGCGCAAGGGTGTCGATCGCATCATGAAGTTCGCGTTCGAGCTCGCGCGGTCGCGCCCCGACCGGCACCTGACGTCGGCCACCAAGTCGAACGGGATCTCGATCACGATGCCGTACTGGGACGAGCGCTTTCGCGCGATGGCTGCGAACTATTCGGACGTGCGCACCGATCAGTTTCACATCGACATCCTCGTCGCGCATTTCGTCCTGCGGCCGCAGTTCTTCGACGTCGTCGTCGGCTCGAATCTGTTCGGCGACATCCTGTCGGACCTCGGCCCCGCCGTATGCGGCACGATCGGCATCGCGCCGTCGGGCAACATCAACCCCGAACGCACGCACCCCTCGCTGTTCGAGCCCGTGCACGGCTCCGCGCCGGACATCGCGGGACAGGGCGTCGCCAATCCGATCGGCCAGATCTGGTCGGGCGCGATGATGCTCGAGTTCCTCGGCTACCCGGATGCGGCGCGTGCGATCGTCGCTGCGATCGAGCGCGTGCTTGCCGACGAGCGCGCGCCGCGCACGCGCGACATCGGCGGACGCGCGACGACGGCGGAAGCGGGCAAGGCGATCGCCGCGCTGATATGATCGGCGCCGTCGAGAACCATCTGCCACCCGCGCGCATCGTTCGCGCGCCGACGGCCGATGCGTCTCGGCAAGTCCTGAGGGGAGCCCCATGTCGTTGACCATTGGAGTGCCGCGCGAGGTATTCCCTGACGAGAAGCGCGTCGCCACCGTTCCTGACGTGGTCGAGAAGCTGATCAAGCAGGGATTTCGCGTCGCCGTCGAGGCCGGGGCGGGCGACGCATCGCAGATCAGCGACGACGCGTATCGAGCGAGCGGTGCAGAGGTCATTGCGGACCGCGCGCAACTGTGGCGCGTATCCGACATCGTGTTCAAGGTGCGCGCGCCGACAGCCGACGAGATCGGCCTTTTGCGCGAAGGCGGCATGCTGGTGAGCTTCATCTGGCCGGCGCAGAACCCCGATCTGTTGCAGGCGCTCGCGGCGAAGAAGGCGACCGTGCTCGCGATGGACAGCGTGCCGCGGATATCGCGCGCGCAGAAGCTCGACGCGCTCTCGTCGATGGCTAACATCGCCGGCTATCGTGCGGTGATCGAGGCCGCGCACGCGTTCGGCCGCTTTTTCACCGGCTCCATCACGGCGGCCGGCAAGGTGCCGCCTGCCAAGGTGTTCGTCATCGGCGCCGGTGTCGCGGGACTCGCGGCGATCGGTGCCGCGTCGGGGCTCGGCGCCATCGTGCGCGCGAACGACACGCGCCCGGAGGTCGCAGACCAGATCAAGTCGCTCGGCGGCGAGTTCGTGCCGGTCGAGTACGAGGAGGAAGGCAGCGGCGTCGGCGGCTACGCGAAGGTGATGAGCGAAGGCTTCCAGAGGGCGCAGCGCGAGGTGTTCGCCAAGCAGGCGAAAGACGTCGACATCATCATCACCACCGCGCTGATACCGGGGAAGCCGGCGCCGAAGCTGATCACCGAGGACATGGTCAAGTCGATGAAGCAGGGCAGCGTCATCGTCGACCTGGCCGCGGAGCAGGGCGGCAACTGCGAGCTCACGGTACCCGGAGAAATCGTCGTCCGCCACGGCGTGACGATCATTGGCTACAAGGATCTTCCGTCGCGCCTGCCGAAGCAGGCGTCGACGTTGTACGCGACGAACCTGCTGCGCCTCGTCGACGATCTCGTCAAGACGAAGAGCATCGAAGGCGACGCGATCGCCATCGACATGCAGGACGAGGTGCTGCGGGGCACCACGGTCGTGAACAAGGGCGAGGTGACGTGGCCGCCTCCGCCGCCGAAGCTTTCGGCGGCACCGCCCGCACCGGCGGGCGCAGCGAAGGCTGTCGCCATCCCGCCGAAGCCGACGGGCCATGGCGAGCCGGGCGGACCGATGTCGCCGGGCAAGGCCGTCGTGGTGTTCGGCATCGGCGCGCTGCTGTTCCTGCTGATCGGGCGCTACGCACCGCCGTCGTTCCTCGGCCACTTCACCGTGTTCGTGCTCGCGTGCTTCGTCGGCTACATGGTCGTCTGGAACGTGAAGCCGGCGCTGCACACGCCGCTGATGAGCGTCACCAACGCCGTGTCGAGCATCATCGCGATCGGCGCGCTGGTGCAGCTCGCGCCCGACTTGACGAAGATCTCGGCGGATCTGTCGCGGCCGAACGAGTGGATACGCTGGCTGTCGGTGGGCGGCATCGCGCTCGCGGCGATCAACATGTTCGGCGGCTTCGCGGTCACGCAGCGAATGCTGTCCATGTTCAGGAAATAGGGGGCGCGACGACGATGACGCCGAGCCTTGCCCTGGTCGCCTATCTCGCGGCGACGATTCTCTTCATCCTGTGCCTCGGCGGACTGTCGAACCAGGAGACGTCGCGGCGCGGCAACTTCTACGGAGTGATCGGCATGGCGATCGCCGTGCTGGCCACGGTGTTCGGGCCGTCGGTCACGCCCGCCGGCTATCCGTACATCATCGCCGCCATGGTCGTCGGCGCCGCCATAGGCCTGTACGCGGCGCGCGTCGTGCAGATGACGCAGATGCCCGAGCTCGTCGCGCTGATGCACAGTCTCGTCGGCCTGGCCGCGATGTTGGTTGGCTACGCCAACTTCATCGATCCCACGGTGGCCGCGACGCTGACGCCCGCCGAAAACGCGATCCACGAAATCGAGATGTACCTCGGCGTGCTGATCGGCGCAGTGACGTTCTCCGGGTCGCTGATCGCATTCGGAAAGCTTTCGGCACGGATCAGCGGCAAGCCGGTGCTGCTGCCCGGGCGGCACTGGATCAACCTGGCGGGGCTGCTCGTCGTCATCTACTTCGGCTATCGCTTCGTGACTGCGCACGGCGTTGCCGAGGCCATGTTGCCGATGATCGTGATGACGGTCATCGCGCTGCTCTTCGGCATCCACATGGTGATGGCCATCGGCGGCGCCGACATGCCGGTCGTCGTGTCGATGCTCAACAGCTATTCGGGATGGGCGGCAGCCGCCACCGGCTTCATGCTGTCGAACGACCTGCTGATCGTCGTCGGTGCGCTGGTGGGCTCGAGCGGCGCGATCCTCTCGTACATCATGTGCCGCGCGATGAACCGCAAATTCCTCGCGGTGATCGCAGGCGGCTTCGGCACCGACGCGAGCGCGCCGAAGCCGGCAGGCGGCGCCGTGCAGCCGGCCGGCGAAGTGCATCCGATTACCGCGCCCGAAACCGCGGAGCTGCTGCGCGACGCGAAAAACGTGATCATCGTGCCGGGCTACGGCATGGCGGTGGCGCAGGCGCAGCACACGGTCTACGAGATCACGAAGGCACTCCGCGATCGCGGCGTCAACGTGCGCTTCGGCATTCACCCGGTCGCGGGCCGGATGCCGGGCCACATGAACGTGCTGCTGGCCGAGGCGAAGGTGCCTTACGACATCGTGTTCGAAATGGACGAGCTGAACGGCGACTTTCCCGACACGGATGTCGCGATGGTCATCGGCGCGAACGACATCGTGAACCCGGCGGCTCAGGAAGATCCCGCGAGCCCGATCGCCGGCATGCCGGTGCTCGAGGTGTGGAAGGCGAAGAACTCGATCGTCATGAAGCGCAGCATGGCGTCCGGCTATGCGGGCGTCGACAATCCGCTGTTCTACAAGGACAACAACCGGATGCTGTTCGGCGACGCGAAAAAGATGCTCGAAGAGGTGCA
>DATEIQ010000318.1:0-5611 GCA_035278845.1 Casimicrobiaceae bacterium | reverse complement strand
CGCGCGAATTTCGTGCCGCGCTCCGCGACGCGCTGGAGACCACCACCGTCGTCGGCACGCATGGCGTGTTCGTGATGAGCCCGCAGGACCACAACGGGCTCGACAACCGGGCCCGCGTGATGATTCGCATCGACAACGGCAAATGGGTGCTCGCGAAGTGACGGCGGCCGCCGTCAATGGATCTTTCGATCGCCGCGTTCCTCACGCAGGACGGCGTCACCAACGGAGCGATCTACGCGCTGCTCGCCCTCGCGCTGGTGCTGGTTTTCACCGTCACGCGGATCATCTGGATTCCGTCGGGTGAATTCGTCGCGTACGGCACGCTGACGCTCGCCGGGCTGCAGCTCGGCAAGCCGCCGGGGACGATCGGGCTGCTCGTAGGCGTCGCGATCGTCGCGGCGGCCGTGGAGACGATCGCAGCCGCCCGCAGAGGGGAATGGCGCCGCCTGCCGCGCCGGCTCGCGGCGTGGCTCGGCCTGCCGCTCGCCGTCGCCGCGATCATCTGGTGGGCGGCGCCGCTGTCGTTGCCGCTTCCCGTGCAGGTTGCGCTGACGCTCGCCGCGGTCACCACACTCGGGCCATTGCTTTATCGAATCGTGTACCAGCCGATCGCCGATGCGAGCGTGCTCGTGCTGCTGATCGTCTCCGTTGCGCTGCATTTCGCGCTGACCGGACTCGGATTGTGGTTCTTCGGCGCCGAAGGGTCGCGCACGCCGGCGTTCACCGACGCGTCGTTCCAGGCAGGGCAGTTGACGTTCAGCGCGCAGGCGCTGTTCGTCGTGGCCGCGAGCGGGATCCTGATCGGCGCGCTTGCGCTCTTTTTCGGTCGCATGCTCTATGGCAAGGCGCTTCGTGCCACTGCGGTCAATCGCATTGGTGCCCGGCTCGTCGGCATCTCGCCGAGCTTTGCCGGGGCGCTGACGTTCGCGCTGGCTTCGCTGCTCTGCGCCTTCTGCGGCGTGCTGATCGGGCCGATCACCACCGTCTACTACGACTCCGGGTTCCTGATCAGCCTCAAGGGCTTCGTCGGCGCCATCATCGGCGGCCTCGTCAGCTATCCGCTCGCAGCCGCCGGGGCGGTGCTGGTCGGCCTGCTCGAGGCGTTCTCATCGTTCTGGGCGAGCGCCTTCAAGGAAGTGATCGTGTTCACGCTGATCATTCCGGTGCTCCTGTGGCGCAGCCTGACGACGCACCACCACGAAGAGGACGAATAGGCCGCACCATGCTCACGAACGCCAATGGGCCCTAGCCCGATGCGGCCGGCAGAAGAGGTACGCGACGCTTCGTCGCCGATGCGTTTCATCGGCAACGGCGCTCGTCTCGCGCTTCTCGTTTTCGTCGCCGCGCTGCTCGCGATCCCGATCGTCGCGCCGCCGTTCTGGGTAACGCTCGGCAACTACATCGGCCTCTACAGCATCGTCGCGCTGGGCCTCGTCCTGCTGACAGGCGTGGCAGGGCAGACGTCGTTCGGGCAGGCGGCATTCGTCGGACTCGGCGCCTACACGACGGCATTTCTGACGACGCACTATGGCGCCTCGCCGTGGCTCACGCTGCCCGTCGGACTGGCGCTCACGCTCGTCGTGGCGCTGGCGCTCGGCTTCATCACGCTGCGCATGCAGGGGCACTACCTGCCGCTCGCGACGATCGCATGGGGAATCAGCCTGTATTTTCTGTTCGGCAACCTGGAGTGGCTCGGCGGCCACACCGGCATGACGGGCATCCCCTCGCTCTCGCTCGCCGGTTTCGACTTGAAAGACGAGCGGCACTTCTACGTCCTGATCTGGGCGATCACGCTGGCTGCGCTGTGGGCGACGCGCAACCTGCTCGACTCGCGGCCCGGACGCGCGCTCCGCGCGCTCAAAGGCGGCCTCGAGATGGCCGAGGCGTTCGGCGTCAACGGCGCACGTCTCAAGATCATCGCGTTCGTCTACGCGGCGCTGTTGGCCTGCATCTCGGGGTGGCTGTACGCCCATCTGCAGCGCTTCATCAATCCAACGCCGTTCGACCTGCGGCAGGGCATCGAGTACCTGTTCATGGCGGTCGTCGGTGGCGCAGGGAGCGTGTGGGGCGCGATCATCGGTGCGACGCTGATCACGGTGCTGAAGCAGATCCTCCAGGACGTGCTGCCCGGAATTCTCGGCCGCGCCGGCAATTTCGAGATCGTCGTGTTCGGCGTGCTGATGATCCTGTTGCTGCAGTTCGCGCGCAATGGCGTCTGGCCGTTCGTCGCGCGCCTGCTGCCACGGCGCAAGCCGCCGCCCGTTCCGGACGCGCCGCCGTTGCCGACCCGCGAGCGCATACGGGATTCAGCGCGGCCGCTGCTCGAGGTGAAAGGCGCGCGCAAGGCATTCGGGGGCCTCGTCGCCGTCAACGACCTGACGTTCGACATCCGCAGCGGCGAGATCCTGGGCCTGATCGGCCCGAATGGCGCCGGCAAGAGCACGACGTTCGCGCTGATCAGCGGCGCGTTGCCGCTCACCGCCGGTGCAATCCTGTTTCGGGGCGAGTCGATCGGCTCGCGCGAGCCGTACAACATCGCGCGGCTCGGCATTGGCCGGACGTTTCAGCACGTGCGTCTGCTGCCGCAGATGTCGGTTCTCGACAACGTCGCACTTGGCGCATATCTGCGCGGCACTGCTGGCGTGGCGCGCGCGGCGCTGCGCCTCGATCGCGACGAAGAGGCACGCACGCGCGCCGTGGCCGCGAGTCAGATCGCGCGCGTCGGGCTCGGCGAGCACACGTTCGACGACGCTGGCAGCCTGCCGCTCGGCAAGCAGCGGATCGTGGAGATCGCGCGCGCGCTCGCCGCGAATCCCTCGCTGCTGTTGCTCGACGAACCGGCGGCGGGCTTGCGCTATCTCGAGAAGCAGGCGCTCGCTGATCTGCTTCGGTCGCTGAAGCGTGAAGGAATGACGATCCTGCTGGTGGAGCACGACATGGAATTCGTCATGGGCCTGACCGACCGCCTGATCGTGATGGATTTCGGCGAGAAACTGGCCGAAGGCGCGCCGGAGGCGATTCAGCGCGATCCGCTGGTACTCGAGGCCTATCTCGGCGGCGTCGCATGAATTGCTTGCGCGCGAACAGTTCCGATGTCCGGTCGAGGCGAAGCGCGATCCGATGAGTGACGGCAACGTCCTCGACGTCGAGCGTTTGTCCGTCGCGTACGGCAAGGTGCTGGCCGTCCGCGGCGTGTCGCTTGCGGTTGCGCCGGGATCGATCGTCACGGTGATCGGGCCGAACGGCGCCGGCAAGACGACGCTGCTCGGGGCGATCGCGGGTCTATTACCCGCGCAGGGCGCGCTGCGCTGCTTCGGGGTGAGCGCAATGTCGTGGCCCGTCGAGGAGCGCGTCTCGCGCGGCGTCGTGCTGGTGCCGGAGAAGCGCGAGCTGTTCGCGTCGATGAGCGTCGCCGACAATCTGCTGCTCGGCGGCTTCGCGCGGCGGCGCGACCGCACGGTTGCGGCCGCCCTTGACGACGTTTACGACCGATTCCCGCGGCTCGCCGAGCGGCGTGCGCAACTCGCGGGCACGCTGTCGGGCGGCGAGCGGCAAATGCTGGCACTCGGGCGCGCGCTGATGGCGGCGCCGAAGCTTCTTCTGCTCGACGAGCCGTCGCTGGGGCTCGCGCCGCTGGTCGTCCGCGATATTTTCGCGATCATCGCCACGCTGCGTGCGACCGGCGTGGCGGTGCTCCTCGTCGAGCAGAACGCGCGCGCGGCGTTGCAGGTGGCCGATTACGGCTACGTGCTCGAAACCGGCGAGCTCGCGCTCGAAGGACCGAGTGCCGAGCTCGCATCGAATCCGCGGGTCGCCGCAACGTACCTTGGTCAGGGTGGCAAGCTGCGCGCCGCCGCGTCGTGAGGCTCTCTCGGTTGCTGCCGCGCGCCGTTCGCCTGCGTCGGCTTGAAGCAGTCGGTGCGGATCCCCATAGTCTTTCAATGGCGCGACCGCGCCGGATGTGAACTGTCGACTGAAGGAATCTCGTGAACGAAACCGGTCTTGCCGATGTCCCCGCGAACCTGCTTGCCAACGCGCAGCATCTGCTGCTTGCACCCGCCGATCTCGATTTCGAAAAGGTGTCGCGCGTGCTCGGGTCGATCCACGCGCACGATATCGATTTCGCCGACTTCTATTTCCAGCACTCCTCGTTCGAAAGCTGGAGCCTGGAAGAGGGAATCGTCAAGGCGGGAACGTTCAACATCGACCGCGGCGTGGGCGTTCGCGCGGTGAGCGGCGACAAGCAGGCGTTCGCATACTCCGACGACATATCACTGCCTGCGCTCACGGATGCGGCAACCGCGGTGCGAGCCATCGGCCGCCAGGGTCAATCGGCCAGCGCGCCGCTTGGCCGCAGCGGCCGCACGCGGCGGCTCTATCCCGGCGCCGATCCGGTCGGAAGTCTCGGCGACGCCGAAAAGGTCGCCGTGCTCACGCGTCTCGAGCAGAAGGCACGCGCGCTGGACCCGCGTGTGGTCCAGGTGATGGCTTCGCTTGCCGGTGAGCACGAAACGGTGCTGATCGCGCGCAGTGACGGGCTCGTCGCTGCCGACGAGCGACCCCTCGTACGCATTTCAATCACCGTCATCGTCGAGGAGAACGGACGCCGCGAGCAGGGCTATGCCGGCGGCGGCGCGCGCCTGGACTATGGTTACTTTACCGAAGCGGTGCTCGATGGCTTCGCGCGCCAGGCAGTCGACCAGGCGCTCATCAACCTGTCGGCGCGGCCGGCGCCCGCCGGCAACATGACCGTCGTGCTCGGCAACGGCTGGCCGGGCATCCTGCTGCACGAGGCGATCGGACACGGTCTCGAGGGTGATTTCAACCGCAAGGGGACGAGCGCATTCACCGGTCGCGTCGGACAGCGCGTTGCCGCGCCTGGCGTGACGGTCGTCGACGATGGCACGCTCGACGAGCGACGTGGCTCGCTCAACCTCGACGACGAAGGCCATCCGACGCAGCGCACCGTGCTGATCGAGGACGGCGTTCTGCGCGGCTACATGCAGGATCGCCTCAATGCCGGGCTGATGAAGGCGGGGCAGACCGGCAACGGCCGACGGGAATCGTTCGCACACCTGCCGATGCCGCGGATGACGAACACGATCATGCTTGCGGGTGACCACGATCCTGCCGAGATCATCGGCTCGGTCAGGAAGGGTCTCTACGCCGCGAACTTCGGCGGCGGGCAGGTCGACATCACGAGCGGGAAGTTCGTGTTCTCGGCCGCAGAGGCGTGGATGATCGAGGACGGGAAAGTCACGTATCCGGTCAAGGGCGCAACGCTGATCGGAAACGGGCCGGATGCGCTCACGCGCGTGTCGATGGTCGGCAGCGATCTCGCGCTCGATGCGGGGATCGGCACGTGCGGGAAGGACGGGCAGAGCGTGCCAGTGGGAGTTGGGCAGCCGACGCTGCGCATCGACGGTCTCACGGTCGGCGGAACGACGTAGCCACGCTAGCCGATTCAGGATTGTTCACGAAGTTGCGAATCCCAACGCATAGGACGCGGGCCATGCGTGTCCGGTGCTCCACGTCGTAAACGGCGTCCTACGGGTCCCGGCGCTCCCTTCGCGCGCGCTTATAGCGTCTCCTTCGTGTCTTTGCGACATCT
>DATEIQ010000317.1:0-2997 GCA_035278845.1 Casimicrobiaceae bacterium | reverse complement strand
AATGCTACGAGCGGCTCAAGAAGAACCAGGGCGGCGCGTCGATGGTGCAGCCGCTGTCGACCGGCATCACGTACAGCCTGATCGACCGCGTCGCGACGGACAAGGTGCCGATGGTGACGCTCGGCTACGGCCGCACGGATGCAGCGGATGGTCGCGTGTTCCCGTGGGTGTTCCCGATGATCACGACGTACTGGAGCCAGGCGTCGGACATGATCAAGTACATCGCGTCCAAGGAGGGCGGGGAGGCCAAGCTCAAGGGCAAGAAGATCGTTCACCTCTACCACGATTCGGCGTACGGCAAGGAGCCGATTCCGGTGTTCGAGGCGTATGCGAAAAAGCTGGGCTACGAGCTGACGACGATCGCCGTGCCGCATCCCGGCAACGAGCAGCAGTCGCAGTGGCTGCAGATTCGCCAGATCAAACCGGACTACGTGATCCTCTGGGGTTGGGGCGTGATGAACCCGACGGCGCTCAAGGCCGCCGCGAAGGTCGGCTTCCCGCGCACGAAGATGATCGGCGTGTGGTGGGCGGGATCCGAGGAAGACGTCATTCCCGCGGGTGATGCGGCGAAGGGCTACACGACTGCGGTGTTCAACGTTTCGGGACCGAACCTGCCGCTCGTCCAGGACATCAAGAAGGTCGTCTACGGTGCGGGCAAGGGCAATCTCGAAGACACGTCGCGGATGGGCAGCGTGTATCACGTGCGCGGCATCGTCCACGGCATCATCACCGTCGAGGCAATCCGCAAGGCGCAGGAACGCTTCGGCAAGGGCAAGGTCATGACGGCGGAGCAGGTGCGCTGGGGTCTCGAGAACCTCGATCTCACCGAAGCGCGTTTGAAGCAGATCAACGCGGCCGGCATGATGCCGCCGCTCAAGGTGACGTGCGCGGATCACGAAGGCTCCGGGCTCGCGAAGTTCCAGACGTGGGACGGCGAGCATTGGAAGGTCGTGAGCGACTGGATTGCACCCGACAAGGCGATGCTTCGCCAGATGATCGAGGACTCGGCCAGCAAGTACGCGAAGGAGAAGAACATCTCGCCTCGCGACTGCGCGAAGGAAGGCGCGTGACAGCGAAATAGCGATCGAGAAAGCGGGGTCGGGAGACGTTTCCGATCCTGCTTTCATGCTGAAATGAACGTCGTCTCCAGTACCGAAGCGACGGCGGCCGCGCAGTCGGCACCCCGCGTCTGCCTGTCGGTCAACAGCATCGAGGTCATTTACGATCACGTGATACTCGTGCTGAAGGGCGTCTCGCTCGATGTCCCTGAAGGCGGCATCGTCGCGTTGCTCGGCGCGAATGGCGCCGGCAAGACGACGACGCTGAAGGCCATTTCGAACCTGCTGCGCGCTGAGCGCGGTGAAGTCACGAAAGGCACGATCGAATACCGCGGCGAGCGCATCGAGCGGCTCACGCCGAACGACCTCGTGCGGCGCGGCGTATGCCAGGTAATGGAAGGCCGGCATTGCTTCGCGCATCTGACGATTGAGGAAAACCTGCTGACCGGCGCGTTCACGCGCAAGGAGTCGCGCAGCGCCATCGCCGAGGCCCTCGAGCGCGTCTACCATTATTTCCCGCGGCTCAAACAGCGCCGCGACAGCCAGGCCGGTTACACGTCAGGCGGCGAGCAGCAGATGACGGCGATCGGACGCGCGCTGATGGCGCGACCGTCGACGATCCTGCTCGACGAGCCGTCGATGGGGCTCGCGCCGCAGATCGTCGAGGAGATCTTCGAGATCGTCGGCGACCTGAACCGGAAGGAGGGCGTGTCGTTCCTGCTCGCCGAACAGAACACGATGGTCGCGTTGCGGCACGCGGGCTACGGCTACATCCTGGAGAACGGCCGCGTCGTCATGGATGGCGTCGCCAGCGAGCTCGCGAAGAACGAGGACGTGAAGGAGTTCTATCTCGGCATATCGACGACGGGTCGCCGCAGCTTCCGTGACGTCAAGCACTACCGGCGCCGCAAGCGCTGGCTTGCCTGATCAGGTGGTCGATCGGGGCGTCGTTCATGAACGAGCACTACGACGCACTTGAAACGCGCGATCCGGCGGAGCGGGAGCAGGCGCAGATGACTGCGCTTGCACGGCAGGTCGCGTACGCGAAGGCGAAAGCGCCGGCTTTCGCGCGCGCGCTTCGCGACGTCGATCCCAAGACGGTGCGCTCGCGTGATGCGCTTGCGCGCCTTCCTGTCGTGCGCAAGTCGGCGCTCGCGGAATTGCAGCGCGGCGAGCGGCCGTTCGGAGGACTCGCCGCTACGCAATGGGGATCCCTGCGGCGTGTCTTTGCATCGCCCGGCGGTATCTACGAACCGGAGGGCGAGGCGCGTGACTACTGGCGTCTTGCGCGGGCGCTGTTTGCCGCGGGCTTTCGTGCGGGCGATCTCGTGCACAATTGCTTCTCGTACCACCTGACGCCGGCCGGCTCGATGCTCGAAACCGGCGCGCATGCGCTGGGTTGCACCGTATTCCCGGGTGGCATCGGCCAGACCGAGTTGCAGGTCGCGGCCATCGCCGACCTCTGTCCAGCCGGTTACGTCGGCACGCCGTCGTTTCTGCGCATCATTCTCGAGCGCGCCGACGAGCTTGGCGTTTCGCTGCCGAGCCTCGAGAAGGCGCTCGTGTCGGCCGAGCCATTCCCCGCCTCGTTGCGCGACGCGTTCATCGCGCGCGGCATCCAAGGATATCAAGTGTATGCCACGGCCGATGTCGGCACGATCGCCTACGAGACGCCGGCGCGCGAAGGACTCGTCATCGACGAAGGCGTGATTGTCGAGATCGTACGGCCGGGTACCGGCGATCCGGTTGCTCCCGGCGAAGTCGGCGAGGTCGTCGTCACGACGCTCGCCAATGCCGACTATCCGCTGATCCGCTTCGGCACCGGTGATCTCTCCGCGGCGTTGCCCGGCGTCTCGCCGTGCGGACGCACGAACCAGCGCATCAAGGGCTGGCTCGGCCGCGCCGACCAGACGGCGAAGGTCAAGGGAATGTTCGTGCA
>DATEIQ010000316.1:0-8054 GCA_035278845.1 Casimicrobiaceae bacterium | reverse complement strand
GGGATTCGATCAGCCGGGCGCGTCCGCTTCAGAGGCTGTAGTACATCTCGTACTCGATCGGATGCGTCGTCATGCGAAAACGCGTGACCTCCTCCATCTTGAGCTCGATGTACGCGTCGAGCATGTCGTCGGTGAAGACGCCTCCGCGGGTCAGGAACTCGCGGTCGCGTTCGAGGCTCTCGAGTGCCTCATCGAGCGACGCACACGGATGCGGAACCTTGGCGGCCTCTTCCGGCTCGAGATCGTAGAGGTTCTTGTCCATCGGATCGCCCGGATGGATCTTGTTCTGCACGCCATCGAGGCCCGCCATCAGCATCGCGGCAAAGCCGAGATACGGATTGCACGTCGGGTCCGGGAAGCGCACTTCGACGCGGCGTCCCTTCGGATTGCTGACGTACGGGATGCGGCAAGCCGCCGACCGGTTGCGCGACGAGTACGCGAGATTGATCGGCGCCTCGAATCCCGGCACCAGGCGCTTGTACGAGTTCGTGCCCGGATTGGTGATCGCGTTCAGCGCCTTCGCGTGCTTGATGATGCCGCCGATGTAATACAGCGCGAAATCCGACAGCCCCGCGTAGCCGTCGCCCGCGAACAAGTTCTTCCCGCCTTTCCACACCGACTGGTGCACGTGCATGCCCGACCCGTTGTCGCCGACGATGGGCTTCGGCATGAACGTCGCGGTCTTGCCGTAGGCGTGCGCGGTGTTGTGCACGACGTACTTGAGGATCTGCAGCCAGTCCGCGCGTTGCACGAGCGGCGCGAACTTCGTGCCGATCTCGCACTGGCCCGCGTTCGCCACCTCATGATGATGCACCTCGACCTCGACGCCCATTTGCTCCATCGCGAGGCACATCGCCGAGCGGATGTCCTGCAGCGAATCGACCGGCGGCACGGGGAAATAGCCGCCCTTCACCGTCGGACGGTGGCCCATGTTGCCGCCCTCGAATTTCTCCGCCGACGACCACGACGCTTCTGCAGAAAAGATCTTGCAGTAGCTGCCCGACATGTCGACCGACCATTCGACGGCGTCGAAGATGAAGAACTCGGGCTCGGGCCCGAAGTAGGCGACGTCGCCGATGCCGCTGGACTTGAGATAGGCCTCGGCGCGCTTGGCGAGCGAGCGCGGATCGCGCTCGTAGCCCTTGCCGTCGGCAGGCTCGATCACGTCGCAGGTGATCAGCAGCGTCGTCTCGTCGAGGAACGGATCGAGTCGCGCGGTCGCGGGATCGGGCATCAGCAGCATGTCGGATGCCTGGATGCCCTTCCAGCCGGCAATCGACGAGCCGTCAAAGGCATGCCCGCTTTCGAACTTGTCGGCGTCGCAGATCCTCGCCGGCACGGAGACGTGCTGCTCCTTGCCGCGCGTGTCGGTGAAGCGAAAGTCGACGAACTTGACTTCCTTGTCCTTGATGAGCTTCAGCACATCGGCTGCGGTGGTCATTTGCGCGAGTCTCCTGTCGATCGGGACGCGCGCACGGCGATGCCGGCGCGCTCGAACCTTCCATTTAGCCACTTCCATGCCATTGACGGATCTCGGGCAAGTGACTGATTCCGCGAGCTAAACTTGGCCGAAGCGCCGATTCGGTGCGATCGTCCGCACCGCAATGGGGCGATGACTATAGCGACTGCGCCGAAATGGTGCAACGGCGTCTTCTACTCGCGTCAGGGGTAGAACAGATAGACGCGATAACCGGCCTGCTGCGTTGCGCTCGCGTCGAGGAACATGCGGACGACGTGCTCGCCGTTCGGCGGGATCCCGGCCGCGAGATCGGCACTTCCGCTCGCATATTCAGAGGGCGGAAAGGCGCGCCGCACGACGACGCGATCCGATGAATCGGTGAGCATCAGTTCGAGATACGGAAACGCGATCGCGTGGCCGGCACGGTTGCGAATCGTCGCCGACAGCAGCAACAATCCGCGGTGCGCGGGATCGGCCTGCAGGTCCGAAGCGTCGATCGAGAGCGCGGCGCCGTCGCGCAGCGGACCGATCGCGCAGCCGAGCGGTTTGCAGGCCGCCGCGAGCAACGGCCGTGTCATGGGGACATGTGCCGCAAGTGCATCGCGGAATTCGAGGACCAGTTGCAGCGCGAGCGCCACGACGAGCGCCGCCGCGGCGATCGCGTACGTGCGCGGCGACACCGCCCCCACGCTGCGTTGCTTCTTCCACTCGAAGCGTTCCGCCGGGCCGCCGAGCGCTGCGCCGATGCCCGCGGCACCATCAGCTTCAGGCGGCGTGGCGTCTTCCGGTTCAGGCGTTGCGGCATCCCGTTCCGACGCAGCGGGTTCCGGTTCGGGCGTTGCGGCATCCCGTTCCGACGCAGCGGGTTCCGGTGCGGGCGCAGCGGTTTCCAGTTCCGGTGCGGCTGCTTCCGGTTCGGACGCCGAAGCCTCCGAAGGCTCGGCGATTCCTGCGTCTGTAGTTTCGGTGACGGGGACGGCCCCGTCCAGGGGTCGATCGTCCGACCCTGTGCGAGTGGGCACTTCCTCACCAGGAGATCGTTCTTCAGCGACGAGTTCAGAGGCGGGTTCCGGCTCGGGTATCGGCTCCTCGGTGATTGCGTCGTGCGCCGCCATCGCCTCGCGTGGCTCCTCGTCGGGCGGCACGAAAGCATCCGGCGGTGGTGCCGCGTCGAGCAAAACGAAGTGGTCGTTCGCATCGAATACGGCGCGGCAATGCCCGCAGCGAACCTGCCCCTCGCGAAACGCCAGCTGCTCGTCGGTGATGCGAAAGACGGTTGCGCACCCCGGGCAGCGCGTGAGCCTGGATTCGGTCACGGCGTCGAGCTTCTGTTCGGCCGGGGTTTGCATGCCTTCACGCAGGATTGCGTCGGCCGGCGAGCAGCACCCAGCCGTCCTCCTCACGCCAGGCTGCAACGTCGAACGAATTTGCATAGGCCGCGCATACGTCGGCTACCTGTGCCGCGAGAATGCCGGCGAGCGCGATCGATCCGCCGCGTTGCGTGTGCGCCGTGAGCGCGGGCGCGAGAAGCCGCAACGGATTCGCAAGAATGTTCCCGATCACGATGTCGAAGCGCCCATGCGGCAGGGCGTCCGCGTGCACGAACGTCACGTCGACACCGTTTTGCGCCGCGTTTTCGGCGCTCGCATGCAGTGCCTGCGGATCGATGTCGACGCCGGTCACGCGCGCCGCACCGAGCCGCGCCGCGGCAATGGCCAGGATGCCCGACCCGCACCCATAGTCGAGCACCGAGCAGCCCGGCTTCACGCGCTGGCGCAGCCACGCGAGGCAGAGTCGCGTCGTCGGATGCGATCCGGTGCCGAACGCGACGCCGGGATCGAGCATCACGTTCACCGCAGCGGGATTCGGCGGTGTGCACCACGTCGGCACGATCCACAGATTGTCTTCGATGCGAAGCGGCACGAACTGCGCCTGCGTCGCGCGAACCCAGTCGCGATCGGCAACGGGGAACGTCTCGTACGCGGGCACGGGCTCGTCCGCGAGCGCGGCGGCACGGTGCAGGAATGCCTTCGTATCCGTACCCGGTGCGAGCAGCGACGTGAGTCGCGCCACCGGCCACCACCGCTCGCCAGGGACACCGGGCTCGTCGAAAACGGCAGCCTCGTCGGCGGTTCCCGCGCGCGGGTCCGCCGCATCGACGGAGAGCGCGCCGGCTTCGAGCAGCCGGTCAGACCAGCGGTCCGCAGCGGCGGCTTCGACGTCGAAGCGCACGGCGATTAACATTTCTACGGCTTGGCCTTCGCCTCGCCCGCCGCACTCATGCGGCCTGCTTCCGCTTCGCGAGCCGCTCCTCGAGGTAGTGGATCGACGTGCCGCCGCGCAGGAACTTGTCGTCGAGCAGCAGCTCCTGGTGCAGCGGAATGTTCGTGCGGATGCCGCTCACGACCATCTCCGACAGCGCGACGCGCATGCGCGCGATGGCCTGCTCACGCGTGTCGCCATACGCAATCACCTTGCCGATCATCGAATCGTAGTTGGGCGGCACGAAGTAGTTCTGGTAGGCGTGCGAGTCGACACGGATGCCCGGCCCGCCCGGCGGATGCCACGCGGTGATGCGCCCGGGCGACGGCGTGAACGTCCACGGATCCTCGGCGTTGATCCGGCATTCGATCGCGTGGCCGCGCCGCGTGACGTCGCGCTGGCGGAAGCGCAGCTTCTGCCCGGCCGCGATGCGGATCTGCTCCTGCACGATGTCGACGCCGGTGATCATCTCGGTGACCGGATGCTCGACCTGCACGCGCGTGTTCATCTCGATGAAGAAGAATTCCTCGTTCTCGTACAGGAATTCGAACGTGCCCGCGCCGCGATAACCGATCTTGCGGCACGCGTCCGCGGCGCGCTCGCCGATGCGCGTGAGCGCGCGCGCGTTCAGTCCCGGCGCGGGTGCTTCTTCGATGATCTTCTGGTGGCGGCGCTGCATCGAGCAATCGCGCTCGAACAGGCTGACGGCGTTCTTGAACTCGTCGGCCAGCACCTGGATCTCGATGTGGCGCGGACTGCCGAGGAACTTCTCCATGTAGACGACCGGATTGCCGAAGGCCGATTGCGACTCGGTCCGCGTGAGCGCGACGGCGGGCAGCAGCGCGGCCTCGGTGTGCACGACGCGCATGCCGCGCCCGCCGCCACCGCCGGCCGCCTTGATGATCACCGGGTAACCGACGGAGCGCGCGATCTTGATCACTTCCTTCGGATCGTCGGGCAGCGCGCCCTCGGAGCCCGGCACGCAGGGAACGCCCGCCTTCGCCATCGCGTTGCGCGCGCTGATCTTGTCGCCCATCGTCCGAATCGTTTCCGGCTTCGGGCCGATGAACACGAAACCGGAGCGCTCGACCTTGTCGGCGAAGTCCGCATTCTCGGACAGGAAACCGTAGCCGGGATGAATCGCCTGCGCGTCGGTGACTTCCGCGGCCGCGATGATCGCCGGAATGTTCAGATAGCTTTGCGCGGACGGCGGCGGGCCGATGCATACCGATTCGTCCGCGAGCGCGACGTATTTCGCGTCGCGGTCGGCTTCCGAATGCACGACGACCGTCTTGATGCCGAGTTCGCGGCACGCGCGCTGCACGCGCAGCGCGATCTCGCCGCGATTGGCGATCAGGATCTTGTCGAACAGCTTGTCGGGAGACGGCGCCGCCATGGGCCCGCACTTACTCGATCACGAACAGCGGCTGCCCGAATTCGACCGCCTGACCGTTCTCGACGAGGATCGCCTTGATGGTGCCGGCGGCGTCCGCCTCGATTTCGTTCATCAGCTTCATTGCTTCGACGATGCACAGCGTGTCGCCCTGTGCGACGGTGTCGCCGATCTCGACAAAAGCCGCAGCGCCCGGTGACGCTGAGCGATAGAAAGTACCCACCATCGGACTCTTGACCGTATGGCCTTCCGGCGCGGCAGGTGCGGCGGGCTCGGCCGGTGCGGCGACGGGTGCGAGCATCGCGGGAACCGCGTGCGGCGCTGCCTGGAACGTCACCGGCTGCTGCCGCTGCGGCACGTTCCGCGTGATGCGCACCCGCTCTTCGCCCTCCTGTATCTCGAGTTCGGCGATGCCGGAGGTCTCGACGAGATCGATCAAAGTCTTGAGCTTGCGGAGGTCCATGCCGGCACCCTTCGCGCGGGAGCGCGCGGATGAAGGCGCGAAGTTTGCCGCAGTTAGCCGCAGGTTGTCCAGCAGATATCGAAAGATCGCCGCGACTTGACGTGGTGACGCCGGCGCCCGACACCGGCGTGACCGTCAGGCGGGCGAGAGCAACCGATCGAGCAGCGCATCGAGCTGCGCCGCCTTCAGGGGCCCGAGTTGCGTATGAACGACGCTGCCGCTCCGGTCGAGAATGATCGTAAAGGGAAGCGCGGCCAACTCGTTGCCAAGTGCCTTCGACAACTCGATTGCGCCCAGGCCGCCAATCAACGCCGGATAGTTCAGTCGGATATCCTGAGCGAATTCCCGTACTTTGTCGACCTGATCGACGGCGATGCCGACAAATTGCAGTCCTTTTGCGCCGTCCTTCGCCTGGGCCGCAATGAAATGCGGCATCTCCTCGCGACACGGCGCGCACCAGGTTGCCCAGAAATTGACCACCAGCACCTTGCCGCGCCACTGCGACAGCGGCTGCTGCCGGCCGTCGACATCCGGAAGCACCAGTGCCAGCACAGCCGAGCCATCGCGCGGCGGCGCACGCTCGCCGTGCCGATAAAGCGCGATCCCGCCCGCCAGCGCGACTGCCCCCGCGACGGCTGCGCCTATCAGCCAGTGACGACGTCTCGGCGAATCAGGCGCGCCAATGGCGGGGGGGACCGGCTCGGGACTCACCGGAAAAGGCCCTTCGGCGCGGCCTCGACGTACGGCCCTGGCGTTGCGCCTTTCGCGGGGATGACGAGCGTCAGCTTCTGCGGGTTGGGCGGGTAACAAACGCCCGCGTCGGCGCAGCCCTGCGAATCGGCGTGCACGACCAGCGTCTTGCCGGGCGCAGCGGATGCGAGCGGCAGGCGCACGGTCACCGCGCCGCGATACGTCTCCACGTCGCCGAAGAACTCGTCGTGCTTGCGCTGTCCACGCGGCAAGTCGACCTTCAGAACCTGAACCGGCTCCGCGGTGAAGCGCAGCTTGTCGCGATAAAGATAATAGCCGTCGGCGACGTCGAAGCGCGCCTCGAGCGTGGCAGGATCGAGTACCCGCGCCGAAAAACGGAACGCCTGGTCGGGCGGCAGCAGCTTCGGCGCAAGCCCCGGCAATCCCGCCGCGATCGCCGTGCCGAACGCGAATGCCGCGATTGACGCAAATGCCGCCCGTGCGGCGAACGCGCGCTCAGCCACTGCGCGCCTCGGCCGCGATCCAGTCGAGATACCGTTCGTCGCCTGCGGTAACGGGGATCGCAATGATTTCCGGCGTGTCATACGGGTGGATATTCCGGATCGCTGCCTCCACGTGGGAATACAACGCAGCGCGTGTTTTTATTGCGACGGGAACCTCGCGTGCCGTTTCGATTGCGCCGCGCCAGTGATACATTGAATCGACCGGTGCGCCGATGTTCACGCACGCGGCGAGCCGCTCGTCGAGCAGAGCTTGCGCCAGCGCCGTTGCGGTGGCGTTATCCGGAACGTTGGTGAATACGACGATCGCCGGATGATCGTGCAAGGAGTTTCCATGCGTTTCGTGGTCCTGGCCATTGTACTGTTGTTCCCGTTGCTGGACCTCGTCGTCACGGCGAGGTTCGCGCGATGGACCGGCGTACCGATGTGGATGTGGCTCACCGGCTCTGCCATCGGAGGTTTGTGGGTGCTCACCCACGAACGCCACCAGTTCCGTGCGCGAACGCTCGCCGCGTTCCGCGGCGACCAATCGCTTTTGCGCGGATTGCTCGACAGCGGCCGGCGCGTGCTGGCCGGCATGCTGCTGCTCGTTCCCGGAATTCTCACGGACGCCATCGCGCTGATCCTGCTCGCGTTGCCGATCAATCAGCGCGGCGAGTTCGATCCGCAGCCGGTTACCGCCGGGCGCGCCCCGTATGGGCGCGAACGGCGCACGCTCGACGGCGACTACCGCCGAATCGAGTAGGCATCCCGACGACAATCGCCGCCGCTTCGCGCGGCGTTCGGGGATTCAATCGCTGGGCTGCGTCCGCCCGGCGCGGCGATACGCCCACACCATCATCACGAGACCGGCGAGGGCCATCGGCATCGACAGCCACTGGCCCATCGTGAGCCCGCCCGCGAGGAAGCCCAAAAAGCTGTCGGGCTCGCGCGCGAATTCGGCGATGAAGCGAAAAACACCGTAGCCGATCAGGAACAGCCCCGACACGGCGCCGCGCGGTCGCGGCCGCGCCGCATAGATCCAGAGAATCGCGAAAAGAAGCAAACCTTCGAGCCCGAATTCGTAGAGCTGCGACGGGTGCCGCGGCACGTTGTCGACCTGCGGGAACACCATGCCCCACGGCAGGTCGGTCGGGCGGCCGACGAGTTCGGCGTTGATGAAATTACCGAGCCGGCCCGCGGCAAGCCCCAAGGGGCAGAGCGGCGCGACGAAATCGGCGACGTCGAGAAACGTCTTGCCGTGGCGGTGCGCGAAGAACCACATCG
>DATEIQ010000315.1:0-5420 GCA_035278845.1 Casimicrobiaceae bacterium | reverse complement strand
GAGCGCCCGTACAAGCGCGCGTGGCCGCTCGACCAGGGCATCGATTTCCTGAAGTCGCAGCGCGGCCTGCATTTCGATCCGACGTGCATCGACGCGTTCCTGTCGGATCGCAGCGCGATCGAGACGATCCTGCGCGAGTTCGCGGACTAGCCCTTACCAGCGCGCGCCGAACGCCGCGCGCAATTCCTCGATCTCGGCATTACCGAGCGGCCGCAGCGAGTCGCGCGCGAGACACGCGAGTCGCGCTGTCTCCTCGAGCTCCTCGAGCACGGACATCGCCGCGGCCGGCGTGTCGTGCCAGACGTTGGGGCCAAGACGCGCGAGCATTACCGCGCGCACCGGCGTTCCTGCTTCGCCGTATTCCCCGATGACGCGCTCGACGGCGTCTGCCGTCGCGGCTGCCCCTGGACGGTGGTACGGGATCACCGGCACGTGGCCGACCTTCATCACGAAGTAGGGCGTGATCGGCGGCAGCAGCTCAGCCGTCACGGAGCGAAGCGTCAGCGCCAAGCAATGCGTGCTATGCGTGTGGATCACGCACGAAATGTCCGCATCGAACTTCCGGGTAGCCGTATGGATGCGCATATGCAGCGCGATCGTCTTGCTCGGCGGATCGCCGGCGATCGGCCGTCCGTGCGCATCGATATGCGACAGGCGTGCGGGATCGACAAAGCCGAGGCAGGCATCGGTCGGCGTGACGAGGTATCCGCCGCCGTCGTCGTCGAGCCGGACACTGATGTTGCCCGCCGTTGCATGCACGTAGCCGCGCGCGAACAGGCTGGCCCCGACGCGGCAGATGGCCTCGCGTGCACGCACCTGGCTCATGCGAGCATCGCGAACGCGTTCGCGAAGAAGTCGTCGCTGCCGAAGTTGCCGGACTTGAGCGCGAGATGCAGCGAGACCGAAGGCTTCGCATCGGTCTCCGCATGGCACCACGGGACACCGGGATCGATCTGCCGACCGATCTTCATTTGCGAGACGTGCAGCGCCTGCACGCACGCGCCGGCGGTTTCGCCGCCCGCCACCACGAGTTGCCGGACACCGCGCGCGACGAGCCCCTGCGCGATCGCGGCAAGCGCCGCTTCGATCAGGCCTCCGGCCCGCTCCCCGCCGAGCCTCGCCTGCACCGCCTTGACGGCGGCCGGGCTCGCCGTCGAGTACACGAGCACGGGGCCGCGCTGGAGCAGCGGCGTGCAATGGTCGAGCGCCTGGCGTGCGACGTCGACGCCTTCGGCGAGCGCGAGCGGATCGACGGCGAACGCCGTGCCGCCGGCGTCCACGAACGTTCGCACCTGGCGATTCGTCGCCTGCGAGCAGCTGCCTGCGATCACGGCCCTGAAGCCTTCCGCGTGCGGCAGCTCGCTCGCCGCGGCCGAAGGCCTGATGCCGAAGTTCCCCGGCAATGCAATGGCGACACCCGAGCCGGCCGTGACGAGCGGCATCCCTGCGAGCGCAGGTCCGAACCGTATCAGGTCTTCGTTGGAGATCGCGTCGACGATCGCGATGCCGATGCCTTCGCGTCGCAGCGCATCGAACCGTGCGCGGACGGCGCTTTCGCCGCGCGCGACGACGCGGTAATCGACGAGTCCCACCTTGCGCCGGCACTGCCGCTGCAGCACGCGCACGAGATTCGAATCGGTCATCGGCGTCAGCGGATGATCCTGCATGCCGCTCTCGTGCAGCGGCGTGTCGCCGACGAACAGATGCCCGTTGAACACCGTCCTGCCGTTGTCGGGAAACGCCGGCGTCGCGATCGTGAAGTCGGCACCCGGGAGATCGCGCAGCGCATTCATCAGCGCTTCGGTCACGGGACCGATGTTGCCGGCCGGCGTGCTGTCGAACGTCGAGCAATACTTGAAGTAGATTTGTTCCGCGGCCTGCTCGCGCAGCCAGCGCAGCGCGGCGAGCGCCTGCGCCACCGCATCGCCGGGCGCGACGGTGCGCGTCTTCTGCGCGACGACGACGGCGTCGACCTCGTCCGGCAGGCCGTGTCGCGGCACGCCGATCGCCTGCACGACGCGCATGCCGGCGCGGACGAGGTTGTTCGCAAGATCCGTGGCGCCGGTGAAGTCGTCGGCGATGCAGCCGAGAAGAAGCCCGCTCATCGTGTCGATTCGCGCTTGCCGCGAACCGTCAGGCGAACGACGGCCGACGGATCGCGCGACCCGATGCCGCGTTGCGCCGCACGCTGGCAGGACGCGCGCCGGCGCGAAGCGGCCATAGATCCGAGAGCTCCGCGGCGCTTTGCAGCACGAGCGGCGCGAGCTCGTGCGCGCGCCGCTCGGAGATGCGTGCGGTCGGGCCCGCGATGCTGACCGTGCCGAGCGCCGGGCCGCCCTCGCCTGCGCGGATTGCGGCGGCAACGGCCGTCACGCCGAACTCGGCCTCGCTGAACGCCAACCCATAGCCGCGACGCCCAGTAGCCTTCACCTCGCGCAGCAGCGCCTCGAGCGAGCGGACGACACCGGGACCGTAGCGATCGGCGTGCGCGAGGCCGCCGTTCTTCATCAGCACTTTCATCGCCTGGTCGGTGGAAAGCGTCGCGAGCCACGCCTTGCCGCTGGCCGTTGCGAACAACGGCACGGTGTTCGACGTCAGCGACGGCTGATACATGAGCCCGGCCGCCGCGCCTTGCGAATGTGCCACCCACACGAGCGAGTGTCCGTCGACGACGGCAAGGCGCGCGAATTCTCGGCACTGCCGTGCGAGGCGATCGAGCGGCGGCTGGCAGATGTCGGGGATGCCGGTAGCGACGTAGAACTGCTGGCCGAGCGTCGCGAGGCGCATCGTCAGCCGATAGAACCCGGTCGCCGCGTCCTTCTCCGCCCATTCGAGATCGACCAGCGTCGCGAGCAGCCGATGCGCGCCGCTTTTCGGAAGCGCGAGTCGCTCCGCGATCTCGCCGAGCGGCATGTCGCGCGCGCCCTCGGCGAGCAGCTCGATGATCGCGAGGCAGCGTTCGGCGGGTACGTGAGCCATGATGTCGGCGCGAGACCGCGTTCGCTCAGCGTGAAGGTTCGCGCGAGCCGGTCTCCGCGCGCGTCGCCGACGTCGGGAATTCCGGCTCCGCGCGCGTCGCCGACGCGAAGAATTGCATCAGCGCATCGACTTGTCCGCCGTGCATGTCGCGGCCATCGACGATGGGGCAGCCGCAGTGCAAGGCGTGGCGGATCAGCGCCGTCGGCTGGCGGGCGATCACGACGTCGCCGACGAGCGTTCGGGCGTCGAGCGAGCTGATCGCGGCCGGCATGCCGTGGCCGGGTTGCATGCCGACCGGCGACGCGTTCACGATCATGTCGATGCCTTCGGGCATTCGTGCAGCCGCCGCGATGCTGCACGCGGGAAACGCCCGCGACAGCGTCACCGCCAGGCGTTCCGCCTTCGCCGCGTCGACGTCGATGATCGCGATCGATCGCGCGCCCGCGTTCGCGAGCTCATACGCGATCGCGCTGCCGGCGCCGCCAGCCCCGAACAGCGCCACGCGACGGTCGCGTATGCGCTCACCCTTTTTTTGCGCGCCGCGGACGAAGCCGACACCGTCGAACATATCGCCCGTCCACGTGCCGTCCGCTTCACGGCGCAGCGCATTCGCCGCATCGATGCACTGCGCCGCGGGTCCGAGCCGTGTCGCATAGGGCACGATGCGCGCCTTGAACGGAATCGTGACCAGCACGCCATCGAGGTTGCCGATCGCCAGCAAGGCCGGCGCGATCGCGTCGAAACGCGCGGTCGGCACGTGCACCGGGATCAGCACCGCGTCGACGCCGGCGGCGGCGAACCGCGCCGTGAAGACCTCCGGCGATCGGACCTGTGCAATGGGATCGCCGACGATCGCATACAGGCGCGTGGCCCCGCTGATGCGTAGCGCTTCGCTCATCGGCGCGCCTCGTGCCATTGCTGCAAACGCTGCGAGCGGTACCGGCGCGGCTTGCCGCGAACGTACGCCGCGAGGCCCATGCAGCCGGGAGCGAAAATTCGCGCATCCATCGGCTTCATATCCTCCGCGACGCGCGGGCGGAAGCCCATGTGCGCGATCACGTCGCGCTCGGCATCGAGTCCTGGTGCGATCTCGACGAGCGTGAGGCCGTCGGCGCCGACGCGGAACACGGCGCGCTCGGTGACGAACATCGCGACCTGTCCGCGCGCCTGCCCCATGCGCGCGCTGTAGCAGATCTGCTCGAGCTTCGGCACGAACTTGCGGTGCCGGCCCTCCTTTCGGATGACCGTGCGTCCCTGTTCCCATGTGACGTCGAGATCGCCGGCGGTCAGCGTGCCGCCGAACACGACACACTTCGCGTTCTGGCTGATGTTGATGAAGCCGCCGACGCCGATGATCCGGTCGCCAAAGCGGCTCACGTTGACGTTGCCCTCCGCATCCACCTCGGCGAACGAGAGGAACGCGAGATCGAGCCCGCCGCCATCGTAGAAGTCGAACTGTGCCGGCTGCTCGATCATCGCGGCGAAATTCTGGCCGCCGCCGGAATCGCGCCCGGTGATCGGCGCTCCGCCGATGATGCCCTGCTCGTTCGTCAGATGCACGGCATCGAGCAGCCCTTCCTCGGCCGCGATCGTCGACAGCCCGGTGGAAACGCCTGCGCCCAGATTGCAGATCGCGCCCGGGAAGAGCTCCATCGCGGCGCGCCGCACGATCACCTTGCGCGGGCCGAATGGCAGCGGGGTGATGTCCTCGACCGGGATGCGCAGCTCGCCGGAATAGCTCGGGTCGTAGTACGTCGCGTAGGTTTGCCGCTGCTCGCGATCGACGACGACGAAATCGACGAGGATGCCGGGGATTTTCACCTGCTTCGCCGGTAGCGTGTCGCGCGTCGCCATCCGCTTCACCTGTACGACGACGATGCCGCCTGCGCGCCGTGTCGCCTGCGCCATCGCCAGCATCTCGCCGAGCACCGCCTCCTCCTCCATCGTCACGTTGCCGTCCTCGTCGGCGGTGGTCCCGCGCAGGAACGCGACGTCGGCCGGCACCGGCCTGAAGAACAGCCACTCCTCGCCGGCGAAGTCGACCGCTTCGACGAAGCCCGGCGGCGTGCGCGGACTTTGCCGCGCGCCCTGCTGGCGCGGATCGACGAACGTGTGCAGGCCGGTTTTCGTCAACAGTCCGGGGCGGCCCGCCGCCATGTCGCGCATCAGTTGCGACAACACGCCTTGCGGCAGCGTGTACGCCTCGATCTTGTCCTCGGCCGCGAGCCGCACGAGCCCGGGCGAGTCGACGAGCGCGCTGGTGATCGCACGCCGCAGCAAGCCTTCGTGCGCGAGGTGCGTCGCGCCGAGCGCAGCGCGGTCGCCGACACCGACGACGCTGACGGACGTCAGGCCACGAGGCTTCCCTTCGGCAAGAAATCGCCGCTCGACCGCGGCGAGCAGCGCCTCGGGCACCGAGTGCCCGCCGCCCGATCCGCTGA
>DATEIQ010000314.1:0-9439 GCA_035278845.1 Casimicrobiaceae bacterium | reverse complement strand
CGGATGCGCGCGAAACGCGACACGCGGATCTTTTCCCGCGCGACGCGGATCACGTCGTCGTAACGCATCCACAGCGCGAGCCAGCGTGCCGCTTCGCGCGCCGCGTCGTGCCGCCGCTCGCTCACATCGAGCCGGTGGCTCACCATGACGATGCGCGCCACGCGGTCGAGATAGCGCAATGCGTAGCGCGGTCCCTGGTACTCGATGAGTTCGGCGGCGCCGGGGGCGGCGAGTTCGGCCACCGGTTGCGGCAACGCGGCGACGGCGCGCGCGATGTCGGGCGGCAGCGCGTGCGGCGAGCTGGGCGCCGCGATGGCGAGCATCGCTTCCGGCCCAGCCTGTGTGCGCTTGTACGCCTCCGCGAATGCCGCCAGGCTCGCATCCGCGCTCTTCCCAGCGCCGCGGACGGCGTCCTCGCACGCAGCTCGGCCGATCGGCAGCGCCCCGCTGCCGGCGAGCGCGCCGAACAGCGAAGCGCTGATGGCGGTGGCGTGCCGGCGCCTGATCGCGTCCATGTCGAACAGCACCGCGTGCTTCGCGAGCGCATGCACCGCGTCGACGATTCGGCCGCTGTCGAAGCGCGCGTCGCCGCCGCTGATCTTTTCGCGCGTCGTGTACACGCGGTGCGTCGAGGCGACGACGGTCGTGCGCGCCGGCGAGCTCATGCCGCGTTCGAGCATGCGCGCGGCCTCGAGCAACTCGGCGCAGACGAGCACGTCGACCTGCCCGGGAACGGGAGCGAGACCGAAGACCGGCGGCGCCGGATTTTCGTCCGGCCGTGCGATTTCGATGTAATAAGTCGTCGCGCCGGTGCGCTGCGAGACACCCGGCGTAGACGTCGCCTGCGCGAGCGCTCCTTCGGCGCGCGCCGCGTGCACGATCCAGTCGGTGAGCACGCCGCCGCCCTGCCCGCCGAGCGCGGCGACGAGAATCCTGACCGGCTCGTGCGCGGATTTCGACGGCAAGGTGGATTCAGCGCTCATGCAATCGACAACGCCCGCGTCGCGAACGCCCGAACACCCGCGATCAACCGCTCCCACGCGGTGGGATTGGCAACGACTTCGGTCCGATAAAACGACGGGCACAATGCCGCCGTTTGCGCGAGCTCACCGCACAGCCCGCAGCCGACGCAATCGGCTGTCACGGTCGTGACCGGTTCGATTCGCAGCGGATGATTCGACGCCTTCAGCGTCAGCGACGGGCAACCGGAAAGCCGGATGCACGCGCGGTCGCCGGTGCAGACCGTCTCGTCGATGCCGTAGCGCACGCGAGCGGTGCGCGTCCCGGCTGCACGCTCGCGCGCGGCCTGCGTGCGCAGCCTCCGCTGGCGCTCGAGCTGGCATTCGCCCTCGGCGACGACGACCTTGAGACCGCCCTGCCGCGTCGTGAACGCATCCTCCAGCGTCGCCTGCATGCGCGCGACGTCGTACGTGTGCACGGTGCGCAGCCACTGCACGCCGACGCTGCGCACGACATCCTCGATATGCGTATCGGTCGCCGTCGTGCTGCGGCCGCCGGCATCGTCGCGGCGCGCGCTCGCGGGCGTCGAGACGAGCTCCTGTGTGCCCGTGGCGGACGTGTAGCCGTTCTTGAAGATCAGGAGCACCGCGTCCGAACCGTTCTTGACCGCCGACGTGACGCCGGACAGGAACCCGTTGTGCCAGAAGCCGCCGTCGCCAACGGTAGCGAGCGGCCGCTTGTCGGCGAGCGGACCGACGCCGGCGGCGCTCGCGAGGCCCATGCCGTAGCCGGTGATCGAATTGCCGAACTTGAACGGCTCGAACATCGCGAACGAATGGCAGCCGATGTCGGCTGCGACATGGCGCGGCCCGAGTTTGCGCTCGGCGAGCTTTAGCGCGCTGAACACCGGCCGCTCCGGACAACCGATGCAAAACCCGGGCGGGCGCGGCGGCACGGGTGCGGCGAGCAGCGCGCGAGCCCGCTCGCACACCGCGTCGACACTGTCGCGCCATGCGATTGCACGCGTCGTCGTAAGCGATGGCGCGAACTCGTCCGCAAAGCGCGCAATACCGCGCACCAGCCGCTCCACCGTGTATTCGCCCGCCTTCGCCATCGCCGCTTTGCCGCGAACCGCGCAAGGAATCTGCGCGCGCGCGAGCATGGCGGCGATCTCGAATTCGATGAACTCGGGATGCCCTTCCTCCAGCACCAGCACCGCGCGCTTGTCCGCGCAGAATGTGACCAGTTCCTCGGCCACGAGCGGATACGTTACGTTCAGCACGAACAGCGGGATGCGGGACCCTCCCGCGCCGTCGACGCAGCCTGCTGTGCGCAGCGCGCCGATCAGGTTGTTGTAGAGACCTCCCTGGACGACGATCCCGACGTCGCGTACGTCGCCCGCGAACGTCTCGTTGAGCCGATGCTCGGCGACGTAGCGGCGCGCGGCCGGCAGGCGCTCCAGGACCTTGAGCCGCTCGTGCTCGAACGTGTAAGGCGGATGCGACATGCTGTTGGCGTCGAACGCCGCCGGCGCCCGCAGCGGGCGGCGGCTCGAGATCGCAGGCGCGACGTTATCCTTGCAGGTGAAGCTTCCCTGCAAATGGCAGGCGCGAATGCGCAGCTGGAGGATCGCCGGCGTGGCCGACGCTTCCGACAGCGCGAACGCGTGCTCGACGATGCGCACGATCTGCGCAAGCTCGGGCCGCGGATCGAGCAGGCACAGCGACGATTTCATCGCGAACGCGTGCGTGCGCTCCTGCACGACGCTCGACCCGTCGCCGTAATCCTCGCCGACGACGATCAGCGCACCGCCGCGCACGCCGGGCGACGCGAGATTGGACAGCGCGTCGGACGCGACGTTGGTGCCGACGATCGACTTCCAGGTGACCGCGCCGCGCACCGGGTAGTTGACCGAGGCGGCGAGCATCGCGCATGCCGCAGCCTCGTTCGTGCACGGCTCGACGTGCACGCCGAGCGTGTCGAGGTACTCGCGCGCCTGCACCATCACGTCGAGAAGCTGCGACACCGGCGAGCCCTGATAGCCGCCGACGTAGCTGACCCCCGACTGCAGCAGCGCCTTCGTCACGGCGAGGATCCCTTCGCCCTGGAAGACGTCGCCCTCGCCCTTCGCGAGCAGCCGCACTTCGCGCTCGAACGACCGCTCCATGCGCATCCGCTCCCGTCCGATTCGACAGCGCCGATTTTGTCGCGGCCGTCGCGCATGCCGCCTTGATGCGGGTCAATGCAGTCGGAGTCGCCGCGCGGCACCTTCGACGCGTTCGCGCAGGGTGCGCGGAGGAAGGCTCAATGCAGCTCGCCGGCAGGACGGCAATCGTCACCGGTGCGGCCCAGGGCATCGGCGAGGCCGTCGTGCGCGCGTACGTAGCGGAAGGCGCGCGCGTGTGCATCGCCGACGTCGCGGCGGGGCGCGCGCAAGCCCTTGCGGCAGACCTCGCGCGAAGCGGCGCCGAGGCGATGGGCGTCCGCTGCGACGTCTCGGATCGTGCCGAAGTCGATGCGATGGTCGCGACTGCCGTCGCGCGCTTCGGCCGTGTCGACATTCTCGTCAACAACGCGGGCATCATTCGCCCCGCGATGCTGCACAAGATGACCGCGTCGCAGTGGGACGCGGTGCTCGGCGTGCATCTCACCGGCAGCTTCCATTGCCTGCAGGCCGTCGCGGCGGCCATGATCGGACAGCGCTACGGCCGCATCCTCAATGTCACGTCCACCGCCGGCGTGCTCGGTACCATCGGCCAGATCAACTACAGCGCCGCGAAGGCGGGGATCGTCGGCTTGACGATGTCGGCCGCACGCGAGCTCGCGCAATACGGCATCACCGTCAACGCCATCGCGCCCGGCGCCGCCACGCCGATGACCGAGACGATCCGCACCGACGCGCGCTTTCAGGAGAAATACCTGACGCGCATTCCGCTCGGCCGCTGGGCCGAGCCGAAGGAAATCGCCCCAGTGTTCGTGTTCTTCGCCTCCGACGGAGCGAGCTACGTCACCGGGCAGGTCGTCGCCGCCGACGGCGGCATGACGATCCGCTGATCGCGACGCCCGGCGATGCGCCGGTAGCCGCGCGCCCGCCGCGCCGGGCGCGTTACGGGCGTCGCGCTCGCCACGTCCGTTTCGCGCTCGCGCGGGGCGCGCGGCGACTTCTGGAACAATAGCGGCAATGGACTACAACGACGTCAAGCTCGTCCACATGTCCGCGGTCGCGATTTCGTTCGCCGGTTTCTTCGCCCGCGGCGTCGGCATGCTGGGCGACGCCGCATGGATGCGGCATCGGCTCGCGAAGACGCTGCCCCATATTGTCGACACCGTGCTGATCGTGTCGGCGGTCTGGCTCGCCTGGGTGCTGCGGCAAGGGCCGACGAACGCGCCGTGGATCGCCGCCAAGATCGTCGGCCTGCTGGCGTACATCGCGCTCGGCATGGTGGCGCTGCGCTTCGGGCGGACGAAAGGCGTTCGCGCCGCCGCCTGGGTGCTGGCACTGCTGACGTTCGGCTACATCGTGTCGGTGGCGATCACCAAGGACCCGCGCGGCTTCATGCTTTGGACGTAAGGAACGATCGATGAGCGAAACCACCGAGAAAATCGAGATTCACCGCGGACTCAAGGGCGTGTACTTCGACCGCTCGCGGGTGTGCGCGATCGACGGCCGCGCGGGCGAGCTGCGGTATCGCGGGTACTCGATCCACGATCTCGCCGAGCGATCGACGTTCGAGGAGACGTGCTATCTGCTGCTGCACGGCGAGCTGCCCTCGCGCGATGCGCTCGCGCGCTTCGACGGCGAGCTCAAGGCGGCGCGCGAGGTGCCGGATGCCGTCTACGACATCGTGCGCACGATCAAGGACGCGCATCCGATGGACGCGCTGCGAACGACGGTGTCGGCGCTGGCGGCATTCGATCCCGACGTCGCCGACAATTCGGCGGAGGCTACGTTGCGCAAGGGCGTGCGGCTCACGTCGCAGGTGCCGATGCTGATCGCGGCGCACGAGCATGTCCGCAAGGGACGCGAGCCGGTGCGTCCCGACCCATCGCTCGGGCACGCGGCAAACTTCCTGTACATGCTGAAAGGCTCGCGGCCGGGCAGCGACGCCGCGCGACTGATGGACGTCGACATGATCCTGCACGCCGAGCACGGCTCGAACGCGTCGGCGTTCACCGCGCGGGTCGTCGCCGGCACCGAGGCGAATCTCCACGCGGCGATGACGGCCGCAGTGGCCGCACTGTCGGGTCCTGCGCACGGCGGCGCAGCGGAGAACGTGATGCGGATGGCGCAGGAGATCGGCGATCCGTCGCAGGCGGCCGAGTACGTGAAACGCAAGCGCGCCAACAAGGAGGCGGTGATGGGCTTCGGCCATCGCGTGTACCGCGCCGAGGATCCGCGCGCGCGGCACATGCGCGCCGGCGTCGAGCAGCTGTCGCGTGCGATGGGCGAGCCGAAGTGGTACCAGATCCTCGCGGCGCTCGTCGACGCGATGAAGCCGTACGCGCGCCACGGCGTCAACGTGAACGTCGACTTCTACGCGGGCGTCGTCTACTTCCTGAACGGCATCGCCGAGGACCTGTTCGTGCCGATCTTCGCCGCCGGCCGCGTCCCCGGCTGGACCGTGCAGGTGCTCGAGCAGATGGAGAACAACATCCTGATCCGGCCGCTCACGCTGTACAACGGACCGGAGCCGCGCGATTACGTGCCGATCGACGGGCGCTGACTTTTTGGGGTCAGAAGACTTTGGGGTCAGAGCTGTAAGTCTCGCGAGCGAAGTCCCGGCGCTGCCGACGGGTACTCTCGCGACACTTACAGCTCTGACCCCAAAGTCATCGCAGCTCTGACCCCGAAGCCGTCGCGAGCAAAATCGTCGTCGTCGCGACGATGTCGTCGACGCTCGCGCCGCGCGACAAGTCGCTCACCGGCCGGGCGAAGCCCTGCAGAATCGGTCCGATCGCCTGCGCGCCCGCGAGATACTGCGTCAACTTGTAGGCGATGTTGCCGGCGTCGAGATCGGGAAACACGAGCACGTTGGCACGCCCCGCCACGTCGCTCGCGTCCTTCAGTTTCTTCGCCGCCACGGCCGGTACGAGCGCGGCGTCGGCCTGCAGCTCGCCGTCGATCGACAGCATTGGTGTACGCTCGCGCGCGATCGCGAGCGCCGACGTGACCTTGTCGACGTGCGGATGCTTCGCGCTGCCCTTCGTCGAGAACGACAGCAGCGCGATACGCGGCTCGTCGCCCATCAGTTGCCGGTAGCTCATCGCCGACGCGAGCGCTATGTCGGCGAGCTGGCCCGCATCGGGATCGGCGTTCACCGCGCAATCCGCGTAGAGCAGCGTCCGCTCTCGCAGCAGCATCAGGAAGAAGCTCGACGGCGTGGCGATGCCCGGCGCAAGCCCCACCGTCATCATGCCCGCCTCGATCACGCGCGACGTGGGATTGGCGACGCCGGCCACCATCGCGTCGGCGTCGCCCGCCTTCACCATCAGGCCGGCGCGAAACAGCGGCTTCTCGGCGAGCCGGCGCGCGATCTTCGGATTCGTCTCCGGGCGTCCCTGCAGATAGAGCGCCGCATAGGCGTCGAGATGCGAGTCCGTCGCAGCATTGGCGCCGAGGATGATCGGCCGCGCGAGGTCTTCGTCCCGCAGCCTTGAAGCCGCGAGGGCGATACGCTCGTCGCCGCCTTCCGGAAAGACGACGCTGAGTCCGCGACCGCGGATCTTCGCGCGACAGCGATCGAGAATGTCGACGGACATGGTGCGCCCCGCGGCGGTCCCGCTTACGCGAGTGGCGGCCGCGCGACCCTACGCCAGCGTGTACGACGTCTTGACCGTCGTATAGAACTCTGCCGCGTACCGGCCCTGCTCGCGCGGCCCGTAGCTCGATCCCTTGCGACCGCCGAACGGCACGTGATAGTCGACGCCTGCAGTCGGCAGGTTGACCATCACCATGCCGGCCTCCGCGTTCCGCTTGAAATGCGTCGCGTGCCTGAGGCTGGTCGTGCAGATGCCCGATACCAGTCCGAACGACGTGTCGTTGGCGATCGCGAGCGCCTCGTCGTAGCCTTTCGCACGGATCACCGCCGCCACCGGCCCGAAGATTTCCTCGCGCGCGATCCGCATGTCGTTCCGCGCGTCGGTGAAGAGCGTCGGCGCGACGTAGAAGCCGGGTGAGCCGCGCGAAAGCCGCTCACCGCCGGCCGCGAGCCGCGCACCCTCCGATTGGCCGAGCTCGATATAGCGCAGGTCCTGCTCGAGCTGGCTCTGGTCGACCGCCGGGCCGATGTGCGTGCCACTCTTCAATGCATCGTCGACGATCAGCGCCTTCATCCGCTCGGTGAGCGCGCTCACGAAGCGGTCATGAATGCCCTCGGTCACGACGAGTCGCGACGACGCCGTGCACCGCTGCCCGGTCGCGAAGAACGCGCCGTTGGCGGCGCATTCGACGGCGACGCCGAGATCCGCGTCGTCGAGGACGACGAGCGGATTCTTGCCGCCCATTTCGAGCTGGAACTTCTTCATGCCTGCTGCGCACGCGGCCGCGATGCTCTGCCCTGTCGAAACCGACCCGGTGAAGGAAATGGCGGCGACGTCCGGATGCCGGATCAGCGTCTCGCCGACGACCGAGCCGCGGCCCATCACCAGATTGAACACGCCCGGCGGAATGCCGGCCCCGGCGATGATCTGCGACAGCGCATGCGCGGTGCCCGGCACGAGATCCGCCGGCTTGAACACGACGCAATTGCCGTAGGCGAGTGCAGGCGCGATCTTCCACGCGGGGATCGCGATCGGAAAATTCCACGGCGTGATCAGCCCGACGACGCCGACCGGTTCGCGCGTGACCTCGATGTCGATCCCGGGACGCACCGACCCGATCTTCTCGCCCGCGAGCCGCACGCATTCGCCGGCGAAGAACAGGAAGATCTGACCCGCGCGCACCGTTTCGCCGACACCTTCGGCCAGCGTCTTGCCTTCCTCGCGCGCGAGCAACCGGCCGAGCTCGTCCTTGCGCGCGAGGATTTCGTCGCCGACGCGCTTCAGGATGTCGTGCCGCTGCTGGATCGACCCGCGTGACCACGCCGGGAACGCCTGCTTCGCCGCGGCGATTGCGCGCTCGGCGGCTTGCGCGTCTGCACGCGAGAACAGGCCGATGACGTCGGCGGTGTTCGACGGGTTGACGTTCTCGGCGGCCTGCGACGATCCGAGCCATTCTCCGGCGATATAGTTCGCGGCTGCTTCCATTGCGTGCTCCTTTGCGTCGATCGTCGAATGGTACCCTTTCCTCGCGCAGCGTTATCTGCATGCGCGCAAGCGACGCCCCGAATGACGCTCCCGATCCCGCTCGACTACGCACCGATGGAAGCGAAATCCGTCGCCTCGTTGCCGGAAGGCGACGCGTGGCAATACGAGCCCAAATGGGACGGGTTCCGCTGCCTTGCGTTCAAGGACGCGGCGGACGTGCATTTGCGCTCGAAGAGCGGCCAGCCGTTCGAGCGCTACTTCCCGGAGATTGTCGCCGCGGTCGCCGACCTGCCGGCCACACGCTGCGTGCTCGACGGCGAGCTCGTGATTCCCGAAGGCGATGCGCTGTCGTTCGACCAACTCCTCATGCGCATCCATCCGGCCGAAAGCCGCGTGCGGAAACTCGCGCACGAGCATCCGGCGCGCTACGTCGCGTTCGACCTGCTCGTGGACGAGAACGGCCGGTCACTGGTCGATCTCCCGCTCGCGAAGCGCCGGGAGGCGCTCGAGCGCTTCGCCGGTCGCACATTCGCCAAAGCGCCCGCGTTTCGCCTTTCGCCGGCGACGCACTCGCGCAAGGAAGTCGACCGCTGGCTCGCCGCGTCCGGCGAGGGGATCGACGGCATCGTCGCGAAACGCGTCGATGCCGCGTATCGCAGCGGCGATCGCACCGGCATGCAGAAATACAAGCGCGTACGCACCGCCGACTGCGTCGTCGGCGGCTTCCGCTACGGCGCGAAAACGCGCGTCGTCGGCTCGCTGCTGCTCGGTTTGTACGACGACGAAGGGCTGCTGCATCACGTCGGCTTCACGTCGAACATCCCGCGCGAGCAGCGCGAAACGCTCACCGCGAAGCTCGAGCGGCTGGTCGCCGCGCCCGGCTTCACCGGTCGTGCACCCGGCGGCCCGAGCCGTTGGAGCACCGAGCGCAGCGGCGAATGGCAGCCGCTGAAGCCCAGCCTCGTCGTCGAGGTTCGCTACGACCATGTCAGCGGCGGCCGCTTTCGTCACGGCACGGCGTTCGTCCGCTGGCGTCCCGACAAGGCACCGCGGCAATGCACGTTCGAGCAGATCCGGCAGCCGCGGGCGCGGCTGCCCTGACTTGCGGCCGCTTGGCGAATGATCGCGCCGAGGACTCGCGTTACGCCGGCTCGGCTGCGGTCACCACCGGCGACAGCGCGGTCGCCATCGCGTCGTCCACCTGCTCCATCCAGACGAACTTCAATTGCGCGCG
>DATEIQ010000313.1:0-7821 GCA_035278845.1 Casimicrobiaceae bacterium | reverse complement strand
GGGGCGCGTCGTCGAGGCAGTCGGCAAAGTCCTCACGGACGAGGCTTACCGCGCCTGGGTCGGCTCGAACGTGCTGTCGCTGCTCGCGTATCTCGGACTGTTTGCGGCACCGTTCGCGCTCTGGCGTGGGTTGCCGGGCGGGCGTGGCGCGCGCGTGGCGATCGTCGCGCTCGCGGCGCTGGCGGTCGCGACGATGGTTGCGACCGGATCGTGGCCGCCGTGGCGCGGTGATCAACTCATCGATCGTGCCGGCATCGGCCCGTTCACGTTGTACGACGCGCAGCCGCGCGGTCTCGCGCCGCTCGATCGTTCGCCTAGCGCGTTCTGGTACGGCGCAGGCATCGTCGCGGCGTTCGGCGTCGCGGTGATTTGCCGGACGGCATTCGTCGCGATGCGCGCGATCGCCGCGCGCGGCTCGAACGCCACGGTCGGTGCGACCGACGCACGCGCCGCGACCGCAATCGGCGCGGATGCCGGCGAGCGCCTGTTCCTGTTCGCGCTGATCGCGGCTTATCTGGCGCCGTTCGCCCTCACCGATTACTTCGACCGATACCTGCTGTTCGTGCTGCCGTTCGTGCTTGCGCTCGTCGCGCTCGCCGAGCCGGCCGTCGCGACGCGCGCGTCACGAATTCTCGGCATTGTCGTGCTCGGTGTGATGGCGGGGTATGCGGTGACGGCGACGCACGACTACTTTGCATGGAACCGCGCGCGCTGGGATGCGATCCACGCGGCCGAGCGCATGGGCGCAACGCCGGAAACGCTGGATGGCGGCTTCGAATACAACGGCTATCACCGCGCCGACGCGAATCCCGATGCGCCGCCGCCGGGCCGCAGCTGGTGGTGGGTGAAGGACGATCGCTTCGTCGTCGCGTTCGGACCGGTGCGTGGCTACGAGGAGCGTGCGCGCTTTCCCGTCGACCGGTGGTTGCCGCGCACCCCCGAGCAGGTGTTGCTGCTCGAGCGGCGCGCGCACTGATCTCTAGCGCACCGTGTGCCGGCCCTGGCCGAAGAGGATCTTGCGTGACTCCTCGTCGCTGGCCGCCGGCTTGACATTCACCGTTTTCGCGAGGGCGTACGCGCGCTGCGTCGCCGGCCGCTCGGCGATCGCGGCCTTCCAGCGCTTGAGGTCGGGAAATTCGTCGATGTTCTGGCGCTGCCGCTCGGGCTGGATCCACGGGTAGCACGCAATGTCCGCGATCGAGTATTCGTCCACGATAAAATCGCGGCCACGCAACTGCCGGTCGAGCACCGCGTAGAGGCGCCCGGTCTCGTTCACGTAGCGGTCGATCGCGTAGGGAATCGGCTCGACGGCGTAGCCGCCGAAGTGATGGTTCTGCCCCGCCATCGGGCCGAGCCCCGCCATTTGCCAGAACAACCACTGGATGCACTGCCAGCGCATCCGCGCATCGGCGGGAATCAGCTTGCCCGACTTGTCCGCGAGATAGAGGAGCATCGCGCCCGACTCGAACATCGCGAGCGGACCGCCGGGCATCGCGGGCGCGTGATCGACGAGCGCCGGAATGCGATTGTTCGGCGAAATCGCGAGAAAGTCGGCATCGAACTGCTCGCCGCGCGAGATGTTCACCGGCTTCAACCGGTACGGCAGTCCGGTTTCCTCCAGGAACATCGTGAGCTTGTGACCGTTCGGCGTGGTCCAGTAGTAGAGGTCGAGCACGGTTCAGAAGGTCCCGGGATACGCGCCGCCGTCCACCAGCACGTTCTGGCCCGCAATGTAGCCCGCATGCACGCTGCACAGGAACGCGCAAACGGCGCCGAACTCGCGCGGATCGCCGAAGCGGCCCGCGGGAGACCCGTTCATCGCAGCGTCACGCACGTCTTCGTACGACTTCCCTGCCGCACGCGCGCGTGCCTCGAGCGCGGTACGCAGACGCTCGGTCGCAAACGATCCCGGAAGCAGGTTGTTGATCGTGACGTTGTGCCGCACGACCTTGCGCGCGACGCCGGCAACGAAACCGGTGAGTCCCGAGCGTGCGCCATTCGACAGGCCGAGGACGTCGATCGGCGCTTTCACCGCGCTCGATGTGATGTTGACGATGCGGCCGAAACGGCGCTCGATCATCGTGTCGATCGTCGCCTTGATGAGCTCGATCGGCGTCAGCATGTTGGCGTCGAGCGCGCGCAGCCACGCCGCGCGGTCCCAATCGCGGAACTCGCCGGGCGGAGGCCCGCCCGCGTTGTTGACGAGGATGTCAGGCTGCGGACATGCCGCGAGCGCGGCCGCACGCCCCGGCTCCGTCGTGATGTCGCACGCGACCCAGGCGACCGGGCGCCCCGCGAGCGCGCCGATTTCAGCGGCTGCAGCGGCGACTTCCTGCTCGGTGCGCGCGCAGATCGTGACGTCGACGCCTTCAGCCGCGAGCGCCTCGGCGCATCCGCGGCCGAGTCCCTTGCTGGCCGCGCAGACGAGCGCGCGACGGCCGTTCAGTCCCAGGTCCATCTAGTTTTCATAGATAATTCAACGTATTAATAAACATGCTTAAAGCGGTTTCCAACAGCGCCTCGCGCATGAGCTTTCCGCGATAACTCGCTGTACGGGCAGGGCTTGTTGCTATATCGACAGCACGCGGGCGATGAACGATCCCGCCGCGGTGATCTCCTCGGGGTTCGCCGAGTGCTCGAGCGGGTACTCGTGCCACTCGAGCGGCCAGCCGGCGGCGACCAGCGTGTCGCGCGACTGCTCGGCCCACGGCAAGTGGACGACCTGGTCATACGTTCCATGCGCCATGAAGATCGGTACGTCCCGATTGGCGGCGCTCGCCTCCCCGGCGATTCGATCACTGCCGATCAGGTACGTCGACAGTGCGACGATGCCGGCCAGCCGCTGCTCGCTCCGCAATCCGGCGTAGAGCGCGATCGCCCCGCCCTGCGAGAAACCGGCGAGCAGCGTGCGCCGCGGCGAGATCCCGCGCGCGAACTCGCGGTCGAGCAGCGCCGCGACGTGACGCTGCGACCGACGCACGCCATCGATGTCTGCCCGCTCGCTCAGGTTGGCCTGCCGGATGTCGTACCACGCGCGCATCTGCATGCCGTTGTTGATCGTCACGGCCATGATCGGCGCGTGCGGGAACAGGAAGCGGATCGCCGCGCCACGCGGCAGCCCGAGCAGCGGCACGACCTCCGACCACCCGCGGCCGTCGTCACCGAGCCCGTGCATCCAGATGACCGCTGCATCGGGATTCGATGCCGTCTCGATTTCGATGGCGGGTAGCAGATCGTTCGGCATGCGACGCAGGAAGTCGGAAAAGGTCGTCCGATTCTACCCGCGGTTAAAATCCGTCTCGCGGCTCGCTCTCGCCGCGCCAGGATTCCAAAACCGTGCGTCGGACGACACGACTCAAGCAACTGATCGATGCGCCCGACATCCTCGTGATGCCGGGCGTGCACGACGCGCTCGGCGCGCGCCTCGCCGAAGCCGCCGGATTCACCGCAGTCACGGCCGGCGGCTACGGCGCGACGGCGACGCTGCTCGGACAGCCCGATTCGTCGCAGCTGTCGCTCACCGAGCTTTCGGAAATGTACTCGCGGCTGTGCGACGCGACGACGCTACCGCTGCTCGCCGACGCCGACACCGGCTTCGGCAACGTGACGAACGTCGCGCGCACAGTACGCCTGTACGAAAAGGCCGGCGTCGCGGGGCTGTTCATCGAGGACCAGGTCTTCCCGAAGCGCTGCGGCCACATGGCCGGCAAGGCCGTCGTGCCGCGGGCGGAGTGGCTGGCGAAAATCGAGTCGGCGCTCGACGCGCGCACCGACCCGGATCTCGTGATCATGGCGCGCACCGATGCGCTGGCGGTGAATGGCCTCGACGACGCGATCGAGCGCGCACAGCTCGCACGCGAAGCCGGCGCCGACCTGCTGTTCGTCGAGGCGCCCACGGACGCCCTGCAGATGCGCCGCATCTGTGCCGAAATTCCGGGACCCTGCCTCGCGAACAACATCGAGTCCGGTCTCTCGCCGCTATTGCCCGCGTACGAGCTGCAGGCGATCGGCTACGCGGTGGTCGTATTTCCGGTGGCCGCCACTTATGCCGTCGCGCACGCGCTCCGCGAATTGTTTGCCACGATCCGCCGCACGGGCACGACGGCCGATTGCCTGCCGCAGTTGCTGACGTTCGACGCTTTCAACGCGCTCGTCGGATTGCCGGCGCAGCGGGAGCGCGAGGCTGCCCTGCAACGCGACGCTGACGCGCTCGTCGCCGATCGCGGTGCGCGCGGCCGCTGAGGCAACATCCGCTACCATTCGCCGCAAAACATCCATCAGGAGGAGACCGCATGCCCCGCTCGTATCGTCCCTGGCTCGCCGTCGCGCTGTTCGTACTCAGCGCGTCGATCGCAACCGCCCAGCCCGTCGTCATGCGCGTGTCGCACCAGGTGCCGCCGGCGCATCACCTGACCAAGCTGCTGCAGGGCTTCGCCGCCGACGTCAAGACGCGCACCAACGGCAGTGTCGACGTCCAGCTCTTCGGCTCCGAGCAGCTCGCGAAAGCGGCGGAGAATTTTCCGCAGGTCGCGCGCGGCAACATCGAAGCCGCCGTCAGCGTCAATTTCCAGTGGGGCACGACGATCCCCGAGATGAGCGCGACGCTGATTCCGTACTACATGACGGACCTCGCGCAGATCAAGCGCTTCCCGACGTCGGAGGCACGCAAGTTTCTCGACGCCAAGCTCGAGGCGCGCGGCGTGCACAGCATCGCGTGGCTGTACATCACGCGCGAATCGATCTTCACGTCGGGGAAGAAGCCGCTCATCACGCTCGATGATTTCAAGGGCGTCAAGATCCGCGGTCTCAATTCGCTGACCGATCACGCGCTCACCGCGGTCGGCGCCGCGCCGTCGGCGATGCCGGGCTCCGAGGTCTACCAGGCGCTGCAATCGGGCGTGCTCGACGCCGGGCTCACCGACCTGTCGGCCGCGTACAGCCGCAAGTACTACGAGATCCAGAAGTACGGGACCGTAGCGCCCTACTTCGTCGTGTTCTTTCACGTGTATGTCAATCCGCAGTGGTGGTCGAAGCTCGCGCCGGCTCAGCGGCAGGCGATCGAAGCGGCGGCCGCCAAGGCCGAGCAGGACGCATTCGCGGTGACCGAAGCCACCGCGGCCGACGCGCTGACGCAGCTCAAGGCGAAGGGCATGCAGATTCACGTGCAGACGCCGGACGAGCAGGCAACCTGGAAGGCGGCCATGCAAAAGCCGGTGATCGACGCATTTTTGAAGTCCGCGCCGCAGGACGGTCAGAAGACGCTGGATCTGCTGAAGTCGCTCTGACGCGGGCAGGCGAGCGCACGCATCGCCATGGCGCGCATCGAGCGGATGGTGCGCGCGCTCGCGCGATTGGGGCTCGCGCTCGCCGCTCTGTCGCTGATCGCATCGCTCGCGACGATCTCGTATTCGGTCCTCCGTCGCTACGTGTTCGGTGCACCCGTCGCGTGGACTGACGAGCTCGTTGGCTATCTGCTGGTGGCGAGCGTCATGCTCGCCGCCGCCGACGCGCTGCTCGGCGGCGAACACATTTCCGTTGATATCCTCACCGAGCGCCTGCGCCCGAGCGGCAAGCGCATCGCGGCGCTGATCGGCCTGTTCACCGTCGCGGTGACCGCGGTGCTGCTGCTCGTCGAAGGCATCGGCACCGTCGGGTTCTCGCACCAGGTCGGGCTGCGCTCGAATGGGTACCTCGCGGTGCCGATGTGGATGCCGCAGCTTCTGGTGCCCATCGGCGCGCTGTTGCTGCTGCTGGCCGCGATCGTCTCGTTCGTCGTCGTGCTGCGCGGCGGGCCGCTGCCGCACGAGCGCACGATGCCTGCGCAGGGTATCGAATAGCCTGCGCCCGTGCTGTTCGCGCTGATCCTCGCCGGTCTCGTCGCCGTTCTGCTGACCGGTGTCCCGGTATTCGCCGGGCTCACGCTGTTCGGCACCGCGGTGCTCTATGCAGCCGAAGGTCACCTGGGCGGGCTCGGCGATCTCGTCTTCGGCGAGCTCAACACGTATCTGCTCGTCGCCATCCCGCTCTTCACGCTGATGGCGCAGTTCATGATCCGCGGCAAGGTCGTCGACGACCTGTTCGGCGCCGCGCACACGCTCGTCCGTCATCTCCCCGGCGGTCTCGGTGTCGCGACCGTTGCCGCATGCACGGTGTTCGCGGCGATTTCGGGATCGAGCGTCGCGACGGCGCTGACGATCGGCGCCGCGGCGATTCCGCTGATGGTGCGCTATGGCTATCCGGCGCGCGTCGCGTATGGCGTCGTCGGCGCTGGCGGCACGCTCGGCATCCTGATCCCGCCGTCAGGGCCGATGATCCTGTACGGCGTCGTATCCGACACGTCGATCGGCGCGCTGTTCATGGCCGGTGTCGTCCCCGGGCTGATGCTCGCGACGATTTTCGCCGTCTACTGCGTGAGCGCGGCGCGCTTCGGCAAGCTGGCGCGCATCCGCGAGCCGCGCGCGTCGCTGCCGGAGATCGCCGCCGCACTGCGCCGCTCGTTTTGGGCGCTGATGCTGCCCGTACTCGTCCTCGGCGGCATGTATTTCGGCGTCTTCACGGCCACCGAGGCCGCCGGCATCGGCGCGCTCGGCGCGCTGCTGATCGCGATGCTCGTCTATCGCAACTTCACGCTGCGGGACCTGTGGATTTCGGCGCAGGATGCGGCACGCAACACCGCGATGCTGTTCATGATTCTGGCCGCAGCCTCGATCCTCGCAAACGTGCTCACGAAGCTGCGGATTCCCAACGAGATGGTCGACCTCGTGCTGCGCTACGAGGTTTCGCAGCTCGGCTTCCTCTGCGCCGTGATGGCATTGATCTTCGTGCTCGGGATGTTCCTCGAGACGATCTCGATCATCCTGATCACCACGCCGGTGGTGCTGCCGGTGCTCGCGGCGCTCCACATTCACCCGGTGTGGTACGGCATGCTGCTGACGATCAACCTCGAGCTCGCGCTGATCACCCCGCCGGTGGGGATGAACCTGTTCGCGCTCAAGGCGATCACGCGTGCGCCTATCCTGGAGATCATCCGCGGCGTCGCGCCGTACGTGGTGCTGCTGATCGGCGGCCTCGCGCTGGTGATGCTGTTTCCCTCGATCGCGCTGTGGCTGCCTTCGACGATGAACTTCCGCTGACTTCGGGGTCAGAGCAACAAGTCGCGCGGCAACGGCTGTTACCGGGTCCGAAGGGGCGATCGCGCGACTTGTTGCTCTGACCCCGAAGTCAGCGGAGTAAAATTGCCGCATGCGCGGGCGCGCGACACGATCGCGCCGTCCGAGGCCGCCTCTACCCGACGCGGCGCAATCCGGAACACGATTCTTGGAGCTCGTTCAAATGGCTACAGCCGCTGCCGGCAGCGTCGCTCCGCTGCGCGATGTTTCCCTCGACGACAAATACGAGCTCGGCTCAGGCCGCGTCTTCCTGACCGGCGTGCAGGCGCTCGTACGCCTGCTGATCCTGCAGCGCCAGCGCGACACGCACGCCGGATTGAAGACCGGCGGCTTCGTGTCGGGCTATCGCGGCTCGCCGCTCGGCGGCCTCGACCAGGCGCTGTGGAAGGCGCAAAAGTTCCTCGAGCGCGCGCACATCAAGTTCCAGCCGGGTGTCAACGAGGACCTCGCGGCGACGGCGATCTGGGGCACGCAGCAGGTGAACCTGTACAAGAGCGCGAACGTCGACGGCGTGTTCGCGATGTGGTACGGCAAGGGCCCGGGCGTCGACCGCTGCGGCGACGTTTTCAAGCACGCGAACTTCGCCGGCACGTCGAAGCACGGCGGCGTGCTGGTGCTCGCGGGCGACGACCACGCGGCCAAGTCATCGACG
>DATEIQ010000312.1:0-10031 GCA_035278845.1 Casimicrobiaceae bacterium | reverse complement strand
CTCCGCGTGCGCGGCGAGCGAAAGCGGCGCGCTCTTCTCGATCTTTCCGCTCGATGCGCCGCTGCCGGCGCCGATCGCGAGCGTGGCACTCGCCGTACCTGCGCGCTCGGCTGCGAACGTTGCCTTCGCGTCGAGCGCGTCGTCAGCAAACGTGCCGTTGAGGGTCAACGCGGTAACGCCGAGGCCGCGCCTTTCCGTCGTCCCGTCCGCGTTCACGTCGACAAGAATGTCGCCGCGCTCGCGATGAATCTCGAAGCTCCCGTTCAGGCGGGGTTCCGCGGCGATCGACCACTCGCCCCCGGCAACCAGCGTCGTATCGGCCGGCAGCGTCAATCCCGCGAGCTTCGCCGCATTTGCGATGTCGACGCCGGAGATCGAGCCGCGCGTCGTCACGCGGCCGCGATCCCATGCGAATTCCGCGATGCGCGCGCGACCGCGTGCAAGATCGACATCGGCATCCGCGATGCGTGCGTAACCGGCGCGGAGCGTAACCTTCGCGGGCACGCGCAACCGCACGGCGACGGGGCCGCGGTTCTCGAGCGCCGTGAGCGTTGCGCTCCACGCGGCGTCGGCGGGCTGCTCAACGTTCGCGAGCGCGCCGTCGGCAGCGAGCGCCGCGTCGACGTCGCCGGTGCGCAGCGCGAGCGTAACGTGATGTCGCGCGAGCGTGCCTCGTGCCGTCGCGTGCACGCTTTCAAGCAACCGTTCCGCAATGCGGGCCTGCGTCGCCGTGATGTCCAGCGTGAGCGCGCGCTCGGCGAGCGGTTTCTGCGCACCCGTAACAGGCGGTGCGAGTGAAGCACGACCGCGCAGCGTCGCTGCCGCATGCGGACCGAAATGCAGCGACCGGCCCGTGAACTCGATCTCGCCGCCGGGCACGCCGTGCGTCAGCGTAAAGGCACCGTTCGCGACGAGCCCGCCGCTAACAGGTTGCGGCACCCCCGCGGGCAGCAGCGGCGCGAGCTCGGCGATGCGCGGCGCGTCGAGTGCGATCGTCACGCGATCGCCGGCGCGGCCGGCGGCGCCGCTCGCGCGTACCGTGGTCGATCCAAGCACGGCCGCGAGCTTCGCGTCGCGCACGCTGCCTGGACTGACGCTGCCTTCGAACGTTCCCGACGCGGCAAGCCCCTCGATGCTGCTGCCTTTCGCCACGACGATCGCGGTATCGGCGCGCCACTGCGGGCGCAGCACGCCGCGCGCCTTGATGGTGCCGTCGAGCGAGGCTTTCGGCACCGCGGCGAAGCGCGACGGGTCCGCGCGACGCATCGTCGCGTCGACGGTGAACGTGTTGGCAGTGTCGAGCGCCACCCGCGCGCTGCCGCTGAACGATCCGCCCGCTGTCGTGGCGCGAAACGACGTCACGTCGACGCGCTCGCCGTCGATTGCAGCACGAAATGCGAGCCCGAGATCGCCGTCGCGCACGTCGCCTTCGAGCGTCTGGCGCGCGGCGCTCGCATCGCCTTCGATGCGTCCGGACATCCGCGTCGCGGTGAGGCCCGTGTGTAGCCGTGCGAGGTCGAGCGCCTTCACGTCGAGCGCGAAGCGCGCGCTGGGCGTTCCCGCGAGTGTGATGCGCGCGTTACCGGTGGCGCCTCCACCCTGCGGGACGGTCACCTCGAGCGCATCGAGCACGAGCGTGTCACCGTCGAGCACGAAGCGCGAAGCGAGCTGCGCAACCGGCACACGCTCGGCATCGAGGGGACCTGCGTCTTCGTTGACGGCGTCGACGGTGCCGGCGATGCCTGCTCCCCTCGGGTGCGCGTCGACGCGCACGCGAGCGCGGGTGTGGGGAAGTGCTTCGTCGAACGTCGCGGCGTCGACGCCGGTCAGCTCGGCGATTGCGGTTGCAAACGGTGCTTCGGCGAATGGCGTCGCGATGGCCTGCAGCGACAGCGCTGCCTCGTGCAGCGTGCCTTTGCCGGCGATCTCGATGCGCTCGGCCGTGCCGCCGAGCGTTGCGGTGCCGCTTGCGCCGGCAAGCGGGCCGTCGCCTGTGAGCGTCGCGTTGCCGGCAAGCGAAAGGGGTGCCTTCGCTTTCACGTCGAGGTTTCCGGACAGGCGTCCGAAGTCCGCGACCAAGGCCAGGTTGCGAATGCGATGCGATTGCGCGTCGCCCGCATAGCCGAACGCGAGTCCGGTCACGCGCCCGCCGCGCGGGCCGGACTTCCATTCGAGCTCGGCCACGTCGACGCCCGCGATGTCGACCGCGATCGGCAGCGCGAGATCCGTTGGCGGCGACGCCGGTCCTGTGGACGGCGCGAGCTCGATGTCGACGTGCCGCGCACCGAGCCCGCTGATCGACAGGCGCCGGCGCCACAGCGCGCCCGGATTCCAGTCGACGATGACGTCGTCGGCGGTGACCGTCGCATCGCTGCTGCGCCAACGGATGCGGCGAAAGCGCATCTCGCCGGCGATCGAGCCCGTGGGCTCTTCGACGGTGATGCGGCCACCGCTTTGCGCGACGATGCGCGCGACGATCAGCGGCAGGCCGCGCTCGCTCACCGCAAAGCCGATCAGCGCGGCAATCGCGACGAGCAGCAGGACGAACGCGGCCAGCGCGATCTTCAGCGCGCGGTGGCGCTTGCGCTTGGGTGGTGCGGCTGCGGCCTTCGCGAGTTCGTCGGGCATGTCGGATCGTCGGCGATTAGAACGAAACTCCGACGGAAAAGTGCAACCGGACCTGCTGCGATTCCTGGCCGTATGCGAGATCGAGCCGGAAGGGACCGATCGGCGTGCGCACGCGCGCCCCGATGCCGTAGCCCAATGCCGGACGCGCATCCGACGTGTCGTCGAACGCATTGCCGGCGTCGACGAACGCGGCGATGCCCCACGCGTCGCCGATCCACCGCGTCACCTCGACGCTCGTCGCGTAGTAGTAGCGAACCGGCAGCACGGCGTCGCCGCTCTTGAGACCCAGGCTCTCGAACGCGTAGCCGCGCACCGTCGTGTCGCCGCCGGTGCGGAACAGCAGTGCGGACGGAATGTCGGTGCGGCTCTGTGCGAACACCGCGCCGCCCTCGGCGCGCGCAGAAAACGACCATTGCGTGGAGAGCGGCTGGAAAAAGGCCGAGCGCACGACCGTGCGGCCGAAACCGCGCGTCGACACGCCGGGGATGCCCACACCGGCCTGCGCCAGCACGATAAAGCCCTGCGTCGGCGCCGCCAGGTCGTCGACGCGGCGCCACGCGCGCTCGACGTCGACGTACAGCGCATGCGAATCGCTGGGCGGCTGGCCGAACGGCTCCTGCCGGTCGACGAAAAACGCCGCGCCGTATTGCCACTGGTTGCGCTCGTCGAGCGAGCTCATGCGCGCGCCGACGACGGCTGTCTGCGTGACGAGACTGTTGATGTCCGTGCGTTCGATCCGCGTGAACACCGACGGCGACCAGCCGTTCCGCGCAGGAGGCTGCACGAAGCGCAGCGACGCGTTCTGCAGCTTCGACTCGAGGCGAGCGTCGACGTACATCTGCAGCGCGCGTCCGCCGACGTCGACATCGCGATAGCTGACGTTGCCGCGAAACGCGGTGTCGGTGGAATAGCCGAGCCCCGCCTCGAGCTTCTTCGGCGGCGCCTCGATGACCGATACGTGAATCGGCGCGTCGCCGGCCTTCGCCGGATCGGTGTCGATGGCCGCATGCACGCTCGCGAAGTAGCCGGTGCCGTTCAGGCGCCGCACGAACTGGTCGAGATCGGCAAGCGAATAGCGATCGCCCCGGCGCTTCGAGCGGTAGTTGCGAACGAGTTCCTCGGTGTAGCGCGACAGTCCCTGGATCTCGAGGTCGCCGACGCGAAACACCGGGCCGCTGTCGAGCGTGACCGCGAGTTCGGCCGTATTGGCATCCGGATCGATTTCCGCCTCGCTCGCGGCAAGCCGCGCGGCCGCGAACGCATTCGCGGCCAGCGTGTTGACGGCCTGATCCTTGGCGTCGATCCATGCGGGCTGGCGAAACGGCGCGCCGACCGGCAATTTCCACTCGCGGCGCACCTTCGCGATCGCCTCGGTGCCCGTATCGTCGGTGGATGCGGCGCCTTCGACGACGATCGTCGCAGCCGTCACGCGCGCCTGCGTGCCGGGCGTGACGCGCATCGTCACGGTCCACGGTGTCGTCGCACGATCGACGGCGATGTCGATCGCGGCGGAGAAGAATCCTTCCGTCGCGGCCGCTTCCTTCGCCTGGTCGCGCGCCTGCCGCACGAGCGCGTCGAACAGGCTGCGGGTCATTTCGTCGTACGTCTGCCAGCGGATCAGGTCGACGCTCGACGACAGCGTATCGCGCAGCGGCTCCGGCGCGTCGATGACGACGCGATAACGCAGCGCCTCCGCGGTTGGCGCGGAGGAGGTGGAAGCGGCGGGTGCCGACGGAGAAGCGGGGGCTTGCGGTGCTTCGCTAGCGAGCGTTGCGACGCTCGCCATCGCGAGCGGCAGTGCCAGCAGCACTCGCGCGCACGGCGTCCGACGCCTTGGCCGACCGCGCGCGGTCATCCGCTTTTGCGCCCGGAGCGTATTGCTCGTCGATCGGCGCGAGGTTGTCCTCGAGCGGCAGCGGATTGCGTGTGGCCCAGGTGACGCCGATCGCGGTGCGCTCCCACCGGATGCGCCGCGGCGGCTCGATCGGCGGCTGGTTCAGGGACGTCGGGAAATTCCAATCGATCAACTCGAACGTGGTGTCGCCCCAGAGCCCGTCCGAAGCGCGCGAATAGGCGTAGTCGAGGCGCGGATCGCGCAATGCGCAGCCGGCGAGCGCGGCCGCGCCGATGACCGCAACCAGCATGATGCCAGCAAGCCGTTGCACGAAAACCTCCCGGAAGACGAATGTTCGAGATTGCGCGTGACTTCAAGTATTTCCAACTCCACGCGCCTTTGGCGAGTCTAACCGGCGCATCACCGCGCGGGCCAGTGCGCTTCGACGCGCGGCATTTATGTCGGTGGCATGATTGCAACAGACCGCTCGTCGCCTCGCATCGAACGATCGTGCGTTTCCGAGCCTTTTTTGACCCCCAAGTGGGAAGGAGGATTCAGATATCGCCGTAACCCCATCATTTTCCTGTCTTTTCTAGATGTTGCGTTTTTCGCCTAAGTCTTTGTTCCGCAATCGGAAAGCCGTTGACCACCGGGCATCCGCGAACGTATAGTTCGCTCGGTGGTAAAAAGTGGGGCAAAGTGGGTCGCTGTGGGGACTTTGCGACGATCCGATCCTTGGTGAGCACTCACTTTACGGTCGGGTGGGAGGCGGCGGGTGGCGGGCGGTAGCGGCAACGGAGGCAATGGCAGTCAGTATCCGGACGGCGCGGTCGCGCGCAAGCCGCTTTTTCGCGGCGTGACCGAACTCGTCCTCGACGCCAAAGGTCGGATCGCCGTTCCGTCGCGTCACCGCGATGAACTGGTCGCGGGCGGCGACGGCCGCGTGGTCGTCACGGCCGACCATGGCGGCTGCCTGCTGATCTATCCCAGGCAGACGTGGGATCCGATCCAGGCGCAGATCATGGCGCTGCCGTCGTTCGACGACCGCATCCGCAGCATCCAGCGACTGTACGTGGGCCACGCCGACGACGTCGAAGTCGACGCGGCCGGCCGCATCCTGATTCCGCCGGCATTGCGGCGTTACGCGGGCCTCGAGAAGCGCGCCGTGCTCGTCGGGCAGGGATTGAAGCTGGAGTTGTGGGACGAGGTGAAGTGGCAGGCGCAGATAGCGCAGTCGATCACGTTCCAGGGCGGGCTGCCACCGGGACTCGAGGGCTTGAGCCTTTGATGCATTGAATGCGAAACGCCGATGGCTGCCATGTTCCCGTTCTGCTCGAAGAATCGATCGCCGCGCTCGTATTGCGCGACGACGGTGTCTACGTCGATGGCACGTTTGGACGCGGCGGGCATGCACGCGCGATCCTGCGAGCGCTCGGTCCGCGCGGCCGGGTCGTTGCGATCGACCGCGATCCGGCGGCGGAGGCATCTGCGCACGCCATCGGCGACCCGCGCTTTGCGTTCCGGCGCGCCTGGCTCTCCGAGATTTCGCAGGTCCTCGATGCGCTCGGCGTCGCGCAGGTCGACGGCGCGCTGCTCGATCTCGGTGTGTCGTCCCCGCAGCTCGACGATGCCACGCGCGGATTCTCGTTTCGCTTCGAATCACCGCTCGACATGCGCATGGACCCGACGCGCGGCGAAACGGCCGCGGACTTCATCGCGCGCGCGTCGATCGGCGAGCTGACGGAGGTCATCCGCGACTATGGTGAGGAACGGTTTGCTCAATCGGTTGCAAGAGCAATTGCGAAGGCACGCGAAATCGCGCCGATCGCCACGACACGCCAACTCGCAACTGTCGTCGCGCAAGCCGTCGGCGCGCGCACGCGGGGTGATTGGCATCAGGATCCGGCCGCGCGTACGTTCCAGGCCCTTCGGATTGCGGTGAACCGCGAATTGCACGAAGTGTCCGCCACCCTCCCGTTGCTCGTCGCACGCCTCGCCACCGGCGGGCGCCTTGCCGTCATCAGCTTTCATTCGCTCGAGGACCGCATCGTCAAGCGGTTCTTCGCGAGCGCGTCGCGACCGTTCGGCGGCGACCCGCGGCTTCGCCGTGCGCCGATTCCCGAGGCCGCGTTGCCGCCCTCGCCGTTGCGTCTCGTTGGCCGCGCGATCAAGCCGTCGGCGGCGGAAATCGCGCGCAACACGCGTGCGCGGAGCGCCGTCCTGCGCGTTGCCGAACGCACGCCGTATCCGATTCCGGCCGGATGGCCGCGAGCATTCGAAGCGTCGCCGCGATGACGAAGGCGTGCCTGCGATTCCAAGGGTCGCCGCGATGACGGAAGCAGGCCTGCAGCGCCGCAAATCGCGCTACGAAGGCAGCGTGGCCTGCGTCGTGCTGCTCTGCGTGCTGGTCGGGTGCGCGCTGTCCCTCGTCACGTCGCGCCACGAGGCGCGGCGCCTGACCGTCGAACTCTCGCGCGAGCAGCAGCGCGCGCGGCAGTTCGACGTCGAATACGGTCAGCTCTCGCTCGAGCAGTCGACGTGGGGAATGCCCGCACGCGTCGAGAAGATCGCGCGCGAGACGCTGCGGATGCAGCTGCCCGCGTCGTCGCGCGTCGAGATCGTCGAGGCCGGGAGCGCGCCATGAAAGGTCAGCCAATGAACGCGACGGAATGCCGATGAGAGCCGCCGCGCGCCGGCACGTCGCTCCGCCTGCCGAGTTGCCGCGCATCCGCGCGCTGGTGTTGTTCGCCAGCGTGGGCGCGCTGTTCATCGTGCTGCTCGGCCGCTCGCTCTACCTGCAATGGATGGAAAACGATTTCCTGCAGGGCCAGGGTGCGGCGCGGTTCTCGCGCGAAATCGAGGTGCCGGCGCACCGCGGCCGCATCGTCGATCGCTACGGCGACGCGCTCGCGATCTCCACGCCCGTCAAGTCGCTATGGGTGTTTCGCGACAAGGTCGAGGCGTCGCCGGAGCAATTGCGCGCGCTCGCGCGCGTGCTCGAAACGACGCCGCAGCAGCTCGCCGCGCGCTTCAACGGCGACGGCGAGTTCGCGTTCGTCGCGAAGCAGCTCGCGCCGCAAACGGCCGAACGCGCGCTCGCGATCGGCATCAGGGGGCTGAACGAGCAGAACGAATATCGCCGCTACTACCCCGGCGGCGAGGTGACCGCGCAAATCGTCGGGTTCACCGGCGACAAGGACGCGGGCCAGGAAGGCGTCGAGCTCGCGCAGCAGGCGTGGCTCGGCGGAACGCCGGGCAGCCGCCGCGTCATCATCAACCGCCGCGGCGACATCGTGGAAGACGTCGCAGCGATCCGTGCGCCGCAGGCCGGGCGCGATCTCGTGCTGTCGATCGACTCGCGGCTGCAGTACCTCGCGTTTCGCGAGCTCGCCGCCGCGGTCGAGCGCAACAAGGCGAAGGCGGGCGGACTCGTGGTCGTCGACGCGCAAAGCGGCGAGATACTCGCGCTTGCGAACGTCCCGTCGTACAACCCGAATCGCCGCGACCGGACGGCGCGCGAGCGGATGCGCAACCGCGCGCTCGTCGACACGTTCGAGCCGGGCTCGACGATGAAGCCGTTCACGATCGCCGCGGCACTCGAAGCAGGCAAAGTGCGACCCGACTCGCTCATCCATACCGAAGCGGGCGAGCTCACGATCGGCAGGCAGACGATCCACGACGCGCATCGCGCGGGCCCGCTCACCGTCGAGCAGGTCATTCAGAAATCGTCCAATGTCGGCGCGGCGAAGATCGCGCTCGCGCTGCCGGCGCAAACGCTTTGGCGCCTGTTCTCCGAGGCGGGATTCGGAACGCCGCCTGCGACGGGCTTCCCCGGAGAGGTCGGCGGCCGGCTGCGCGCGCCGTCGACCTGGAAGCCGATCGAGCAGGCGACGATGAGCTACGGCCACGGGCTTTCGGTGAACCTCGTGCAACTCGCGCGCGCGTACACGGCGTTCGCGAGCGATGGCGAAGTGAAGCCGGTCGCGCTGTTCAAGACCGCCGGCGCGGTCGCGGGCCGGCCGATCATGTCGCCTTCGACCGCGCGTGCCGTTCGGCACATGCTCGAACTCGCGACGCTCCCCGGCGGCACGGCGCCGCAGGCGCAGGTCGCGGGCTATCGCGTCGCTGGCAAGACGGGGACCGCGCGCAAGATCGAAGGCCGCGAATACACGCACAAATACGTCGCGTCGTTCGTGGGCCTCGCACCGGTGTCGAACCCGCGCCTCGTCGTGGCGGTGATGATCGACGAGCCGAGCGGCGGCCAGTACTACGGCGGCAGCGTCGCGGGTCCCGTGTTCTCGAGCGTCATGGGCGCCGCGCTGCGAATGCTCGGCGTGCCGACCGATGCGCCGGTCAACAACATCGTGCTGCCGCCGCCGGGCAGTGAAGTGGAAGAGGAAACCTGAAGTGGGCAAGACCGAGGAAGCGAGCCCGCGTCTTCTCGCCGCGCAAGCCGAAGCGCTCGTCGCGCGCTTGCCGCCCCTTGCGGGCATCACGTCGGACAGCCGCGACGCCGCGCCAGAGATCGCCTTCGCGGCCTACCCGGGTGCCACGCGCGACGGCCGCGCGTTCATCGGCGATGCGGTCGCACGCGGCGCGGCGGCGGTGCTGTTCGAGGCGCGCGGCTTCGACTGGGACGCCGGCTGGCGCGTGCCTCACATTGCTGTCGCCGACCTCAAGTCGCGCCTCGGCGCGATCGCGTCCGTCGTCTACGGGCGTCCGTCGCAGGCGCTGTTCGTGATCGGCGTCACCGGAACGAATGGCAAGACATCGTGCGCGCACTGGATCGCGCAGGCGCTCACCGTCTGCGGGCGGCGCACGGCTGTCATGGGAACGCTTGGCAACGGCTTTGCCGGCGCGTTGTCGCCTTCGGCGAACACGACGCCCGATGCCTGTCGCACGCAGCAGTCGCTGGCGCAGTGGCTGCGCGAAGGCGCGCAAGCCGTGGCGATGGAAGTGTCTTCGCACGGGCTCGACCAGGGCCGGGTCAACGGCATCGAGTTCGACGTCGCGCTGTTCACGAACCTGACGCGCGATCATCTCGACTATCACGGCACGATGGCCGCCTACGGCGAGGCGAAGGCGCGCCTGCTGCAATGGCCCGGCCTTCGCACCGCGGTGATCAACATCGGCGATTCGTTCGGGCGCGAGCTCGTACGGCGCGCGCGCGCCGGCCGCCGGCGCTTCGCCACGTATGGCGCCGACGGTGCCGACATCGTTGCGACGCGCGTCGACGTGAGGTCCGCCGGCATGACGATCGACGTCACGACGCCGCAGGGACGCGGCCAGCTCGACGCGCCGGTGGCCGGGGCGTTCAACGTGCAGAACCTGCTTGGCGTGCTCGGTGTGCTGCTCGCGAGCGACATCGCGCTCGATCGCGCGCTGGACGCGCTTGCGCAGGTGACGCCGCCCGCGGGACGCATGGAGCGTCTCGGCGGCGGTGCGGATCCGGTCGTCATCGTCGACTACGCGCATTCGCCGGATGCGCTCGCGCAAGTGCTGACCGCGCTGCGTCCCGCACTCGCCGAAGGCGGGCGCCTCGTCGGCGTTTTCGGTTGCGGCGGCGACC
>DATEIQ010000311.1:0-17332 GCA_035278845.1 Casimicrobiaceae bacterium | reverse complement strand
TTCCACGCGACACCGCGACCCTCGCGCTCGGCCAGCACGACGGTGCACGCGCCGCAATCGCCTTCGGCGCAGCCTTCCTTGGTGCCGGTCAGCCTGCATTCATCGCGCAGGAACTCGAGCAGCGTCGTCTGCGGCGACACGCCGGCGGCGTCGACGCGCTCGCCGTTCAGCAGGAAGCGGATCGCCTCGCTCATGACGCCATAGGATAGCGCTATCGCGCCTCGCCAGGATTCCCGGCTGCCCTGCGCGCACGCCACGCCGCAAGCTCGATGCGATACCGCTCCATCGCGTCATCGTAGAGGTCGAATACGCAGCGCGCGCATCCGCCGTTGCAACAGTCCTCGGGCGCGGGACGCACGGGCGGAACGGGCGGCGGGCCGTTGCCAGCGTCGGCGCCGATCTCAGCGTCCCTTGACATACAGACATACGCTCGGTATGCTGCGACATATGCGAACGACGGTCCGTCTCGACGATGGCTTGCTCGAACGCGCGCGCCGCGAAGCGTCGCGGCGCGGGGTTACGCTTACTGCATTGATCGAAGAGGGTCTCCTTGGCGTCCTGCGCCGGCCGGCGGGGAAGGGGCCGCCGCGAGCACAGGTTGTATTGCCGGTTTCTCGTGCAAAGGGCGGGACGCTGCCCGGCGTCGATCTAGCCGACAGCGCGGCGCTGCTGGATCGGATGGAAGGCCGATCTTGATCCTTGCGGACGTCAACGTCCTGATCTACGCCTTCCGGTCGGATTCCGATCATCACGAAGCCTATCGGTCCTGGCTGGGAAGGGTCATAAACGGCCCGTCGGCCTACGGGGTTTCTCCGCAGGTGCTCGCGGCGGTCGTTCGCGTCTGCACCCATCCGCGCATCTTCAAACACCCGAGCACGCTGGACGAAGCGCTTGCCTTCTGCAAGGTCATTTCCGAACAGCCAGGTGCGAGTCTGATCATGCCTGGAGAGCGGCACTGGTCGATCTTCGAATCGATGTGTCGCCAATCACGGACCACCGGCAACCTCGTCCAGGATGCCTGGTTCGCCGCGCTCGCGGTCGAATCCGGCTGCGAGTGGGTGACGGTCGATCGCGATTACGCCCGGTTTCCCCAGCTCTCCTGGCGCACTCCGTTCTAGCCTTTGCCTGTGATTGCAGTTCGTCACGCGGGGCCGCTTGCGCCGGCCGTTCCCCAGCGGCCGAGCGTATGCCCGTTCGCGAAGCCGTCGATGTCACGCAGCCGGGCGGGCTGCGCCGGCGACGGGCCCGCTGTTTCGCGAATCTCCGGGGCAACCGCCGCGATGCCCGCGCGCGTATCCGCGTCGGCGAGCGCGGCGTAAAGCCGCGGAGCGTCGACGACGACCGGTGTCCCACCCGCGATCCGAAGATAGATGAATCCGGTGTCCTGCTCGGCGAAGTTCACGACGGGAAACCGCTCGGCGCACTGCACGAGGAAGCCTGCATTGCGCGACGGCGCGAGCGCTTGCGGGTCGGGGTACAGCGCATCCGGCGACATTGCATCGACGTTCACGCGGCGGTAGCGCTCGACGTCGAGCAGGCGTCCGACATCGAGGACGTTGAGCGTTCCGTTCCAGCCGAACGCGACGGTCCGCGGCCGCTCGCCCTGCGCGACGCTGTTGTCGAGAAACTCGAAATGCACGCGCTTGTCGGTGCGCTGCACCCAGGTGAAAAACACTTCCGGCATCCCCGAATAAGCTTCGACGCCGTGCGCGAGCGTGTCGTCGACGGCCTTGTAGCGGCCGACCTCGAGCCCGCGGTTCCACGCGCGCTCCACCAGGGACTCGGGCGGCGTGATCATGAAGAACAGGTACACGACATGCCCGAAGCGCGTCAGCAAATTGCTGCCCGCCTCGTTCGAATCGGGCGCGAAGCTGTCGAAGCGGAACCGGTCGATCAGAAGGTGCGGCATGTCGCCGCGCTCGCCCTTGCCGGCCATGTAGCGATCGAGCTTCTGGTCCACGATCGCGAGCTCTTCGCCGGTGAACATGGCGCCGTACCGGTACACGGCGCCGAGCGACTCGTAGTCGATCAGTTGTTTGCGCCAGATGTCCGGACTGATGAGCGCGAACTCGCTCCAGTCGACACCGATGTCCGCCGCTAGCCGGCGCTGCAGCGGACGAAGCGTGCTCTTGCCGGAAGCGGACGGGCCCTTCGTGTTCATCACGACCGGCGCTTCCTGCCGCGGCAGCACGCGGTAGCCTTCGCGCGCGGCCGCTTCCGTGAGCCACGGCTCGATCAGGCCGCCGATCTCGTCGCTGCCGAGATCATTGCAGGCGAGGTCGGTGGCGACGCGGGCGATCACGTCGTGGCCGCCCCAGATGCGGCCGTGGCGGACCTGCAGCGCCGAAGTCACGCGCGCGACGGCGCGCTCCGCCGCCTCGCGGACGCGATCCGGACCGTCGTCCGCGGTCGGCGCGCTTGCGGGCCTCGCCGGCTCGCCGACTCCAGGGGTACGCGCGCTTCGTCGCCAGTCGAGCCAGCGAAAGAACCTGCGCTTCAGCTTGCCTGCCCGGCCGTCGGCGGCCGCGTCACCGCGCCCGTCGACCGCGGCGACCGCGCGTTCGACATGTCGCGCGAGCGCGCGCTCGACGTGCCCTGCGAGCGCGCGGCGCAGCGTGTCGTACGCGCGCTCGATCTCGGGCATTCGCGGCTCGACGCACGCGTTCAACAGCGTCTGCGTCATCCGCCGGAAATTGATGCCGAGATCCTCGATTCGCAGTCCGTCCGGCACGGACAGGTTTGCAGTAACGCGGATCAGCACCGCGTGCAACGCGAGGCGGCGCGGCCGGAACGCGACGAGCTCGCTCGCCGGCAGCCCGGTCAAATCGGCGAGTTCGGCCGCCTCGGCTTCCGACGTGAACGAATGCTCGGGGCGGAAGATCGTGCAGCGGTCCCGCAGCTCGCCCGGTATCTGCGAGCGGACGCCCGGGTTCCAGGCGCCGAAGCCCGAGGCGGCTTCGGCGCGCGCTTCGCCTGCGTCCTGCGCGATCGCGGACACGGGCGCGATGGCTTGCTACTTGGCGGCCATTTCCACCGGCAGGATTTCGTGCCCGATGAAGCGGGTCCAGATGTAGTCGTCTTCGCCCAGTGCGTCGTGGTTGTCGGGCGTGAACGGCTTCTTGTAGTGCTTGATCAGGCCGTCGTACGAATCGATCTTGTAGAAGCCCTGGCGGATCGCATCGCCGTCGGTGCTGCCCGCTTTCTGGATCGCGAGCGCCACGAGCTGCATGGCGTCGTAGGCGTTGGCGATGCCGACCGCGGGCGTCGCGTCGCCCGGACCCTTGATGTCGGAATACTTCTTCTTGAGCGCGGCGAGCACCTTCTCGCCGACCGGCGACTGCTTGCCGAAGAAGCTGTACGTCTGCACGAACACGACGTCCTTGGCGTTCGGGCCGGCGAGCTCGGTGAAGCGGCCGCCCGCGGGTCCCCAGTGCGACACGATCGGCACCTTCCAGCCCATGCGGTCGAGCGATTTCACGACCTGCGCCGAGGGTCCGACGTTCCCGACGAGCAGCAGCGTGTCGGCGCCGGCGGCCTTGAGCCGCGACAGGTGGGGCGTCACGTCGACGTCGTTGGGCTCGAACTTCTCGACGCCGGCAGGCTTCACGCCCTTCGCGTCGAGCGCTGCCACCAATCCCTTCTGATTCGACTCACCCCACGGGTTGTTGACGACGATCACACCGGGCGTCTTGGTGTTGTAGTGCTTCTGCGCGTACTGCAGCATCGCGCGGTCGACGAGCTCGTCCATCGCCGACACGCGGAACGCGAAATTGGGGTTGGCGCCGTTGCGCGTGATCGGCGTGCCGGCCGCCCACGGGTCCATGAACGGGATCTTTTCCTGATTGACGATCGGCACGATTGCGAGCGCGACCGGCGAGTCGAGCCCTCCGAACAGCACGGCAACCTTCTCCTTGAAGATCAGCTCGCGCGCGGCGATCTGTCCCTTCGCGGGATTCGCTTCGTCGTCGCGCCGAACGAGCTCGAACTTGCGGCCGCCCAGCACGCCGCCTTTGGCGTTCAGCTCGTCGATGGCGATCGTCAGGCCGCGCGTGATCGCCTCGCCGGCCTTGGCGGACTGTCCCGACAAGGCGGTGACGAGCCCGATCTTGATCGTATCGGCGGCCGCGGCGGGCCACGCCAGCGCCAAGCCGGCGGCTACCGTGGCGAGCTTGAGCGCGGTGCGGCGAGTGACGCCGCGTTTACTGTTCAGCATGACTGCCTCCTGCGTTGAATGATCGGAATGCCGCCGGCGACGGCGGCGATGGCACGGCGAGGCCGCCAATGATGCCCGCGCCCGGCCGCGTTGTCGACGCGCATGTGCATTGACCCGGCGTCGCGGGTTGTAGTATCACGCGAAGACCGTCCTTTACGCGCCCACGGAGATTGCCGAATGCCCGATGACGCCGCCCCGCGCCGTTCCGCCGCCGAAGCCGCGGCCGGACGCATCGTCGAAGAGTTCCTCGACGCGTCGATGATTCCCGATCCCGTCCGGGCGCGCACGTACATGGCCCCCGACGTGAAGATCACGTTCACCGGCGGCCGCAAGTTCGGCGACCCGGCGGGCACGGCCGCGTTCAACGCCGCGCGCTATCGCGTCGTCAAGAAGAAATTCGAGCGCACCGACGTCGTCGCCGGCGGCACGGACGACGAAACGATCGTCTACAACACCGGCACGCTGTACGGGCAGTGGCCGAACGGCGACGCCTTCGAGGGCAACCGGTACGTCGACCGGTTCGTCGTGCGGCACGGCAAGATCGTTCGCATGGACGTGTGGAACGACAGCGCGGAGATCCTGCTGATCCGCGCCGGTCTTGCGAAACCGTAGTCGCCGTACGGCGCAGCCTGCGCGGGACGGCGCGTGACGCGATGCTGACGCTGTCGCTGGTTTCCGGGCTCTCGATGGGCGCGATGTACGGCCTGCTCGCGCTCGGCTTCCATATCACGTACGCCGTGTCGAGCACGGTGAACTTCGCGCAGGGCACGTCGCTGATGCTGGGCGCCGTGCTGTGCTATCTGTTCTCCGTTTCGCTCGGGTGGCCTCTTGCGATCAGCATTCCGCTCACGCTCCTGCTGTGCGCCGTATGGGGAATGCTGCTCGAGCGGTTCGTCGTGCGCCCGTTCGTGCGCGCGGGTTCCAACGGGTGGCTGATGTCGACGGTCGCCGCCGGCATCGTGCTCGAGCAGGTCGTCATGTTCACGTTCGGCAAGGAGCCGCGCAGCCTGGCACTCCCCGTGTCCGGTGAGGCATTCACGCTTGGCGGCCTCGCAATCTCGCCGTTGCAGATCTTGATCCTCGTTGTCGCGATCGGCGTGGCGGCGGGCCTCGGCGCTTTTTCGCGGCGCACGCGCGTCGGCAAGGCGCTGCTCGCCATCGTGCAGAACCCGCAGGCAGCGAGCCTGATGGGCATCGACGTGACGCGCGCGGTGATGTACTGCTATGCGGCGTCGACGGTGCTCGCGGGCATCGCGGGCATCCTGATCGCGCCGCTTTTCTCGGTTTCCGCGGAAATGGGCACGCTGTTCGGCCTGAAGGCGTTTGCGGTGGCGATCCTCGGAGGCCTGAACAGCGCGCGCGGCGTCGTCCTCGCCGGCTTCCTGTTCGGCGTCGTCGAGGCGCTGATCACGTCCATGCTCGGCTCCGCTTACACCAACATTCTCGCGTTTCTTCTCGTCATCGTGACACTTGCGATCAAGCCGTACGGCATTCTCGGCCAGGCCGGCGTGAAGAAGGTCTAATGAAACATCCCCCCAGGCTCGCTTCGCTCGCTGCCCCCCGGGGGGTGGGTCAGTCGGTCGGGGCGGCCCTTCCCGACTGACATGACGCGAGCCATTGCCAGGCTGCTGCGCGATCCGGTGCTGATCGTCATCGTCGCCGGCGCGGCACTCTACGCGACGGTCGCGAACCAGTATTACCTGTTCCTGCTCACCGTCGGCGCATTGACCGTCATCGTCGGTGTTGGCCTGAACGTGCTGATCGGCCTCACGGGCCAGGTTTCGTTCGGGCACGTCGGGTTCTACGCGCTCGGCGCGTACGCGACGGCGATCCTGTCGGCGAAGTACGGCTGGAATTTCTGGTGGACGCTGCCCGTCGGCGCCGTCCTGACCGGCGTCGTCGGCGCGCTGCTCGGTCTCGTCGCGCTGCGCGTGCGCGGGCCCTATCTCGCGATGGTCACGATCGCGTTCGGCTTCGTCGTCGAATACAGCGTCGTCGAATGGGAAGGGCTCACCGGGGGCCAGAACGGCCTGATGAACATTCCCTATCCGGCGGTGGGCTCGCTGTCCATCGGCGAGCGCGGCATTGCGCTCGTGGCCATCGCGCTGATGGGCATCGTGCTCGTGCTGTACAAGCGACTTGCGCGCAGCGCGTGGGGACTGGCGATGCGCGCGGTGCGCGATTCCGAAGTGGCCGCGGCGTCGCTCGCCGTCAATCCGCTCACTGTCCGTACGGTGGCGTTCACGATTTCGGCGGTGCTGGCCGGCATCGCCGGATCGTTCTTCGCATCCGCGACGACGTTCGTCGCGCCGAGTTCGTTCCCGTTCTTCCAGTCGATCCTGTTCGTGCTCGTCGTCATCGTTGGCGGCGTCGAGCGAACCTACGGACCGGTGATCGGCGCCATCATCGTCGTCGGCATTCCCGAGATGCTGTCGGGGCTCGCCGAATACCGCGTGCTGTTGTCGGGCGTGCTGATGCTGGCGGTGCTGCTGTTCGCGCCGGGCGGCATCGCGAGCGCGTTCGAGGCGCGGTTCCTGCGCAGGCAGGAGCCGGACGCGCCGGCCGCTCCCGTCTCGGCACAACTGCTCGTGTCGACCGGTACGCCGCGGCAGACGCTCGAGATCGACAACCTCGCCATCGCGTTCGGCGGCGTGCGCGCGGTGACCGATTTCTCGGCGCGGATGCAGAGCGGGCAGGTGACGAGCATCATCGGGCCGAACGGCGCGGGCAAGACGACCGTTCTCAACATGATCTGCGGCTTCTATCGGCCGCAGGCCGGATCGGTGCGTCTTGGGAGCGAGGATCTCGCAGGCAGGCCCGCGCACATGATCGCCCGCGCCGGCATCGCGCGCACGTTCCAGACGCCGCAGCTCTTCGACAAGATGAGCGTGCTCGACAACCTGCTGGTCGCGATGCAGCGCGGCGACCTGGGCTCGCCGCTCGCCGACGTCGCCAGCGCCGCGGGCGGCGCGCAGGCGCAGACGGCGCGCGCGCTGCTGTCGTACGTCGGCTACCGCGGCGGCGTCGGCCGGCTGGCCGGCGACCTGCCGCACATCGACAAGCGCCTGCTCGAAATCGCGCGCGCGCTCGCGCTGCGACCGAGCATCCTGATGCTCGACGAGCCGGCCGCGGGACTCAACCTGTCGGACAAGCAGCTGCTCGCGAAATTGCTGCGCCGCATTGCCGACGCGGGCATCGCTGTCGTCTTGATCGAGCACGACATGAGCCTCGTCATGGGAATCTCCGATCACATCGCCGTGCTCGACGCGGGCAAGGGTATCGCGCAGGGGCGGCCCGAGGCCGTGCGCAACGACAAGGCGGTGGTTGCCGCATACCTGGGCGGCGCGCATTTCGATACCCGCGCGCGCGTTGCGGGCTGGCAGCCGCAGGGTGCGGAGCAGCTGGCGGTCACGAAGCTGGGTGCGGGCTATGGCAGCGTGGCGGTTCTGCACGACGTCGACGTCGGGCTGCGCCCCGGGGAGATCGTCGCGGTGCTCGGCGCGAACGGTGCCGGAAAGAGCACGCTGATGCGTGCGCTGTCCGGCCTGTTGCGGCCCGTGTCTGGAACGGTGATGTTTGCGGGCAACGACATCACGTCATATGCCGCGCACCAGGTGGCGGGCAGAGGTCTCGTACTGGTCCCGGAAGGACGGCAGGTGTTCCCGGAGCTTTCGGTCGTCGACAACGTGCGCCTCGGCGCGTACACGCGGGGCGACGTGACCGACGACGAAATCGATGCGATGGTGAAGCGCTTTCCGTCGCTCGAACGGCGCCGCGACAGCCGCGCCGGCCTGCTTTCCGGCGGCGAGCAGCAGATGCTCGCGATCGCACGCGGACTGATCGCGCGGCCGCGCGTGCTGCTGCTCGACGAGCCGTCGCTCGGGCTCGCGCCGGCGCTGATCGGCGAGCTCTATCACGTGCTCGCCGAGTTGCGCGACCACGGGATGACGATCCTGCTCGTCGACCAGATGGCGGCACTGGCGCTCGCCGTCGCCGATCGCGGCTACGTCATGGAATCGGGCCGCATCGTGCACGCGGGCGTTGCATCGGAGTTGCGCCACGACCCGGCGCTCGAGCGGGCCTATCTCGGCGAGACTTGATCTCGAATGCGGATCCTCGTCGTCGAAGACGACTCCGTGCTCGCAGCCGCGCTGACGCGTGCGCTCACCCAGTCGGCCTACGCCGTCGACCTCGTCGCCGACGGCGAAGCCGCGAACGACGCGCTCGCCACGACCGCCTACGATCTCGTCGTGCTCGACATCGCGCTGCCGAAGGTCGACGGGCTGGCCGTGCTGCGCCGACTGCGCGATCGAAGGCTGCAGACGCCCGTACTGATCCTGACCGCGCGCGACACGCTCGAGGACCGTGTGCTGGGGCTGGATTCCGGCGCCGACGATTACATGACGAAGCCGTTCGACCTGCCCGAGTTCGAGGCGCGGGTACGCGCGCTGATCCGCCGCGGCCACACCGCGCCCGGTGCGAGCCTCATTCACGGGCGGGTTCGTTTCGATGCCGCGGCGCGGCGCCTTTTCCATGACGACGAGCCGATCGAGATGTCGGCGCGCGAGCTCGCGCTGACCGAGTTGTTCCTGGCGCGGCAGGGCCGCGTCGTCAGCAAGGAGCAGATGATCGATCATCTGTTCGGTTTCGGCGACGACGTGGGCAGCAATGCGATCGAGGTGTACGTGCACCGCGTGCGCAGGAAGCTCGAGCCGTTCGGCATCGAGATTCGCACCGTGCGCGGCATGGGGTATCTGCTCGACAAGATTCGATGAGCGCCGCCGGGCCGTCCCAAGGCGCGAATCCGGCCCCCTCGGGGGGCAGCGAAGCGGCGGAGCCGCGAGCGTGGGGGGGTCACGCGAGCGCCGTCGGGCCGTCCCAGGGCGCGAGTCCGGCCGCCAGCAGAAGCCTGCGCAGCCAGTTGCTGCGATGGCTGCTCGTTCCGCTGACGCTCCTATTCCTCGCCGACGCGATCGGCAGCTACGTCGTCGCGCGGCGCCTGTCCGACCGGGTCTATGACGGTGAGCTGCTCGAGATCGCGCGCGAGCTGACGCTGCACGTGAAGCCGGACGGCGCGCGCCCGACATTCGACCTGGAAAAGGACGCCGAACGCACGCTGCTGCTCGATCAGTACGACCAGGTTCACTACGCCGTACGCGCCAAAGATGGAACTTCCATCGCCGGCGATGCGGACATATTGCCGCCCGCGCGCATCGGACGCGGACCGACCTATTACGACAGCGCACTGGGCGGCGCGCCGGTTCGCGTCGTGCAACTGTCGACGACGGACGGCGCGGCGAGCGGCGTCACGGTGGCCGTCGCGGAAACGCGCGTCAAGCGCCACGCACTGGTCGACGCGATCATGATCGGCGTGATCCTGCCGCAACTGCTGCTGATCGTGATCGCCGGGATCGTGCTCTGGGCAGGTGTGGCGCGCGGGCTCGCGCCGCTCGCGCGCCTCCAGCAGGCGGTCGCGGCGCGCTCGCATCTCGACTTGAGCCCGGTGAGCGTCCCCGAGGTGCCGGTCGAAGTGCATCCGCTGATCACGGCGATCAACGACCTGATGACGCGGCTCGATGAAGTCCTGGCCTACCAAAGCCGCTTCATCGCCGATGCCGCGCACCAGTTGCGCACGCCCGTGGCGGGGCTCAAGACGCATGTCGAAGTCGCGTTGCGCGAAGAAGATCCGGTGCAGGCCAAGCAGTCGATCGCTCACCTTTACACCGCGGTCGAGCGAATGTCCCGGCTCGTGGCGCAGCTGCTTTCGCTCGCGCGAAACGAGCCGACGACGCTGCGCAAACTGGAGCTTGCCCGGCTCGACCTGTCGAAGCTCGCCTTCGATGTGACGATGGAATGGGTGCCGGAGGCGTATCGCAGAAACATCGACCTGGGCTTCGAAGGCGTCGAGCCGCATGCGTCGGTGCTCGGTGACGCCACGCGGCTCACCGAGCTCGTCAACAACCTGCTCGACAACGCGATCCGCTACAGCCGCAACAGCGGTCGCGTTACGGTGCGCGTCGCGTCTCGGCCATCGCGGCTGTCGGTCAGTGACGACGGCCCGTTGATTCCGGTCGACGAGCGCGAGCGCATTTTCGAGCGCTTCCATCGGTTGCTGGGCACGCACGCCGACGGCAGCGGCCTCGGCCTCGCGATCGTGCAGGAAATCGCAACGCTGCACGACGCGAAGATCACGCTCTCCGATGACGTGGACGGGCAGGGCAACACGTTCACCATCACGTTTCCGGCGTGAGCGAGCTGAGGCGCGACGATCGGTCACGAGCGCTGGCGCGCAGCACCGACGGTCGTCCTGCACGTCTGTAAGGTTGGCGTAATGTTCGCGAAAGCCTGGGGAAAGGATCCCGCAAAGCTCGCGTAATCACCGCGCAAGGCACCGGTAAGCTCCGCTGCGTACCTTCAGGCACTCCGACCCCGTTTCGTCAGGAGTGCCCGAATGCTCGCAGTCCTCACCGACCCCGTCACGTGGGTGGCGCTGCTAAAGATCGCCGTCATCAACATCGTGCTCTCGGGCGACAACGCTGTTGTCATCGCACTCGCGTGCCGCTCGCTTCCGCCGCGCGAGCAGAAGAAAGCATTCATCGTCGGCACGGCCGGCATCGTCGTGCTGATGACGCTGCTCACGTCGTGCGCGGCGCTGCTGATGACGCTGCCGTACATCCAGATCGTCGGTTGCCTGCTCCTGCTGTGGATCGGCGTCAAGCTGCTGGTCCCCGAGGACGACGGCGGCACCGTCAAGGAAAGCGGAAATTTCTGGGGCGCGGTCAAGACGATCATCATCGCCGACATCGTGATGAGTCTCGACAACGTGCTCGGCATGGCGGGTGCCGCGCAGGGACATCTCGGCATGCTGTTCCTGGGGCTTTTGATCACGATGCCGCTGATCCTGTTCGGCAGCGCGATGCTGGTGAAGCTGATGGAACGCTTCCCGTCGTTCGTCGTGATCGGCGCCGGCGTCCTCGGATACGTCGCCGGCGACATGGCGGTGGGCGATCCGGCGGTCAAGACGTATGTCGACGCGCACGTGCATTTCCTCGAGCTGCTCGCGCCGATCGTCGGCGCACTGTTCGTGATCGTTGCCGGCAAGCTTCTCGCACGACAAAAAGGTTCCGCGGATTCGGTCCCGCATGCGTCGCCCCCGCCGCAGCCCGCGCGCGCCGGACACGCCACGTTCTGACTGGAGACTGCGATGAGCGATATCGTCGTCCCGATCTGCAACACGACCGAAGCTGCGTGGGCCACACGCGAAGCGATCGCACTCTACCGCGCCGATCCGGCACACATCCACCTCGTCAATGTGCAGCGCCCGCTGCCCAGGCACGTTTCGCAGTTCTTCAGCCGCAGCGATCTTCATGATTTTCACCGCGACACCGGCATGCGCGTGCTCGAGCCGGCCATGCGCATGCTCGACGATGCCGGCGTACCGCACGAGGACCACGTGCTGATCGGCCGTCCCGCCGAAACGATCGTGCGCTTCGCCGAGGATCACGGCTGCTGCCACGTGATCGTCGATGCGCCGGCGAGCGACGTGCGTTCGATGCTCGGCCTGGGGTCGATCGGCAGCCAGGTGCGCCACCTGATGCAATTGCACGCAGGTGCACCCGTCACGCCGCCGGCGAGCCGCACGGGTGTTACGGGCGCGACGTAGGTCGCGTTCGCACTCGTGAATATCGCGTGAGCAGGCGCTAGCTCGCGGTGCCGCCCGCCGGTGGAACCACACCGGCCAGCAGTGACGTCAACTCGGACGAAAGTCCGCGCGCTGCGCACGAGGCGGCGGCCGCCAATCCGTTGCGCACCGGGTTTTCGCCGACCGCGCGCTCGACGGCCCGGATCGCGGACTGCATGGGGTCGATCAAACGGGCGCCGGCGGTCAGCGTGTGCGCCGTGCCGGCGAATGCCGCGCCGCCCAAGATGATCGTTTGCGCGCCCGCGGCCACCGCCCGATCGAGCGCGTGGCCGAGCTCGCTTGCGAAGCGATCCGGGTTCCGGACGAGCGAAAGCCCGGTGGCATCGAGCGCAACGACGCCGCGGAACAGCGGAACGTGCGGCGTCGCGGCCACGAGCTCGCCCAGCATCGGTACCCAGGCGGCGCCCGCCGTTACGATTGCAAACGGCCGCGCCGCTTCGGCCGCTTCTGCAACGGCAGCCCCGGCGAGGCCGATCACCGGCACCGATGAAACTTCGCGCAGCGCAGCGAGCCCCGGATCGCCGAAGCACGCGAGAATGACGCCGTCGGCGCCCGCCCCGTGCTTCGCATAAAGATCGAGCGCGGTGTGCGCGGCGATGGCGTAGGACGCGCGCGACGCGATGACCGCGCATCCGAACTCGCCCGTCGCCGCGATGATTTCGGTGTCGGCGGCGGCATAGCGTCGCGCCGCCTCAGCGGCACGCCCGGTCATCTCCGGCGACGTGTTGGGATTGATGAGCAGAATGCGCACGGCGCCAGACCTTATCGCGTCGACGTCCGTACCGCCGCAGCATCGCGGGCGCCGCGCCGGCGCAGGCCGGCTCGCAACGCGTGCTCGACGTCGGCCACCGGAACCGTCGTCTTCGGTGCGCGCAAGCGCGTCTCGACCAGCGACAAATGCGTGATCATCGCGCGGGCGGCTTTCGCCGGATCGCCGCTCGCGAGCGCAGCGACGATCGCCTCGTGCTCGTCGACGCCGCATCCCGGCGCGGTCTCTTCCTCGAACAGCGCGACCAGCATCGACGTGCGGCTCACGAGCTCGTGCATCTGGCGGACGATCAGCGGATTGTCGGTCATCTGTGCCAGGACGACGTGGAACGCGCCGGACAGCCGGATCGCGTCGGCGCGGTTGCCGTTCCGGTGCGCGCGCTGCTCGTCGGCGAAGTGGCGGCGCAGCGTGGCGAGCTGGTCGCCGGAAAGTCGGGCGGCGAGACACCACGCGATACCGCCTTCGACGATGCGCCGCGCTTCATAGATTTCGCGTGCATCGCTCAATCCGGGGTTGGCGACGAAAGCGCCGCGATTGCGCACGACGTCGATCAGCCGCTCGTGGCCGAGCCGGTGCAGTACCTTGCGCATGCGCTCGCGGCTGACGCCGAACAGGCTCGCAAGCTTTTCCTCGCCGAGCTTCGCCCCGGGTCCGAGCCTGCCGGACAGCAGCGCCTCGGCCATGATCTCGTAGACCGCGGCTTCCGCGAGCGGGCGCTTCACGTTCGTGCCGCGTCGGGCGACACCAAGGGCGCGTGCGCGATCCAGTGCCGGGCGATCTGCTCGCGGGTGGCGATCCAAGCGCCGCCCCGGCGCGCCATGTGCTCGAAGATACGCTCGAGCGCCGCGATCCGGCCCGGGCGACCGATCATGCGCAAGTGCAGTCCGATCGACAGCATCCGGGGCATCCGCTCGCCTTCCCGCCACAGCCAGTCGTAAGCGTCGCAGACATACGTCGCGAATGAAGCACCGGTGTCGAAGCGCTGCGTGTGCTGGAACTGCATGTCGTTGGTGTCGAACGCGTAAGGGAGCACGACGTGCGGCTTGCCTTCGACGGGGATGACATACGGCGTGTCGTCGTTGTACGCGTCGCTGTCGTACACGAAGCCATGCTCGACCAGCAGCTTGCGCGTGTTTTCCGTGCGCACCGACCGCGTATGCCAGCCGACAGGCGCGCGGCCAATCGCGGCGCGAATCGCCGCGACGGTCGCCGCGATGTTGCGCCTTTCGGCGTCGATCGGCATGCCGGCGTGCGTCTCCCAGCGATAGCCGTGCGCAGCCACCTCGTGTCCGCGCCGTGCCGCGTCCTGCGCGAGCCACGGCGAGCGCTCCACCGCGCGACCGCAGGCGCTGATCGTGAGCGGCGCGCCATGCGCCGCGGCGATTTCGGCAATTCGCCACCAACCCACGCGCGTGCCGTACTCGAAATGCGATTCGATGCAGAAGTCGGTTTCCGACTGGCGGTCGATCACTTCGTAGACGCTCTCGTTGCGCGCATCCCCGTCGCCGATCGCGAACTCCGCCCCTTCCTCGAAATTGACGACCACCGAAACGGCGACGCGCGCCGCGCCCGGCCAGCGCACGTCGGGGAGGCGATCGCCGTAACCTCTGAAATCACGCATCGTGGCGGGGTTGCATCGAACGTGCGGATTTATCGGCCATACATCGTCTGCGGCAGGTACAGCACGATCTGCGGGAATGCCGCGAACAGCGCCGTTGCCGCGAGCATGATGAAGAAGAACGGCAGCGACGCGCGCGCCACCGTGGGCAGGTCGCGGCCGGTCATCGCCTGCAGGATGAAGAGATTGAATCCCACGGGCGGCGTGATCTGCGCGAGCTCCACCATCACCACGAGGTAGATGCCGAACCAGACGGGATCGATGCCCACGGCAGTCGTCATCGGCAGCACGACCGCGACGGTGAGCACGATCATCGATACGCCCTCGAGGAAGCAGCCGAGGATCAGGTACAGCACCGTGAGCGCGACGAGCAGCTCGTACTTGCCGAGACCCATCGCGCGGACGGCTTCGGCAGCGGCCTTCGGCACGCCCGCGAAATCGAGCGCGGCGGTCAATACAGCGGCACCCGCGATGATCAGCATGATCAGCGTCGTGTTGCGCACCGCCCCGGTGAAGGCATCGCGCAACATCGGCCACGACACCGCGCCGCCGAACGCCGCGATGACGATCGCGCCGACGACGCCGATGACCGCCGACTCGGTCGGTGTCGCGAGACCGCCGTAGATCGTGCCGATCACCGCGAGCACGAGCAGGATCGGCGGCACGACGCGCACCACGTCGCGCCACTCGCTGCGGCTGCCCGCGGGCTCGCGCGGCACGCCGCCGGGGTTTCGCAACGCCCAGAACACGATGTACCCCATGAACGCGGCGATCAGCACCAGCCCCGGCACGACGCCGGCGAGGAACAGTCGGGCGATCGATGTCTGGCTCACGATGCCGTACACGATCATCATGATCGAAGGCGGTATCAGCAATCCCAGCGTGCCCGATCCAGTCAGCGTGCCGATGATCATGTTCTCGCGGTAGCCCTGCCGCGTCAGCTCGGGTACCGACATCCGGCCGATCGTGGCGCAGCACACGCCGCTCGAGCCGACGATCGCGGCGAGCACGCCGCAGCCCAGCACGTTGACGTGCAAAAGCCGCCCCGGCAGCCAGCGCACGAGCGGCGTGATGCCCTTGAACATATCTTCCGACAATCGTGAGCGGAACAGCACCTCGCCCATCAGCAGGAACAGTGGAAGCGCCGTTAGCGGCCAGCTGTTGAGCGACGAGAAGATCGTGCTCGCCACGAGGCCGCCGGCGTTGTTCGCGCCCACGAGTAGCAGCCCCGCGAGGCCGGTGACGAGCAGCGCGAGCCCCACCCAGAATCCGGCCGCGAGCAGCAACGCGAGCAGGACGACGAGCACCACGAGCGTGACCGCCACGCTCATCGTTACGCATCCCGCTCCGCGGCAAGCGACAGCGCTTCTTCCTTGTCGCCGACGGCGAACGTCAACTCACGGCCGTGGGCGATCTGCCAGCCGTCGCGCGCCGTCGCAAGCGCCAGCAGCACGAAGCCGATCGGCAGCGTGCACAACGGAATCCACATCGGAATCGGAATCAGGCCGTCGCTCAGGTCGTTGAACCGGAACGCGGTCCAGGCGAGCACGGCGCCGTGCCAGGCAACGGCCGCGCAGAGCGCCGCCGCCCCCGCATGGCTCGCGAGCTCGACGTTGCGGCGGAGGCGGGGAGGCAGCCGGCGGTGCAGCGTGTCGACGCGCACGTGCGCCCGCGCGGCATAGGCGTACACGAACCCGAAGAACGCCATCCCGACCATCAGGAACGTGACGATCTCTTCCGACGACGGAACGAGCACGCCGAACGGCCGCAGTACGAGCGTCGCGACGAGCACGCCCACCATCGCCGCGAGGCACGCGGCAGACAGCGCGCCTGCGGCGCGGATCAGGCCATCCATGCGCACTCGCGGAGCGCGTGCAGGCTATTTCGAAAGCCGGGCGTAGTCCTCGAGCACCTTGCGTTGCTCGGGCGTCGCCTTCGCCATCCATTCTTCCTGCATCTGCTGGCCCACCTTGCGCAACTGCGCGATCAGCGCCGGCGAAGCCTCCGCGACGGTCATGCCCTTGCTGCGGATCAGCGTGAGTTGCTCGGCCGTCAATGCCTTCATCCGCTCGAAGCCCGCACGTTCGGCCGCGGCGCCGGCGGCGACCAGCGCATCCTGCTCGGCCTTCGGCAGCTTGGCGAAAACCTCGCTGTTGATCGCGACGAGCTGCTTGGTGAAGAGCGCCCCGACCATCGTGAGGTTCTTCACGAAGTCCCAGGCCTGCGTGTCGATGCCGGTCTGCGGCGACGTGAACATCGCGTTGATGAGCCCGGTGGAAAACGCCTGCGGCACTTCGCCGAACTGGACGATCAGCGGCTCGGCCTTCAACAACTCGCCCATGCGCCGCGTCTCCGTGCTGTAGATGCGCAGCTTCAATCCGGCCAGGTCCGCGGCTGACGTGACCGGCTTCACCGTGTAGAAGCCTTGCGGCGGGTTCCACATCGCGAACAGCACCTTGAGGCCGCGCTTGGCGAACGAGTCGACGAGATACGGCTTCGACGCCTGCCAGAGCTTGAGCGCGCTGTCGTAGTCGCCGGCGACGAACGGGATCGCGTCGACGATGTAGACGGGATCCTGGTTGCCGTAGTTGCCGAGGCGCACGTCGGCGATCGCCACCTGGTTGGTCTGCGCTGCCCGCATCATTTCCGGGAGCTTGACCAGCGTCTGGTTGTTGTGCAGCTCGATCTTCAGCGACCCGCCGCTTCTCTTCGCAGCATCGGCAATGAAGTCGCGCACCGTGAGCGTCAGATAGTTGCTGTCCGGATATCCGGACGCCATCTTGAGGTCGGTGGCGGACGCGGACACCGGCGCGGCGAGCATGGAGGCCGTCGCGAGCGTCGTCACGAGGAAGGCGCACCGGCGCCGGAGGATGGCGAAGAGGAAGGTCATCGCAGTTCTCCCGGATGGGTTCGGACCGCGGGCGCGCGGAACGTGCACAAACACTAGACGATTGTGCACAATTGTCAAGCCCACGCGCCGCCCCTTGCGGATCGCGCAGTACGTTTCGTCAGCGCGCCCCGGCGTCCGCG
>DATEIQ010000310.1:0-16868 GCA_035278845.1 Casimicrobiaceae bacterium | reverse complement strand
CGAGGCCGTTGTGGCGGGCTTCGACGAGGATGCGGTTGATCCGCAGGCGCGTCGTGCCGAGGCGCCGCGCGATTTCCGCCTGCGTCAGGCCTTCCATGAAGTAGAGCCACGCTGCGCGTATATCGGTCTGGTCCTCGGCGGTCGTCATGCTGCGCTGCGGTATGATGACCCGTCCCGATGAATGCGCATGGCGAACCGGTTGCCGCGAGGCAGGATTCGCGCACGGAAACGTCCCGCCTGCGCGAGATCCCGTATAACTACACGTCGTTTTCGGATCGCGAGATCGTAGTCCGAATCCTCGGCGCGCCGATGTGGGCGCTGCTCGAGGAACTGCGCGGCGAGCGTCGCACCGGCCGGTCGGCGCGAATGCTGTTCGAGGTGCTCGGCGACATCTGGGTCGTCGAACGTAACCCTTACCTGCAGGACGACCTGCTCGACAACCCGGGGCGGCGCAAGCTGCTTGTCGGCGCATTGCATCACCGCCTCAACGCGATCGACAAGCGCCGCGCGGGCTACGCGGCGGACGATCCGGATCGCGACCGCAATGTCGGGCGGCTGCTCGACGCCGCGCGCGGCGCCGTCGACCGCTTCGCAAAGTGGTTTCCAGAAACCGCAGCGCTGCGAAGGCGCGTGCAGCGCACGCTTGGCCGTCACACGCGCAAGGACAACATCACGTTCGACGGGTTGCAGCGCGTTTCCCACGTGACCGACGCCACCGACTGGCGCGTCGAGTATCCGTTCGTCGTGCTGCACCCGGATACCGAGGACGAAGTGCGCGGGCTGGTCGCCGGCTGCATCGAGCTCGGCCTCACGATCATTCCGCGCGGCGGCGGCACCGGCTACACCGGCGGCGCGATTCCGCTCGATCCGCGGTCGGCGGTGATCAACACCGAGAAGCTCGAGCGGCTCTCCGGCGTCGAGCGTGTCGTGCTGCCGGGACATGCGGAGCCGACGCCGACGATCGATTGCGGCGCCGGCGTCGTCACCAAGCGCGCGATGGACGCCGCCGATTCGCACGGGCTCGTGTTCGCGTGCGACCCGACGTCGGCCGATGCTTCGTGCATCGGCGGCAACGTCGCCGTCAACGCAGGCGGCAAGAAGGCCGTGCTGTGGGGAACCGCGCTCGACAACCTCGTATCGTGGCGAATGGTGACGCCGGACGCGCAATGGCTCGAGGTCGTGCGCGTCGACCACAATCTCGGCAAGATCCACGATGCGCCGCAGGCGACGTTCGAGCTCCGCTGGCTCGAAGACGACGGCCAGACGATTAGGCGCACCGAGACGCTCGCGGTCCCCGGCGAGACGTTTCGCAAGACCGGTCTCGGCAAGGACGTCACCGACAAGTTCCTCGCGGGGCTTCCAGGCGTGCAGAAGGAAGGCTGCGACGGCATCGTCGTGTCCGCGCGATTCATCCTGCACCGGATGCCGCCCGCGATTCGCACGGTCTGTCTCGAATTCTTCGGACAGGCGCACGAATCCACGCCAGCGATCGTCGAGGTCAAGCGCTACCTCGACGACGTAGCCGCGCGCAAGGACGAGCGGCGCGTGCAGCTCGCAGGGCTCGAGCACCTCGATTCGCGCTATGTAAAGGCGGTCGGGTACACGACGAAGGCGAAGCGCCACGGCTGCCCGAACATGGTGCTGCTCGGCGACATCGTCGGCGAGACGGACGATGCCGTCGCGAAAGCCGCGTCCGAGGTCATCCGCATTGCGAACGCGCGCGGCGGCGAGGGCTTCGTCGCCGTATCGGCGGAAGCGCGCAAGAAGTTCTGGCTCGACCGCTCACGCACCGCCGCGATCGCCCGGCACACGAACGCCTTCAAGATCAACGAGGACGTCGTGATCCCGCTCGAGCGCCTCGGCGACTACACGGACGGCGTCGAGCGGATGAACATCGAGATGTCGATCCGCAACAAGCTGAAGCTCGCGGATCGCCTGCTGGACTTCTTCGCCGATCCCGATGTCGAACACTTGTGGCGCCCGGGCAGCGAAGCGCGGCCGACCGACGAAGAACTCACGATCGCGCTCGCCGACGCACGCGAGCTCGTTGCCGGCGTGCGCGCGCATTGGCGGCACCTGTACGACCATCTGGACGCGACGTTTCGCGACCTTCAAAGCCACGCGATCGTCGTGTCGTGGAAGAAGGAGATCCGCGGGCCGCTCGAGAGCATCTTCGCCGGCCGCGCGTTCGAGCCGCTGCTCGCGCGATGCAACGCCATCCACCGGGAAGTTCTGCGTAGCCGCGTATTCATCGCGCTGCACATGCACGCCGGTGACGGCAACGTGCATACGAACATCCCGGTCAACTCCGACGATTATGCGATGCTGCAGGAGGCGAATGCCGCCGTCGCGCGCGTGATGGCGCTCGCGCGTGTGCTCGACGGGGTGATCTCCGGCGAGCATGGCATCGGCATCACGAAGCTCGAGTTCCTGACCGATGCCGAGCTCGCGCCGTTCGCCGACTACAAGCAGCGCGTCGATCCGCATGGACGCTTCAACCGCGGCAAGCTGACGCGGCAGCCGGCGCTACCCGCCGACCTCACCAATGCGTATACGCCGTCGTTCGCCCTGATCGGACACGAGAGCCTGATTCTCGAGCAGAGCGCGATCGGCGAGATCACCGACGCAATCAAGGACTGCCTGCGCTGCGGCAAGTGCAAGGCGCCCTGCGCGACGCATTCGCCGCGCGCGAACCTGCTCTACAGCCCGCGCAACAAGATCCTCGCCACGTCGCTATTGACGGAAGCTTTCCTGTACGAAGAGCAGACGCGCCGCGGCGTGTCGCTGCGACACTTCGACGAGTTCGGCGACGTGGCCGATCACTGCACGATCTGCCACAAGTGCGTCAATCCATGCCCGGTCGACATCGACTTCGGCGACGTATCGATCGCGATGCGCAACCTGCTGCGCCGCGAAGGGAAGAAGAAGTTCAACGCCGGCACGGCGGCGTCGATGTTTTTTCTCAATGCCACCGATCCGTCCACGATCAAGCTCGCGAAGACGCTGATGATCGACGCAGGCTATCGCGCGCAGCGCGTCGCATACCGCGTCGTGAAGAGGTTCGGCCTGGCGCGGATGCAGACGGCGCATCCGCCGTCGACGACGGGCCGCGTGCCGGTGAAGGCGCAGGTGATTCACTTCGTGAACAAGCCGATGCCCGCCGGCGTGCCGAAGCGCACGGCGCGCGCGCTGCTCGACGTCGAGGACCCGACGATCATTCCGATCATCCGCGATCCCGCGAAGGTGAGCGACGACTCCGACGCGGTGTTCTACTTTCCCGGCTGCGGCTCCGAGCGGCTGTTCTCGCAGGTCGGTCTCGCAACGCAGGCGATGCTCTATTACGTCGGTGCGCAGTGCGTGCTGCCGCCGGGGTATCTGTGCTGCGGCTACCCGCAAACGGCCGCGGGGAATCACGACAAGGGCCAGGAAATCGTCACCGACAACCGCGTGCTGTTCCACCGCGTCGCCAACACGCTCAACTACCTCGACATCAGGACGGTGATCGTGTCGTGCGGCACCTGTCTCGATCAGTTGCAGAAATACGAGTTCGGCAAGATCTTCCCGGGATGCCGGCTGCTGGACATCCATGAGTACCTGCTCGAGAAGGGCGTTCGCCTCGACGGCGTGAGCGGCGTGCGCTACATGTATCACGACCCCTGCCATACGCCGATCAAGGCGTACAAGCCGCTGGCGGTGGTGAGCGGATTGATGGGGACCGACGTGCCGCTCAATGACCGATGCTGCGGCGAATCAGGCACGCTCGCGACGACGCGTCCCGACATCTCGACGCAGGTGCGCTTCCGCAAGGAGCGCGAGATGCGCGAGGGGGCCGCCGCGCTGCGTGCCGACGGCTTCGACGGCAAGGTCAAGGTGCTGACGTCGTGCCCGTCTTGCCTGCAGGGGCTGTCGCGCTTCGGTGACGATGCCGGCACCGATGCCGACTACATCGTGGTCGAGCTTGCGCGGCACCTGCTGGGTGAATCCTGGCTCGCCGACTATGTCGCGAAGGCGAACCGCGGCGGGATCGAGCGCGTGCTGGTATGACGCGACATCGGGGTCAGAGCAAGAAGTCGACTTGTTGCTCTGACCCCGATGTCGAAATCACGGGTGCGGCCAGTGCAGTTCGCGCGCGAGCTTGCCGTCGAGCGCCTTGTCGGCGATTGCGCGTGCGGGCGGCGGCATTACTTCCGGCCCGGCGAGAATGAGCACCGGCGCCGCCAGTGCAACGGCGACGTAGACGGCCGCCACGAGTCGCCAGACGATCCGGGAGGCGCTTCTCCTGCTCCGCCGCTGTGCGCGAAAAAATCCCGCGACGACCGTCTTCCGGAATTCGTGGTGGAGGTCGTTCGGACGAACGTCGCGGGTGGAGGCAAGCTTCATCGCGGGTTGTGCAGGTGCCTGATCGATGGCGCAAGACTACTGCCGCGCAGGCTCTGGCGCAGTCGGAGGAATCCGCACCCGCGAAGCGGAAAAATCTGACCTGTTGGAAAAAAACCGCGGACGCCCGGCGCTTGCAAACCGTTGGTCGGATCACCGGGGAAGGTGCGGTGTCGGATGCTGCGCCGCCATGCTATAAGCATGAAAGTGCATCGGAGCGGCCCGTTCGGGCCATGCGGCGTAACAGCGCGGCTGACCGGCAGTTATCTGCCGCCGCGAGCCCCCGATGCGTGGCAGCCGGAGAGCACTATGCAGGAAACCGCCGTTGCGCCGCCCGCGTCCGAAACGAACCCCGTCGGCGTGGACTCGGAGGTCGCTGAATCCCCCGCCGTCGAAGCGCCGCCCGAGCTCGCATTTTCCGACGCCGCCAGTGCGACGCGCTGGGTCCGCGGGCTGCCGTTGTCCAGCGTCGCGCAGGCCTATCAGGAGATCCTGGGTCAATTGCAGGCGCTCACCGCATCGACGATCGGACCGCGCGACCGGGCGACGATCGCCGAACTGATCCGCGAGCCGGTTGCGCACCTGCATGCTGAACTGGCGCGCCGGTATGCGGGCAAGCCGCAACCGCTCGACGAGCGCGAATCCGAGGCGGCTGATCAGGCGATCGCGCTATGGGAAGCGCTGTGGATTCAATATTCGGTGTGCCTGAAGCCGCTGCTGGAGGGCAGCACCGAGCTAAAGGGCGTGAAGGCCAAGCTGTTGCAGCGCGCGCTCTACGTCGGCAAGCAACTGATCATCGTGCACGGCTATGCGCGGCGCGTGCCTTCTTCCGATCTGTGGCAGGAGTTGCACGCTTATTACCGCCTCGCTGAAATGCTCGACTGCACGATGGCGGCGGTATCCGACCATCTGATGCCGGATGCCGACGGCCTGTCCTGCTATTCCATTTACAGCCATGGGCTGCTGCTCGCGCTGGCGGATCCGTATGCGATGAGCGTGCGGCAAATCGAGCTCACCGACCGCTGGCTCGGCCAATGGGCGCGCAAGGTGTTTCCGTACGCGAAGCAGCGCGAATCGGAAGGCCCGGTGATCATCGTCGATCTCGAAGGCGCGCACGGCGCGGTGCTGGCCAACACCGCGTCAGGCACGCATCCAGCCTCCGTGCGCTTCGGTTACCCGGCGAAGCTTGCAACCAGCGTGCGCGGGCGCCTCAAGCGACTCGCCAGCGGCAGCACGACGTCCGAGCTGCAACTCGGCGACGATCTATCGGCGGAAGCGGCCACCGCGCTGCTCAAGCACCTGGACGCGCGCTGGCATCAGCTTCCGGCCGCCGGTCATCGCAAGCGCTCGACGGCGATCGAAATCGCGGCCGGCGGAACCGAGGCTGCGTATTTCCGAGTAGGAGGACGCTCGTTCGCCCGGCAGGACCCGCTCGGACGCGATGTCGATCCGACGCGCTATCTGCAAGCGGTAGGCGGCATTGCCGATTTCGATCGCCGGCGCGAGGAGGCGGAGCGAAGCTGGCCGTGGGAAAAATGGTACGGCGTGTCCGAATGGCGCGACGCAACGATCAAGCACCAGGGTGACGGCAACTATCACTGGTTTCTCGACCAGCTCGTCGTCGTGCGCGAGGATTCGCAGCCGCGGCTTGGCTACGTCTCGCGAATTTCGATCGAGGCGGAAGGCGCGATCTCCCTTTCGCTCAAGCTCTGGCCCGGCGATCCGAAGGTTTTCGCCGTGCGCCTCGTCAATCCGAACGGCACCGAGGAAGCGCCGGTTGCGGCGATACTGCTCGCCGAATCACCGGAGGAACCGGCGACGCTCGTGATGTCGCCGCGCGCGTTCGTGCTGAATCGCGTCATGCGATGCGACGAGTCGGGCCCGCTGCAGAAGTTCAAGCTGACGCGAATCGTGCAGCGCGGCGGCGATTTCGAGCGCGTGGCGTTCGAGCCGGTGGACGCCAACTTCTAGGATCGAGGATTCAGTATTCAGGATCGAGAGGATCGAAGATCGAGGGAGCGTTGGCGTAATGTGACGGTCTGACTGATCGAAGCGGATCGTCGGCGCGTTTGCGGCGCCAATGGCGCTGCCGTTCGATCTTCGATCCAGAATCCCCGATCCTTCATGCCCAACCGCCTCGCTGCCGCCACGAGTCCCTACCTGAGGCAGCACGCGGACAATCCCGTCGACTGGCATCCCTGGAGTGAGGAAGCGCTCACTCTCTCTAAAAGCGAGAACAAGCCGATTCTCCTTTCGATCGGCTATTCCGCATGCCACTGGTGTCACGTGATGGCCCACGAGTCGTTCGAGGACCCGGCCGTGGCCGCAGCGATGAATTCCGCATTCGTGAACATCAAGGTCGACCGCGAGGAGCGTCCCGACCTCGACCAGATCTACCAGATGTCGCACGCGCTGATGACGCGGCGCTCGGGCGGCTGGCCGCTCACGATCTTCCTGACGCCCGACGGTATCCCGTTCTTCGCGGGCACGTACTTCCCGAAAGAATCGCGCTACGGCATGCCCGGGTTTCTCGATCTATTGCCGCGCGTCGCGGCCGCGTATCACGAGCGCGGCCCGGCCGTCGCGGAGCAAGGCGAGCGACTGTCGCGCGCGATGCAGATGCTCGAGCCCGGAGTGTCGGCGGGACCGCTGCCGCGCGATGCCTCCAGGCGCGCGCTGGCCGGATTGAAGGACCGCTTCGACCGCGTCGACGGCGGATTCGGCGAAGCACCCAAATTCCCGCATGCGGCCGAGCTCGATTTCTGTCTGCGCGCGTGGACGCTGCACGCGGACGACGACGCGCAGCCGATCGTCGAGACCACGTTGCAACGGATGGCGGCGGGCGGCATCCACGATCAACTGGGCGGTGGCTTCTGCCGCTACAGCGTCGATGCGCAGTGGTCGATTCCGCATTTCGAGAAGATGCTATACGACAACGCCGCGCTGCTCGCGCTCTATGCCGATGCCGCGCGCGCGACCGCCAACCCCGCGTACGGCGACGTTGCACGCGGCATCGTCGGCTGGCTCGTGCGCGAGATGCGGTCCGCCGATGGCGCGTTCTATTCGAGCCTCGACGCCGACAGCGAAGGCGAGGAAGGCCGCTTCTACGTCTGGACGCGCGAGCAGGTTCGCGCCGTGCTGCGCGACGACGAGTGGCAGGTCGCGGCTCCGCACTACGGGCTGGACGGGCCCCCCAACTTCGAGGGCCACGCGTGGAATCTGCGCGTCGTCGCGTCGGTCGACGAGATCGCGGCGCGATTCAGTTTGTCGCTGCCCGACGTGCAGACTCGTTTGGCCGGCGCGCGGATGGCGCTGTTCAAGGCGCGCGACGAGCGCGTGCGGCCGGGCCGCGACGACAAGATCCTCACGTCGTGGAACGCGCTGATGATCGCGGCGCTCGCGCGAGCGGCCCGCGCGCTCGACCAGCCGAAATGGGCGGATCTCGCGTTCACGGCCCTCGACACGCTCGTGCGCACCGCATGGCGCGACGGCCGCCTCTACGCGACGCGCCATGGCGACGACGTCGCGCTCGACGCCTATCTCGACGATCACGCGTTTCTGCTCGCGGCGCTGCTCGAAGCGATGCAGACCCGCTTCCGGCGGCAGGACTACGATCTCGCCGTTCGCATGGCCGACGTGCTGCTCGATCGCTTCGAAGACCGCGAGCGGGGCGGATTCTGGTTCACGAGCCACGATCACGAGCGTTTGTTCCATCGCACGAAGCCCGCGCACGACAACGCCACACCGTCGGGCAACGGCGTCGCGGCGCAGGCGCTGATCGCGCTCGGCCATCTCGCGGCGCAGCCGCGATACGTCGAGGCTGCGGAGCGGACGGTCAAGCTCTTCGCCGTCGGCCTGGTGGAATCGCCGGGTTCGCAGTCGACGCTGCTCGTCGCGCTCGAGCGCCTGCTCGCGCCGCCGTCGACAGTCGTGCTGGCGGGCGACGCGGACGAGACGCACGCGTGGCAGCGGGCGCTCGAGCAAACGCTGCGGCCGGACGTCGTGGCGGTCGACCTGGCCGGCGCGGACGTCCCGGATGCATTGCGCAAGGGCGCGGTTCCGGCCGGCGGTGCGGCCGCATGGGTATGCCGGGGCATGCGCTGCCTGCCGCCGCTGACTGCGTACGAGGCGATTCCCGCCGCGCTGGCCGAGCCTTGATCCATGCTATGTTTGGATTACGGGCACCCGCCGTACCATCCCGTTTTCCCAATTTCCGAAACCGTTGGAGTCACGATGAAGAAGATCCCGATCCTGCTGCTGGCGGCGACGATGACGATCGCCGGCACCGCCGTTGCCGACGAACTCGAAGACATGATGAAGAAGAACGGCTGCAACGCCTGTCACGCCGAAAGCAAGAAGGTGATCGGACCGTCGTACGTGGACGTCGCCAACAAGTACAAGGGCGATGCGTCCGCTCCGGCGAAACTCGCCGACAAGATCAAGAAGGGCGGTTCCGGCGTGTGGGGTCCGGTGCCGATGCCACCGAATCCGAACGTCAAGGACGACGACGTCAAGAAGATGGTTCACCTGATCCTGAACCTCAAGAAATAGGGCAGGTGGTGCGCCGCACGAGCGGCGTATGGTTGTGCTAAGCTGCCGGCGACCGTGCAGGAGAGCGCGTCGCAGCCAGACGCCGCCGAAGGCGTAATCCCGAAACCGCTCAGGCAAAAGGACTGCACGGAGAGGCACACGATCTGGAGAGCGGTCGCGCGCAACGCTTGAAGCGCGCGATCCACCGAAGGGGCACCGGTCGCGCGAGTCGTTTCTTGCGATCGCAATCTCTCAGGTAAAAGGACAGACGGGGCGACGCGGACATCCGCGCCGCCCTTTCGTTTTTTGGCCGGAGGTCGCGTGCTCAGGATCACACCGCTCAACGCCGTCCACCGCGCGTCGGGCGCGCGCATGGTCGATTTCGGCGGCTACGACATGCCGCTGCACTACGGCTCGCAGGTCGACGAGCATCACGCGGTGCGGCGCGATGCCGGCATGTTCGACGTTTCGCACATGCGCGTCGTCGATGTCGAGGGTAACGCCGCCCGCGACTTCCTGCGGCGAGCGCTCGCAAACGACGTCGCGAAGCTGACGATTCCCGGCAAGGCGCTCTATTCGTGCCTGCTGCGCGAGGATGGCGGCGTGCTCGACGACCTGATCGCCTACTTACTGCGCGACGATTTCTTTCGCCTGGTCGTGAATGCCGCGACGGCCGAGAAAGACATCGGGTGGCTCACGGCGCTGGCCGCGAAAGAGTTTCCCGGCGTGCGGATCACACCGCGCGCCGATCTGGCAATCATCGCCGTGCAAGGCCGGAATGCACGCGCCAAGACATGGCGGGCGATTCCCGAAACGGAGAGCGCGACCGCTGCGCTGAAACCGTTCCAGGCGACGAGCGTTGCCACGTCGTTCGGCGACCTTTTCGTCGCCCGCACCGGCTACACCGGAGAAGAGGGCTTCGAAATCGTGGCGCCCGGATCGCAGGTCGAGGCGCTTTGGCGAGCGCTCGCCGCGCAGGGCGTCGCGCCATGCGGGCTCGCTGCGCGCGATACGCTGCGACTCGAAGCGGGGATGAATCTCTACGGCCAGGACATGGACGAAACGGTGACGCCGCTCGAATCGGGCTTGAGCTGGACCGTCGACCTCGCGAACGCGCGCGACTTCGTCGGCAGGCCGGCGCTCGTCGCGCGACGGCCGACGCGCACGCTGGCGGGGCTGCTGCTGCTGGACCCGGGAGGCGTGTTGCGCGCGCATCAAAAGGTACACACCCCGCATGGAGAAGGCGAAATCACGAGCGGCACGTTCTCGCCGACGATGAAGCAATCGATCGCGCTTGCACGGTTGCCAGCCCAGGTTGCTGTCGGCGACACCGTGCATGCCCAAGTGCGCGACCGCAAGCTCGCCACTCGCGTCGTGAAGACGCCGTTCGTGCGCAACGGCAAAGTGCTCGTCGCCTGACGATTTTCCAAAAGGAGGCACGATGAACGTTCCGAACGACCGCAGGTACACCGACAGCCACGAATGGATTCGCACCGAGAGCGACGGAACCGTAACGATCGGCATCACCGATCACGCGCAGGCTGCGCTCGGCGACCTCGTGTACGTCGAGTTGCCCAAGGCGGGCCGCATGGTGGCGGCCGGCGAAGCGTGCGCCGTCGTCGAATCGGTCAAAGCCGCGAGCGACGTCTATGCGCCGCTGGCCGGCGAAATTGTCGGGGGTAATGAAGCTCTTGCGGGAAGCCCGGAAGCGGTGAACGAGGACGCCTACACGGCGTGGCTGTTCCGCTTGCGACCGAGCGATGCGGCGGCGGTCGACGCGTTTCTCGACGCCGCCGCGTATTCGAAGCTGATAGCGGACGCGTGAGCGAGACTGTCGTGAACGACGTCGCCTCGAAGGAAACGCCGGCACTCGCCGCGCTCGAGAATCACGGCGCGTTCATCGCGCGCCACATCGGGCCGAGCGCGCACGAGCAGCAGGCGATGCTCGATGCGATCGGTTTTCCGTCGCGCGGCGCGCTGATGGACGCCGTGGTGCCGCCGTCGATCCGGCTCGCAGGTGACCTTGCGCTGCCGGAACCGCGCAGCGAAGCGGAAGCGCTCGCGCAACTTCGCGCGCTCGCCGCGAAGAACCGCGTGCTGAAGTCGTTCATCGGCCAGGGTTATTACGGCACCGAAACGCCCGGCGTCATTCTTCGCAACGTTCTCGAGAATCCGGCCTGGTACACGGCCTACACGCCATACCAGCCAGAGATTTCGCAGGGACGGCTGGAAGCGATGCTCAACTTTCAGACGATGGTTTGCGATCTGACCGGCATGGCGATCGCGAACGCCTCGATGCTCGACGAGGCGACCGCCGCGGCCGAGGCGATGACATTGTGCCAGCGGGTGGGCACGTCGAATAGCACGCGCTTTTTTGTCGCGGACGACGTGTTCGAGCAGACGCGCGACGTCGTTCGCACGCGCGCGACACCGCTCGGCATCGAGGTCGTCGTTGGACCGGCAGCCGATGCGCTGGCGGTCGGCGCCTTCGGCGTGTTGTTGCAATATCCGGGTGCGAACGGCGACGTGCGCGATGACCGCGCGCTCGTCAGGGCCATTCACGCGAGCGGCGCGTCGTGCGTCGTCGCATCCGATCTGCTCGCACTGACGTTGCTCACGCCGCCCGGAGAGTGGGGCGCCGACGTCGTCGTCGGGTCGTCGCAGCGCTTCGGCGTGCCGATGGGCTTCGGCGGCCCGCACGCCGCGTTCATGGCCACGCGCGACGCGTTCAAGCGCTCGCTGCCGGGTCGGCTCGTCGGCGTCAGCGTCGACGCCGCTGGCGCGCCCGCGTACCGGCTCGCGCTGCAGACGCGCGAGCAGCACATCCGGCGCGAGAAGGCGACGTCCAACATCTGCACGGCGCAGGTGCTGCTCGCGGTGATGGCGAGCATGTATGCGGTGTACCACGGTGCGGAGGGACTGCGCACGATCGCGCGGCGCACGCACCGGCTCGCCGCGATCCTCGCCGCAGGATGCCGCAAGCTCGGCGTGCACGGCGCGGGGCAAGCGTTTTTCGACACGGTGACGTTCGCGACGGGCGCTGCGACCTCCGCGATCCATGCGCGCGCGATCGCGGCCGGATACAACTTGCGCCGGATCGACGACGCGACGCTCGGCGTGTCGCTCGACGAAACGGCGACGCGCGCGGACGTGACTGCGCTCTGGCGGATTCTCGCGGGGAAGGAGCCGGCGTTCGATGTCGCCTCCGTCGATGCCGAGGTCGGCGATGCGATTCCCGCAGCGCTGGCGCGCACGACGTCGTTCCTGACGCATCCGGTGTTCTCCGCGCATCGCAGCGAAACCGCGATGCTCCGCTACCTGCGGGCGCTCGCGGACAAGGATCTCGCACTCGATCGCACGATGATTCCACTCGGCTCGTGCACGATGAAGCTCAACGCGACGTCCGAGATGCTGCCGGTCACGTGGCCTGCGTTCGGCGCGCTTCATCCGTTCGCTCCGCCGGACCAGGTGCAGGGCTACGTCGAAATGATCGGTCAGCTGGAGACGAGCCTTTGCGCCGTTACCGGCTACGATGCCGTCTCGCTGCAGCCCAACGCCGGCTCGCAGGGCGAATACGCCGGGCTGCTGATGATCAAGGCCTGGCACGCGAGCCGCGGCCAGAAGCATCGCGACGTCTGCCTGATTCCGTCGTCGGCGCACGGGACCAATCCGGCGTCGGCGCAAATGGCCGGGATGCGCGTCGTCGTCGTGGCATGCGATCGCGACGGCAACGTCGACCTCGCCGATCTCGAAGCGAAGGCCGCGCAACACCGCAACGACCTCGCCGCGATCATGGTCACGTATCCGTCGACGCACGGCGTGTTCGAGCGCTCGATCGTGCGGCTGTGCGAAATCGTGCACGCGCACGGCGGTCAGGTCTACGTCGATGGCGCCAACCTGAATGCGCTTGTCGGTCTTGCTGCGCCTGGACGATTTGGCGCCGACGTCTCGCATCTCAATCTGCACAAGACGTTCTGCATCCCGCACGGCGGCGGCGGGCCCGGTGTAGGCCCCGTCGCTTGCAAAGCGCACCTCGCACCCTTTCTGCCTGGGCATCGGTACATGGCCGCGCGCGGCGAGGCGATCGGCGCCGTCTGCGCCGCGCCCTACGGCTCCGCGTCGATCCTGCCGATCTCGTGGATGTACGTGACGATGATGGGTGGAAGCGGGCTTGCCGGGGCGACGCAGTGCGCGATCCTCGCCGCGAACTACGTCGCGAAGCGCCTCGCGCCGCACTATCCGATCCTGTACAGCGGGCCCAGAGGCCTCGTCGCGCACGAATGCATCCTGGATCTGCGGCCGCTGAAGGCCGCGGCCGGCATCGAAGTCGAGGACGTCGCGAAACGGCTGATCGACTACGGATTCCACGCGCCGACGATGAGCTTCCCGGTCGCGGGGACGCTGATGGTCGAGCCCACCGAAAGCGAGTCGAAGGCCGAGCTCGATCGCTTCGTCGACGCGATGATCGCGATTCGCGACGAAATCCGGCAGATCGAGAACGGCCTGCTCGACCGGGACGACAATCCGCTGAAGCACGCGCCGCACACCGCGACCGCGGTGTGCGCGGACGATTGGCGGCATGCGTACTCACGGCGGCAGGCGGCCTATCCGGTCGCGACGCTTTCGGCCAGCAAGTACTGGAGCCCGGTCGCGCGCGTCGACAACGTCTACGGCGATCGCAATCTGTTCTGCACGTGCGCTCCGCTCGAGGCTGCGGTGGCCTGATGCGCGTGCTCGTCCTGGGGGGCGGCGTCGTCGGCGTCACCTCCGCGTGGTATCTCGCTCGCGATGGCCACGAGGTGACGGTCGTCGACCGCCAGCCCGGCGCCGCGCTCGAGACGTCGTTCGCCAACGGCGGGCAGATTTCCGTCTCGTACGCGGAGCCGTGGGCGAACCCCGGCGCGCCGCTCAAGATCCTGAAGTGGCTCGCACGGGACGACGCGCCGCTGCTGTTTCGGCCGCGGCTCGACTGGCGGCAATGGCGCTGGGGCGTGCAGTTCCTGATCGAGTGCCTGCCGTCGCGAACGCGGTACAACACGATCCAGTGCCTGAACCTCGCGCTCTATTCGCGCGACTGCCTGCAGGCGCTGCGCGCGGAAACGGGCATCCAATACGACCAGCTCGAGCGCGGCATCCTGCAGTTCTACACCGAGCGCGACGAATTCGAGCGCGGTGTCGAGGCGGCCGGACTGATGCGCGAATACGGCTGCGACCGCGACGTCAAGACGCCGGACGAATGCGTGGCCATCGAGCCTGCGCTCGCGCAGTGCCGCGATCATGTCGCGGGCGGCATTTTCACCGCCACCGACGAATCGGGCGATGCGCAGCGGTTCGCCGCGGAGCTCGCGCGGATGGCGGCCGAGCACGGCGTCGCCTTCGAATGGGGCACGGAGATCCAGGCGGTCGTCCCGCGCGGCGATGCGATCGAGCACGTGCGCGTCGTGCGCGACGGCCGTTTCGACACGCTGGCGGCCGATGCCTATGTGATGGCGCTCGGAAGCTACAGCCCGTTCCTGCTCGCCCCGATCCACGTGCCGGCGAACATCTATCCGGCGAAGGGTTATTCGGCCACGATCGACATCGACGACCACATGGGTGCGCCGACGGTGTCGCTCACCGATTTCGCGTGGAAGATCGTGCTGACGCGTCTCGGAAATCGATTGCGCGTCGCAGGAACGGCGGAGCTGAACGGCTGGGAAACGTCACTCAATCCGACGCGCTGCGAGGCGCTGACGGCGCGGACGTTCGAGCTCTTTCCCGATGCGGGGAACCGCGCGAGCGTTCGTTACTGGACCGGTTTGCGCCCCGCGACGCCGTCGAACGCACCGCTGATCGGGCGCACGCGGTATCGCAACCTGTTCCTCAACACCGGTCACGGCACGCTCGGCTGGACGATGGCATGCGGGTCGGGACGCGGCCTTGCCGACGTCGTCGCCGGGCGCAAGCCCGACGTCGATTTCGCATTCGTGGGTGAGCGCCGCCGCGAGTCAGAGTCGGTTTGAATGGGGTCAGAGTCGAATCACGCGCCGCATGCGCAATTCGTCTCCGACCCCCTTCAACGAACCTTTTACATCGGCCCGTAACCCGGATAGCCGGGCATCACCGGTGCCGTCATCGAGGCGGCCTGCGTGCATCCTGGAGGCACGGGCCCGATGCGGGAAAGCGTGATCGTGCCCGTTTGCCCCGCACTGCTCCCGGCCGTGAAATTGAACTGCACCTGTGCCGACGTGCAACTCGCGAACGTGACGGTTGCGGTCCCGACTTGATTGGTGGAAGGCCCGGGATTCGACGTCTGATCGAAGACACCGCCCGTGGTGGCGAACAGCGGCAGCGTCATCGACCGGCTGCCGGGCGTGTAGCTTCCCTGTGCGGTGAACCAGCGCTGGCCCGCCGCGCCCGCCGTCTGCCCGGCCGGCGCATACGTGTACCAAGTGGCGAACATGAACGGCAGATTCGGATTCACGTCGAATACGAAGCCCTGTCCGGACGTCGCAGGATCGAGCCAGTTTCCGGACAGCGCGAAGTCGGCGTTCGTCCCGGGCGCCGTGCCTGCGGCGCATGTGACGTTCGGCAACAGCCGCAGCAGTGGAATGGTCCCGCTGCGATTGCTTCCGTCGGTGAACGTGTATGCGAACGCGCCGTTGGCGCAATCGCTGAAGGACAGCGTGCCGGTGCCGACCGCGGTCGCGCTGGTAACCGGCGGCGCGTTGAAGTTGCCTCCGACATTGCGAAAAATCGCGACCGGAACGTTTGCCGCGCCGCTCTGGCCGTTGCCGCTGAACGTGTACCAGCGCTGGCGGTCGGCGCCTCCCGCAGGCGTGACGTCGAAGGTGAACCAGGCGCCCTGGACGAATGCAGTGCCCTGCGCGACGAGGTTGGGGAAGAACTCGACTTCGATGCCCTGTCCGCTGGTCGCGGGCTCGAACCACGAGCCGGTGAGCCCGTGCTGATTGAGATCGGGCGACACGCCCGCAGGCGGACCGAGATTCAACGTCGCCGTCACGCCGGCGAAATTCGTCGGCGTGGCGGCCACCGGCGTCCCATTGCGGGTGATCGCCGTCGCGCCGTCGGTGGGGAGCGCCGGATAGTTGATTTGATCCGTGCCGTCCGCGTAATCGAGCTTGCCGCCGCCGACCGGGATGAAGCCGTTGGGAATCGTGTAATCGGGCGTGACCAGATTGAGCGCGGCGAAACCGCTCGTCGCGATCAGCACCTTGCGACTGGCCGTCGCCTGCGACGGCAGGTCGGTCCGGAAGGTGAACTCCTGCTTCGCGTCCGCGAGGCTCGTCGTTTCGAGCTGATGCCCGGTCCAGAAGCCCTCGCCATCCGATCCGGTGACTTCACGCATCACGACGTACTGGATCGTGCCGTCGGCGTTCGAGAACACCTGGTCGATGCGAAACAAATGAAACGATGCCTGGACCGGTGCAACGAACAAGACGAGCGACAGCGCGAGAAACAAAACGGGAATTCGCTTCATGAGCCCTCCTGCGACGATTCCGCAGTTACGGGCACGCGTTTCGCCCTCCTGCGGCACTCTCTGCAGGCGGGCAAACAATCTCGGTCGAAGCGCTATTCCGTCAGCGCGGAGGCGCAGGCAGCACGACGTCGTAGGCGAGTTGCCACGCACCCTGCGCATCGCGCAGCCACAAGTGTGCGTAGTAGCCGTCGCGCACCTGGCCGGTGCGATCGGTCTCGCGGTAGCTGCCGTACGTGAAGGCCATGTCGGCGGCGGCCGACACCCGTGCGTCGATCGGCTTCCACGATACGCGCGTGAAGCTCGCTGCAGCCGCTTTCGCGACGCCCGACCGCGATGCGACCGGAGGCGCGTCGTCGCGGTGCAGGCGCGCGTCGTCCGCGACCAGGCGGGCGTAGCCGTTGGGCGTGAATCCGCGCGACCCGAGGGCGCGATTCGCCTCGCGGTCGAGCAGCTTGCGGCGCTCCATCGATAGGCGTCCGCG
>DATEIQ010000309.1:0-2038 GCA_035278845.1 Casimicrobiaceae bacterium | reverse complement strand
CGTCGGCAACAAGCTGTGGAAAGGCGACGTGCGCGAGGCGGGCGGCAACGCGTTCGACCTGCGGCAGATCAAGGCGCCGATCATCCTCTTCGCGTCGATGGGCGACAACATCACGCCGCCGCAGCAGGCGTTCAACTGGATCAGCGACATCTATTCGAGCACCGAGGAGATCAAGGCCAACGGCCAGACGATCGTCGGGCTGATTCACGAAGACATCGGACACCTCGGCATCTTCGTCTCCGGCAAGGTCGCGAAGAAGGAGCACACGCAGATCGTGTCGGTGCTGAAGTACATCCAGGCGCTGCCGCCCGGTTTGTACGGGATGGAGATCCACGAGCGCACGAACGACGGCGGCACCGTCGAGTACGACGTGACGCTGCACGAGCGCAAGCTCGAGGATCTGAAGCGGATGCAGAAATTCGATCGCGTCGACGAGAAGCCGTTCGAGGCCGTCGCGGCGCTGTCGGAGCTCACCGAGCGCGCGTACGAGCTGCTCGTGCGCCCCGCGGTGCGCGAGGCGACGCCCGAATGGCTTGCGAAGCTGTTGCGCGAGTGGCATCCGCTGCGCGTGCAGCGCTGGTGGCTGTCGGATCGCAATCCGTTCCTGATGTCCCTGCCCTACCTCGCCGCGCTCGTCCGCGCCAACCGGCGCCCGCGCGCGCCTGACAATGCCGGCCGCCGCGCCGAGCTTCTGTTCGCGGCGTACGTCAGCGCGTCGCTCGATCTGTATCGCGACTTACGCGACGCTGCGCGCGAAGCCGCGTTCTTCGAGGTGTACGGCAACATGCTGTCGCTGCAAATGGCGGATCAGCGCGACGTCATTCGCAAGCAAACGCGTTTCGATCCGCGCGCATTACCTGCCGTGCGCCAGGTGCTGGACGAGATCGACCAGGGCGGACTGCCCGAAGCGATCATCCGCACCGGCATCCTCGTCGCGAAGGCGGGCGGTGGCAAGCGCCGTCTCGCGCAGATGGAGCACACGCGCGAGCTGCTCGCGCCGACGGGGGTGCTGCGCCACATCGACGAGGACCAGTTCCGGCAATTGCTGCACGAGCAGACGCTCGCCGTCGAATTCGAGCCGGTGCAGGCCAAGCGGTCGCTGCCCAAGCTCATGCGCAACGCATCGGACCGGGAGAAACTGAACCGCGTGTTCGACTCGCTGGAGGAGGATCCGGGGCTCGACACGCGCCAGCACGCATTGCTCACCGAGTTGCGCAAGGCCGTGCCGAGGCCGCCGGCACTGGTGGCGAGCGGCAAGGCGGCGTCGCGCAAGGGCAGCGCCAAGCCGGCGCCGCGGAACAGAACGGCCGCGCGAACGCGTGCGGCAGCGACGCAGTAACATCGGCGCATGGGCTCCGGCAATCCGGTCAGGATCGAAAAGGACGCGCTTGGCGAAGTGCGCGTGCCCGCCGATCATCTGTGGGGCGCGCAGACGCAGCGCTCGATCGACAACTTTCCGATCGGCGTCGAGCGCTTCCGCTGGGGCCGCACGGTGATCACGGCGTTCGGCATCCTCAAAAAGGCGGCCGCGATCGCCAATGGTGAGCTCGGCGAGCTCGCGCCCGACAAGGTGGCGCTGATCGCGCGTGCAGCGCAGGAAGTCGCCGACGGCAAGCTCGACGCCGAATTTCCGCTCGTCGTCTTCCAGACGGGCTCGGGCACGCAATCGAACATGAACGCCAATGAGGTGATCGCCAATCGCGCGATCCAGCTCGCCGGTGGCGTCGTCGGTTCGAAGAAGCCGATCCATCCGAACGACGACGTCAATCGTGGTCAGTCGTCGAACGACACGTTCCCGGCCGTCATGCACCTCGCGACCGTCGACGCGCTCGACCGCGCATTGCTGCCCGCGCTCGAGCGGCTCCGCACGACACTCGACGCAAAGGCGAAGGCGTTTGCCGATGTCGTGATGATCGGCCGCACGCATTTGATGGACGCGACGCCGATCACGCTCGGCCAGGCGATTTCCGGCTGGGTGGCACAGCTCGATGACGCGCGCGCAGCAATTGCGTTCGCACGCGAAGGCCTGTTTCCACTG
>DATEIQ010000308.1:0-2656 GCA_035278845.1 Casimicrobiaceae bacterium | reverse complement strand
AATTGGGCAGCCTGTTGCTGATCGGCCTGCTCGCCGTCGGCGCGATCATGCTGTTTCGCGCCTTCGCCGCGCGCAGCGCACGCCCTGCCGGGCCGCAGTACGCGGCCGCCGGCGCCGGCGCGCGCCCACCGCTCCAGACGACGACACGCGAGCCGGCGTTCGGCACGCAGTGGGGCGCGAACGACGCGACACCCGCCGCCAACCGGTTTCCGCCGGGGTTCGATCCGGCGCCATTCGTCGAGCAGGCGAAGCAGCAATTCCACCGTCTGCAATCCGCCTACGACCGTGGTGACCGCGCGCTGCTCGCCGACGTGACGACGCCCGAGATGCATGCGGAAATCGTGCGCGAGCTCACGACACGCGGTGCGCACCAGCCGACCGAGGTTGCGACGCTCGATGCCGACGTCGTCGAAGTGGTGCGCGAGGGCGATCAGTACATCGCGAGCGTACGCTTCCACGGGGCGGTGCGCGAAGACGGCGCACGCGATCCGCATCCGTTCGAGGAGCTCTGGCACCTCGTTAAGCCGGTGGACGGCTCGTCGGGATGGCTGCTCGCCGGGATCCAGCAGGCCGGGGCGCCCGCCCTCGCCTGACGGGGCCATCGCGCGAGATCATGGCGCTCGCCAATACGGCCCTGAACCGGATGCTCGCGCACGAGCCGTGGGCGCGCGACCGGCTGGCGGCTCATGCCGGCCGCGCGTTCATGGTTCGCATCGGGCCGGTCACCGCGGGCTTTCGGGTCGATCCGCAAGGCAGGCTCGAACGTGCGCCGCTGGCCGGCGCCACGCCGGACCTGTCGCTGTCGTTGTCGCCACACAACGTTCCCGCGTTTCTCGCCGATCCTTCGCGGTGGAACGAGCTCGTGGCGGAGGAAGGCGACGTCGAACTGGGCGGCACGCTGAAGGAACTCGCGCAGACGCTGCCGTGGTTCGTCGAAAAGGCGAGCGCGCAGATTCTGGGGCCCGTCGTTGGCCAGCGCGTCGCTGACGCGGGACGGCGGATGCTCGAGCTGCCGGAATATGCGGCGACGCGCGTGGCCGCGAACGTCGGCAGTTATGCGCGCGACGAAGCACAGGTGCTCGCGCACCCGGCGGACTTCCGCGCGCTTGCGGAGGAGACCGCCGTGCTCGCGGCGCGTCTCGATGCGCTCGGCGCTCGGCTCGAGGCGCTCGCGGAACGCTCGCCGGAAGACAGCCCCACCTGAACGGCTATTTGACGGCGGCGGCTTCCTCGAGCCGTTGCTGCTTCGCGAGGCGCATCGCCTCGAGCTCTCGATCCTCGAGCTCGCGCTTCTTCTCCTGCGACATCGGCTCGCCGTCGAACGACAGCGCAAGTCCCGATGATTGCGCAGGCTCGCCCCGCGTGCTTTTGAGCTTGATGGCGAGGCGCAGCTCGTTCGCGGAATCGGCGTTGCGGATCGCTTCCTCGTATGAAATGTGGCCCTCGTTGTACAGCTCGAACAGCGCCCAGTCGAACGTCCGCATGCCGAGTTCGCGCGAGCGCGACATGATCGTCTTGAGCTCGTGGAACTCACCCTTGAATATGCGCTCGGCGATCGTCGGCGTGTTGATCAGGATCTCCACCGCCGCCTTGCGGCCCTCGCCCTTCTCCTTGCGCACGAGGCGCTGCGAGACGATCGCGCGCAGGTTCGCCGACAGATCCATCAGCAGCTGGTTGCGCCGCTCGTCCGGGAAGAAATTGATGATGCGGTCGAGCGTCTGGTTGGCGCTGTTCGCGTGCAGCGTGCCGAGGCACAGATGTCCGGTCTCCGCGAACGCGATCGCGTGCTCCATCGTCTCGGCATCGCGGATCTCGCCGATCAGGATGACGTCCGGCGCCTGCCGCAGCGTGTTCTTCAGCGCGTGATGCCACGACTGCGTGTCGACGCCGACCTCGCGATGCGTGACGAGGCAGCCCTTCGACTCGTGCACGTACTCGACCGGGTCCTCGATCGTGATGATGTGGCCCGACGACGTTCGGTTGCGATGGTCGATCATCGCCGCGAGCGACGTCGACTTTCCGGAGCCCGTGGCGCCCACGACCAGCACGAGGCCACGCTTGTGCATGACAATCTGCTCGAGTATCGACGGCAGCCCGAGCTTTTCGACCGTCGGGATCTCGGCGGCGATCGTGCGCACCACCATGCCGACGTACTGCTGCTGCACGAACACGTTCACGCGAAAGCGCGATCGATCGGGGAGCGTGATCGCGAAATTGCACTCGAATTCGCGCTCGAACTCCTCGCGCTGGCGGTCGGTCATGATCGAGTACGCCAGCTCGCGGGTGACCTGCCCGGTCAGTTTCTGGCCCGACAGCGGCTTGATGTTGCCGTGCGCCTTCATGCTGGGCGGGAAATCGTTTGCGATGAAGAGATCGGAACCGCCGGCCTCGCTCATCGCCGCCAGCAGCTTGTGCATGTAGGCGCGCGCTTTCTCTGTGTTCGTATCGGGCATGGAATCTTTCGGAAGTGACGCGAATCGAAAAACACGATGCCTTGTGGCAAGTTGCGTGCCCATGGGTCCGGCGAACACCGCGCTAGCTACAATCCGTCGCCCGTAAATCGCCACGATGCCGCGGTCCCCAGCCTCTCCACCGCCGATCACGCTCGCGAAGTTCAGCCGGCCGCGCCTGTACGACGTCCTGCGGCGCGAGCGGC
>DATEIQ010000307.1:0-7970 GCA_035278845.1 Casimicrobiaceae bacterium | reverse complement strand
CGAAGGCACCGGTCATCGCGCCGCCGCAAGCGACGCAAGGCGCACGCCCCGAGCAGCGCGTGCCGATGTCGCGGCTGCGCGCCCGGATCGCGGAGCGCCTGGTGGAATCGCAATCGACGGCGGCGATCCTGACGACGTTCAACGAAGTGAACATGCAGCCGGTCATCGACCTGCGCAATCGCTACAAGGAGCGCTTCGAGAAGGAGCACGGCGTCAAGCTCGGCTTCATGGGCTTTTTCGTGAAGGCCGTCGTGCACGCGCTGAAGAAATTCCCGCTCGTCAACGCATCGATCGACGGCAGCGACATCGTCTATCACGGCTACTACGACATTGGCATCGCGGTCGGCAGCCCGCGCGGCCTCGTCGTGCCGATCATCCGCGACGCCGACCAGCTCTCGATCGCCGAAATCGAAAAGCAGATCGGCGACTACGGCAAGCGCGCGCAGGAAGGGAAATTGACCGTCGAGGAACTGACCGGCGGCACGTACACGATCAGCAACGGCGGCGTGTTCGGCTCGATGCTGTCGACGCCGATCATCAATCCGCCGCAGTCCGCGATCCTCGGCGTCCACGCGACGCGCGAGCGGCCTGTCGTCGAGAACGGCCAGGTGGTCGTGCGACCGATCAACTTCCTCGCGCAGTCGTACGACCACCGGATCATCGACGGACGCGAGGCGGTGCTGTCGCTCGTCGCGATCAAGGAAGCGCTCGAGGATCCCGCACGGCTGCTGCTCGATCTGTGAGCGCGCCGCGCCGAATAATCAACAATAACTGACACTCGATGCCCGACCCGCAATCCTTCGACGTTGTCGTCATCGGCGGCGGCCCCGGCGGCTACGTTGCGGCGATTCGCGCCGCGCAGCTCGGCTTCGCCACCGCCTGCGTCGACGACTGGTCGCGAAGCGGCGGCAAGTCCGCGCTCGGCGGCACGTGCACGAACGTCGGCTGCATTCCGTCGAAAGCGCTGCTGCAGTCGTCGGAGAACTATGCGCACGCGGGGCACGCGTTCGCCGACCACGGCATTCGCGTCGAAGGGCTGTCGATCGACGTCGCGAAGATGCTCGCGCGCAAGGACAAGGTCGTCGCGCAGAACAACGACGGCATCGCGTACCTCTTCAAAAAGAACAGGATCGCATCGTTCCACGGCCGGGGGTCGTTTGCCGGCAAGGACGGCGATAGGTGGCGCATCGAAGTCGACGGGCCTGGCGCTGCGACGCTCGGCGCGCGCCACGTCATCGTCGCGACGGGCTCGACGCCGCGCGCACTGCCTGGCGTCGCGTTCGACAACGAGCGTGTGCTCGACAATGCCGGCGCGCTCGCGATCCCCCACGTGCCGAAGCGCCTCGGCGTCGTCGGTGCGGGTGTCGTCGGCCTCGAGATGGGCAGTGTCTGGCGCCGTCTCGGGTCGGAGGTCACGATCCTCGAAGCGTTGCCGGCGTTGCTCGGCACCGCTGACGAAGCGGTTGCGAAGGAAGCGCAGAAGGCGTTCGCGAGGCAGGGAATCGCGATCGAGCTCGGCGTCACGATCGACAAAGTGAACGTCGGCAAGGACAGCGTGAGCGTTGCGTACAAAGATGCCGCGGGCAAGCCGCAGACGACGACGTTCGACAAGTTGATCGTTGCCATCGGCCGTGTGCCGATGACCGCAGGACTCGGCGCCGAGAAGGTCGGATTGAAAATTGACTCGCGCGGCTTCGTCGACGTCGACGCCGAATGCCGGACGAGCCTTCCGAACGTGTGGGCGATCGGCGACGTCGTGCGCGGGCCGATGCTCGCGCACAAGGCGGAAGACGAGGGCGTCGCCGTCGCGGAACGCATCGCCGGCCAGCACGGCCACGTCGACTTCAACACGATTCCGTGGGTCATCTACACGTCGCCGGAGATCGCGTGGGTCGGCAGGACCGAGCAGCAGCTCAAAAAAGAGGGCGTCGCCTACCGTAGCGGCAGCTTCCCGTTCTCGGCGAACGGCCGGGCCCGCGCGATGGGCGACACGACCGGCTTCGTCAAGTTTCTCGCCGACGCCAAAACCGATCGCATCCTCGGCATGCACGCGATCGGTCCGCTGGTTTCGGAGCTGATTGCCGAAGGCGTGGTCGCGATGGAGTTCGGCGCGTCGAGCGAGGACATCGCGCGCATCTGCCATGCGCATCCGACGCTGTCCGAAGTCACGCGCGAGGCGGCGCTGGCGGTCGACAAGCGCACGCTGAACCTTTAAGCCGTCTCATAAGCTGCTGCGCGCCCCTATTGCTTTGTCGACGCTCCCGAGAGGGCTCCCCGCGCGTTCCCTGGTCGGTGTGGTGCCCACGGCATGATCGGGGCCGACGATCCCGGCCAGGTCTCGCGCCGCCAGGGCGGCCTCATCGAGTATCTCGAGCCGCTGCTCGACGAGCGGCGCGCGACGCTCGACCACGCGCAGATGGCGGCGCTCGAGCGCCTCACGCAACTCGCCGACGAGCTCGCCGCGTTCAAGACGGCACGTCAAAACGCGCTGAAGCGCCTGTTCGCCGCACCGCCGGTCCCGCGCGGCGTGTACCTGTGGGGCGGCGTCGGTCGAGGCAAGAGCCTGCTGATGGACAGCTTCTACGCGACCGTGCCGATCCGGCGCAAGACGCGCGTGCACTTCCACGCGTTCATGCGCGACGTGCACGCCGGCCTGGCCGAGCTCAAGTCTGAAGCGGATCCGCTGGCGAAGGTGGCGGCGAGGATTGCGCAGCGCTTCCGGCTCGTGTGCTTCGACGAATTCCACGTGAACGACATCGCGGACGCGATGATTCTCGGCCGCCTGCTCTCCGGAATGTTCGAGGGCGGCGTCGTGCTGGTGACGACCTCGAACTATCCGCCCGACGGGCTGTGGCCGAACGGCCTGCTGCGCGAGCGTTTCCTGCCGGCGATCGCGCTGATCAAGGAATGGCTCGACGTCGTCGAGGTCGATGCCGGCGTCGACTACCGGCTGCGGACGCTCGAGCACGTCGCCACGTTCCACGTGCCCGCCGGTCCGGCCGCCGACGCCGCGATGGCGAGCGCGTTCGAGGCGATGCGCAGCGGCCCCAACGAGGCGACGCAGGTCGTGCTCGACGGCCGCGCCGTCGCGGCCCGGCAGCGGGCGGGAAGCGTCGTATGGTTCGATTTCAAGGCGCTCTGCGACGGTCCGCGCTCCCAGCGCGACTATCTCGAGCTCGCGCGGCGCTTCGCCGTCGTCTTCGTCTCGGACATCCCGCGGCTCGGCGTCGAGTCGGCCGACCAGGCCCGGCGCTTCACCTGGCTGATCGACATCCTGTACGATCATCGCGTGAAGCTCGTCGCCTCCGCGGCCGTCCCGGCCGAAGCGCTGTATACGGAAGGCCCGAACGCGTGGGAATTTCCGCGTACGGTCAGCCGCCTGATCGAGATGCGCACGCGCGACTACATGGCGCTCCCGCACGTCACCGACGGCGGCGCCGCGCCAGCCTCGTAGTTCAACTCGAACAAAACCAATCGTCCACCTCAAGGAGACTCCGGTGCAGACATTCAAGGCCTATCGCACGTTCGAGCAGGACAAGGTCGTGTCGAGCCGCTTCGTCGACATGTCGATCGACGATCTCGACCCGGGCGACGTCGTCATCAGAACGAAGTACTCGACGATCAACTACAAGGACGCGCTGTCGTACGGCGGGGCCGGCAAGATCATGCGCAAGTTCCCGACCGTCGCCGGCATCGACATGGCGGGAACCGTCGAGTCGAGCAACGATCCTCGCTGGAAGCGTGGCGACAAGGTGATCGTCACCGGCTACGACCTCGGCGTCTCGCACGACGGCGGCTACTCGGAATACGTGCGCGTGCCCGCCGACTGGATCGTGCGCCGGCCGGAGAGCATGACGGCGTTCGACGCGATGACGCTCGGCACCGCCGGCTTCACCGCTGCGCTTGCCATTCACCTGATGCAGCACAACGGGCTCGCGCCCGAAAACGGCCCGGTCGCGGTGACGGGCGCCACCGGAGGGGTCGGTTCCGTGGCGATCGAAATCCTCGCCAAGCAGGGCTACGACGTCGTCGCGATCACCGGCAAGGCGCGCGAATCGGACTACCTGCGGCGCATCGGCGCGCGCGACGTCGTGCTGCGCAGCTCGCTCGAGCTCGCCAACATCCGTCCGCTCGAGAAGTCGACGTGGGCGGGTGCAGTCGACAACCTCGGCGGCGACGTGCTCGCATGGCTGCTCGCGACGTCGAAGGTTGCCGGCACCGTCGCGGCCGTCGGGCTCGCCGCGGACATGAAGCTCAACACGACGGTCGCGCCGTTCATCCTGCGCGGCGTGCACCTGCTCGGCACCGACAGCGCCAACTGCTCGATGACGCTGCGGCAGACGCTGTGGAACAAGCTGGCCGTCGACTGGCGGCCGGATCGCGTGCACGACGAAGTACGCACGATCGACTTCGACGAGCTGCCGACGCATTTCGACGCGTATCTGAAGGGAATGGCACGCGGGCGGACGGTGGTGCGCGTGGGGGCGGATACGCATCCGTAGCAGGGATCGGGTGTCAGGGATCGGGGATCAGATCGAAGGGCGCGACGCCATGCAGACCTACCAGGACTTCCATCGCCGAAGCATCGAAGATCGACACGGTTTCTGGCGCGACGAGGCACAGCTCGTCGATTGGCACACGCCGTTTACGAAGGTGCTCGATTATTCGCGGCCGCCGTTCGCGCGCTGGTTCGTGGGCGGCCGCACGAACCTCTGCCACAACGCGGTGGATCGCCATCTCGCGCAGCGCAAGGACCAGGCGGCGCTGATCTACCTGTCCACGGAGACGGGGCAGGAGGCGCAGTACACGTACGCGCAACTTCACGACGAGGTGAACTGCGTCGCGGCGATGCTGAAGGCGCATGGCGTAGGGCGCGGCGACCGCGTGCTGATCTACATGCCGATGATCGCCGAGGCCGTGTTCGCGATGCTTGCATGCGCGCGCATCGGCGCGATTCATTCGGTCGTGTTCGGCGGCTTCGCGGCCGCGAGCCTCGCCACGCGCATCGACAACGCGAAGCCGAAACTGATGATCACCGCCGACGCCGGCATGCGCAGCGGCAAGGTGATCCGCTACAAGCCGCTCGTCGACGAGGCGCTTGCGATCGCGCGCCATCCGCCCGCGAACGTCATCCTCGTCAATCGAGGGCTCGACGAAGCGCTCGTTATGCGGGCGCCGCGCGACATCGATTACAAGACACAGCGCGAGGCGCACGCCGGTGCGCGCGTTCCGTGCGAATGGCTCGAATCGTCGGAGCCGTCGTACATCCTGTTCACGTCGGGAACGACCGGTCAGCCGAAGGGCGTACAGCGCGACACCGGTGGCTACGCCGTCGCCCTCGCGTCGTCGATGCGCCGCATTTTTTGCCTGGCCGCCGGCGAGACGATGTTCTGCACGAGCGACATCGGCTGGGTCGTCGGCCACTCGTACATCGTCTACGGGCCGCTGATCAACGGCTCGCCGACGATCATGTACGAAGGCCTGCCGATCCGTCCTGACGCGGGGATCTGGTGGAAGATCGTCGAGACACACAAGGTGAAGACGATGTTCAGCTCGCCCACTGCGACGCGCGTGCTGAAGAAGCAGGACGTGTCGTTCATGCGCCGCCACGATCTTTCGTCGCTGCGCTATCTGTTCCTCGCCGGCGAGCCGCTCGACGAGCCGACTGCGCGCTGGGCGGCCGATGCGCTCGGCGTCGCGATCGTCGACAACTATTGGCAGACCGAGACGGGCTGGCCGATTCTCGCCGCACAACTCGGCGTCGAGGACACGCCGCGCAAGTTCGGCTCGCCGTCGTTTCCCGTGTACGGCTATGACGTTAAGCTCGTCGACGGCGCGACCGGACGCGATGTCGGCACCGGCGAGAAAGGCGTGCTGTCGATCGCGCCGCCGCTGCCGCCGGGCTGCATGACCACGGTGTGGGGCGACGACGAGCGCTTCGTGTCGACGTACTTCACGACGATCCCCGGCCGTGACGTGTACTCGACGTTCGACTGGGCGACGCGCGACGCCGACGGCTACTACTTCGTGCTCGGCCGCACCGACGACGTGATCAACGTCGCGGGTCACCGGATCGGCACGCGCGAAATCGAGGAGGCGGTGCAGGCGCATCCCGGGATCGCCGAGGTCGCCGTCGTCGGCATCCACGACGAGGTCAAAGGCCAGGTCCCGGTCGCCTTTGCAGTCCCGAAGGATCCGGCGCGCGTCGAGGACGCCGAAAACAGCGAGGCGTTGCGCCGGGAAGTGCTGCAGACGGTCGACCGCGAACTCGGCGCGATCGCGCGGCCCTCCACCGTGCACTTCGTCACGCTGTTGCCGAAGACGCGCTCGGGCAAGCTGCTGCGCCGGTCGATCCAGGCGCTCGCTGAATCGCGGGACCCGGGAGACCTGACGACGATCGAGGATCCGACCGCGCTCGAGCAGATCCGCGCGGCGCTCGGCACGCGCACGTAGCATGCGAACGGCGCGCGGGCGCCGCCATCCTGGCAGTGTCCGCCGCATGGCTGGACGGAGCGACGACGGCGATCGGCGATAATGGCGGTTTGCTCAAGCCTCGCCTCGATGCCCGATACCGCTTCCTTTGCTGCCTGCGCGACGTTGTCCGAAGTCACGCGAGGTGGTGTAGTCGAGAGCCGGCATCTGGGCGCGGTCGCCGTCGTCGACCGCCAGGGCCGCGTGCTGCAGGCCGCCGGCGACCCCTATACGCTGACATTCACGCGAAGCGCGCTGAAGCCCCTTCAGGCGCTGCCGTTCGTCGCGGGCGGCGGCATCGAGCGCTTCGGCTATTCACCCGCGCAAACGGCGCTGATGTGCGCGAGTCATTCCGGCGAGCCCAGACATGTCGAGGCGGTCGCGGCGATGCTTTCGGCCGCGGGCCGCACGCCGGCCGACTTGCAATGCGGCACGCACGCTCCCGGGTTCTACGACGCGCGCGGCGAACTGCCGCCGCCCCCTCCGTATTCACCGCTTGCGCACAACTGCTCGGGCAAGCACGCCGGCATGCTCGCGTGGTGCGTGCAGCACGGCGCCGGGACGGCGGACTACCTCGCGTTCGACCACCCGCTGCAGCAGGTGATCCGCCGTGCCGTCGCATCGTTCACGTCCGTGGCGGAGGAGCGGCTCGTGGCCGGCATCGACGGGTGCTCGGCGCCGAACTATGCGGTGCCGCTTGCGTCGCTCGCCACGGCTTTCGCGCGCCTCGCGAGCGCCGAGGTCGACGCCGACTATGGCGTCGCGCCGCGCACGCTCGCCAACGCGATGACCGCGCATCCCGAGATGGTGTCGGGCGAGCATCGCAGCGATCTCGCGCTGATGCAGGCCGGGCGCGGCGACTGGGTGACGAAGATCGGCGCCGAAGGCGTGCAGGCCATCGGCATCCGCAGTGCGGGACTGGGCATTGCGGTCAAGGTGGCCGACGGACAGAAGCGCGGCCTGTACCCTGCGCTCGTCGCCGTCCTCGACCAGCTCGGGCTGCTCGACGCCGCCGCCCGCACGGCGCTGGCCGGCTGGGCGACGCGAACCATTCGCAACTACCGCGGCATCGAGACGGGCGAGGTACGTCCCGCGGTCGTACTCGCGCCATGGCAGGCCCGCGACATCCCTCCCGCTTCTGCGTGACGCGCTGAACTTGGAACGCGACCGATGGTCTGTTGCTGCAAGCGTGCGCCACGCGCCATCCTGCGTCCCCCCGGGCGCCGGCAGGCACCGCCGGCAACCGCGCCCGCCGTTCGGCGGGCATAACAACGACCTGAATCAGGGACTGCCCGCTTGATGGGTGATCGCGAAGTCGATCAGCAGCTCGTGTTGCGAGCGCAACGGGGTGACAAGCGTGCGTTCGAGCTGCTGGTCGCGAAGTATCAGCGCAAGCTGGGCCGGCTGTTGTCGCGGCTGGTGCGCGACCCGGCGGAGGTCGAGGATGTGACGCAGGAGGCTTTCATCAAGGCGTACCGCGCGCTGCCGAGCTTTCGCGG
>DATEIQ010000306.1:0-5731 GCA_035278845.1 Casimicrobiaceae bacterium | reverse complement strand
CTTCGTCGGCGAGAACGAGCCGTCGAAGACCGCAGATCCGATCGTGAATGCATCCGCGCCCGCGGCCGCCAGCGCATGGACCTGCTGCACGGAGTTCACGCTGCCCGCGACGATCAACCGGCCGCTGTCGACGCCGCGGCGGGCCGCCCGCACGAGCGCGAGCGGGTCCGCGTCGGTCGCCCGGAACGCGAGGAGGTCGACACCGCCGCAACCGCGCGCCCGCGCGTCGCGGGCGTCCGCCTCGACATCTGCAACCGTTCCCTCGAGCCGCGTCGGGTGTCCGATCGGACGGCCCGGAAAAGGGAAATAGCGGCCGAGTCCGCCGAGCGCGTGCCGCGCGGCGTCGAGATCCTTGCCGCCGAGGATGCAATCGACGCCGAGCGCCGCCCCGGTGGCAACCGACGACGCGACCGCGCCGGGCGTCGTGCTGACCACCTCGAGATAGCACAGCGCATGGTGCGCGTGAATGCGCTCGACGACGCGCTCCATCGTCGCTGCCGGGACGCCGACGTCCTTGAAGCCGACGTGGCGAACGCCGAGGTCGCAAACGGCATCGACCAGATCCTCGGCATCCTCCACGGTCCGGTCGCGCCGCGTCAGCATGAAGATGAAGTCCATCGGCAACTCCCCGCTGGCGACAGCCGGCCGCAGCGCCGGCGTTTCCGGACGAATGTTGGCACTCTAACATGAAAGGTTGGAAGTGCAATATTCAGGCGGTGAGGACTTGCCGGTGCCGAGGACGACTGTCGCCGCCATGACAAAAGCCGAACGGAAGACGATGATGGCGGTGGCGGTTACCGCGCCGCAGATGCCGGTCGCAAAAAAAACATGCGCCGCCGGTGTCGTCCACCGATTTCTTTCATCAGGAGAATCCGATGACCACGTTCAAGGTCGGCTACCTGATCGGCAGCCTCGCCAAGGCGTCCATCAATCGCAAGCTCGCCGAGGCGCTCGTGCGGCTCGCACCGCCGCAACTCGACATGGTCGAAGTGCCCTTCCGCGACCTGCCTGTCTACAGCTACGACTACGACGCGGACTTCCCGCCGCCGGCCCGCGCGTACAAGACCGCGCTCGCCGCCGTGGACGCGGTGCTCTTCGTGACGCCGGAATACAACCGGTCGATACCGGGTGGATTGAAGAACGCGATCGACTGGGCAAGCCGCCCGCACGGCCAGAACTCGTTCTCGCGCAAGCCATCGGCGGTCATCGGCACGTCGCCCGGCGCCATCGGCACGGCGATCGCGCAGCAGCAGCTGCGCAGCGTGCTGTCGTTCTGCAATTCGCCGCAGATGAACGCGCCCGAAGCCTACATCCAGTTCAAGCCGGGACTGATCGACGACGAAGGCAACGTCACCGTCGATTCGACCGCGCAGTTCCTGCGCAGGTACATGGAGGATCTGCATGCGTTCGTCGCCCGCGTGTACACGGTGCTGCCGCGCAGTGCGCTGACATGAACGGCTCGCGATCGTCGCACGGTGCGGGCACCGCGATCGAGCAGCCGGAGACCGTCACGGGCGCGCTCGCACGTTGGCTGCGGGACACGCGCGACGCGGCGGGATGTAACAATATGACGAAACCCGAAAGAATCCATGCAAACTGACGAATTGCTGCAATCCGAAGTGCGCGTCATCAACGTGGGCCTGCGAGCCTTCGCGAACGACCTTGCCGCCTGCGACGTCGAAGTCGTCCACGTCGACTGGTCGCCCCCGGCCGTCAGCGACCCCCGGATCGCGAGCCTGCTCGCCAAGCTCGGCGGGTAGGCGCTGACGATGTCCACGCTCGTCAATCACGTTCGCCGCGCGTTCTATCGCGATTCGGTCGCGCTGATGCGCATTTCGCGCGCCATCGCGGCACTCGACGGCGTCGAGGCCGCTGCGCTGATGATCGGCTCGGCGACGAACCGCAAGTTGATGCACGACGCCGGACTGCTCGCGGCCGACGGGCAATCCGCCGGCCCGAACGATCTCGTGCTCGCGGTGCGCGCCAATACGCAGGCGAGCGCGCAGGCTGCGCTGAACGAAGCGGCGCGGCTGCTCGAAGCGCCCGCGGCGGGCGACAAGGGCGGCGACGAATGGATGCCAAAATCCCTCGACACCGCCCTCGCCCGCCTGCCGAGCGCGAACCTCGCGCTGATCTCGGTGCCGGGTGATTTCGCGGCGGCCGAAGCGAGGCGGGCGCTGAGGCGGGGATTGCACGTCATGATATTCAGCGACAACGTCGCGATCGACGACGAAGTCGAGCTGAAGCGCGAGGCGAAAGAGCGCGGCCTGCTGATGATGGGACCGGACTGCGGCACCGCGATCATCGGTGGCGTGCCGCTCGCGTTCGCGAACGTGATCCCGCGCGGCGACATCGGCATCGTCGGCGCATCCGGCACCGGCACGCAGGAAGTGTCGACGCTGATCGCGCGTCTCGGACGCGGCGTTTCGCACGCGATCGGCGTCGGCGGGCGCGACCTCAAGGAAGCGGTGGGCGGCATCACGACGCTGATGGCGATCGACGCGCTCGATCGCGACCCCGGCACGCGGCAGCTCGTGCTGATCTCGAAGCCGCCCGCGGCCGCGGTCGCGAAGGTGGTGCTCGAAAAGATCGCACAAGTGAAGAAACCGGTCTCGATCTGTTTCGTCGGCGCGGACGACATGCCGATGCCAGCGAATGCCGCGCTCTTTTCGGATCTGCGCTCGTGTGTCGAGCACGCGCTCGGCGGCAAACGCATCGGCTGGATGAATGGCGCACCGGATCCAGAAGCCCTCGCCGCACGCGTGCCACGGTCGCGCACCCGCCTGCGGGGCTTGTTTTCCGGCGGTACGCTGTGCGCGGAAGCGCAGGTGATCCTGCGCCGCGCCGGCTTGGCCGTAGCGTCCAACGTCCCCGTGCCGGGGGTCGCGGAGCCGGCCGCCGCGCCGGATGCGCACGTGGTGCTCGACCTCGGTGACGACGAGTACACGGTCGGCAGGCCGCATCCGATGATCGACCCGACGATACGCAATCAGATGTTGTCGGCGGTGCTGCGTGACGGCAAGACCGCGATCGTGCTTCTCGATATCGTGATCGGCTACGGCGCGCACGCCGACCCTGCGGGCGACCTGATCGCGACGCTGCGGCCGGCGAAGGAACGCGAGGCGCTGCTGATCGCGTCGGTGTGCGGCACCGAGGACGACCCGCAGCGCTATTCGCGGCAGGTGGCGCTGCTGGAGGAAGCGGGCATCGTCGTCGCGCCGTCGAACGCGGACGCGGCGGAACTGGCTGTCGACGTACTGCGCGCGCTCGCCTGAAGCACGTCGCACGCGAGCGCAGCCCCCGCGAGGCAATCCCATCCCGACGTGTGACCGACGGCGTCGATCGCGTCGAGGCACGCATCCATCGCAGCGCCTTCGGCCGCTGCCACGCGATCGAGCGCGTCGAACAGCACGTGCGCGCCTTCGCCGCGCGCTGCGCACCGGAGATACGCTGCGCTGATCAGGCTGGTTTCGCGCGCCGCGGTCGGCAGCACGGCATCTACAAGCTGATCCGCGATATCCCGCCGTCCGAAATGGTGCAGCGCGATCATCGCTCCACCGAGAAAATCGTCGCCTGACGGCGTGAGTCCCGGGCCCAGCCCGATCAGCCCTGCGACCGGTGCGGGTGACGCGGCGGCGCCCGCGAGCGTGGATGCGAGCCAAACGCGCAGCGCCTCGACCGCTGGACGTGCAGTCCGCAAAAGCACGTTCTCCGATTCGCACGTTCGGGCTCCGGCATCGTCCACGGATCGCGCGAGCAGCGCACCGAAGCCGCCCGGCTTGCGCAGCCGCGCTTTGCGTGTCAGGAGATCGAGGCCCGCGTCAAGGGCTGCCGGTGTCCACGCGATCGTGTCTGGAGCGCGCCACACGTCGGCCGCGCGAAAATCGAATCGCGTGCCTCGGCCGACGTCGAGCAAAGAACCGACGCACGACACGGTGGTGCCTGCGTCGATGCCTCCGCCTGCCCAGGCAACGTCGTTGCGCTGCGCGCACAGCAGATTCAGCGGACCGAGGCCGAGCTGCGCCGGTCCGACGCATACGACCTCGTCGTCGAACACGGCGTAGAAGCTTCGGCGGAAAACCGCGAGTACGCGGCCTTCGACGTGCGCATCCAGCACTGCACGCGCTGCACTGCCGATGACCGCGACCTCGACCGTTTCACCCGCGAACGATGCCGCTGCCGGCATGACGCGGCGATCCATCGCGGTCACGCAATTTCATCCGCGACGATATGCGTGCCGGCCTCGCCGCGCAGCACAGGCACCGCCTCTTCCAGCCGCCCGATCATTGCGCGCCGTCCGCCGCCTTCGATGAACTCGATCGCCGCGTCGATCTTGGGCCCCATGCTGCCGGGCGGAAAGTGGCCCTCGGCGCGCAGCGCCTTGATCTGCGACAGCGAGACGCGCTCGAGCGCCTGCTGGTTCGGCTTGCCGTAGTTGATCGCGACGCGCGGCACAGCGGTGAGAATCATCAGGTCGCCGATGCGCAGCACGTTCGCCATCAGCGCCGACGTCCGGTCCTTGTCGATCACCGCTTCGACGCCGTGCCGCTGCCCCTTGCCGCTGCGCACGACCGGAACGCCGCCGCCACCTCCCGCGATGACGACCGCGCCGCTCTTCGCGACGGTCTGCACGAGCGAGATGTCAACGATGTGCTTCGGCTTGGGCGACGGCACGACGTGCCGCCAGCCGCGTCCCGAATCCTCGCGCATCTCCCAGCCGAGCTCGGCCGCGAGGTCCTTCGCTTCCTGCTCGGTGTAGAAATAGCCGATCGGCTTCGACGGGTTGCCGAACGCCGGATCGTCGGGATCGACTTCGACCTGGGTGAGCAGGCATACGACGTGGCGCGGATTTCCCTTCGCCCGCAACGCGTTTTCGAGCGCCTGCATCAAGAGGTAGGCGATGCCGCCCTGGCTGTGCGCGACGCAGATGTCGAGCGTCATCGGCTCGACGCGATGGCGCGCGATCGACTGCCGCATCAGGATCTTGCCGACGACGGGTCCGTTGCCGTGCGTGATGATGAGCTCGGTCCCGAGCTCCATGACCGGCAGCAGCGATTCGCCGAGGCTGGCGGCCACGGCCGTCTGCTCGGAAGGCGTGCCGCGAATGCCTTCAGGATGCGTTGCATTGCCGCCGATCGCGATGACCAGGCGATCCGGAATGCTGCCGTTCTCCGACATCGATCCTTCCCGAAACGATGCGCGACTGATCAGCGCTGCGCGCGACGCGAGCAGCGGAAGCGCACCGCCTGGCGCTCACGCTCCCGCCGCAAGGCGGCAGATTACGCCATGTTCACCGCGCGTGGCGGTTGCGGTCGGCTATCATCGGCCGACTTGCGCAGAGCGGGAGAGCGAATTGCAAAAGATCGAGCTCGCCAACCAGGAGGCGGTGCGGCGGATCCTCGCCGCAGAACCCATTCTCGTCGGCGTGCGCCCGGCCGGCGAAGTGATCGAGGGCCTCGGCCGCAACACGATCCTGCACGCCGGCCCGCCGATCGAGTGGAACCGGATGTGCGGACCGATGCGCGGCGCGGTGTGTGGCGCCGCCGTGTTCGAAGGCTGGGCGGAGACGCTCGCCGACGCCGCGAAGGCGGCGGCCGCGGGGCGCTTCGCGTTCCATCCCAACCACCATTTCGGCGCCGTCGGGCCGATGACGGGCATGACGACACCGAGCCAGCCGGTGCTGATCGTCGAGAACCGCACGTTCGGCAATCGCGCGTACTGCACGATCAAC
>DATEIQ010000305.1:0-19430 GCA_035278845.1 Casimicrobiaceae bacterium | reverse complement strand
GGTACGGTAAAGTGGTTCAACGACTCCAAAGGCTATGGCTTCATCACGCCGGATGATGGTGGTGAAGACCTGTTTGCCCATTTCTCGGCAATCAACATGAGCGGGTTCAAGACGCTGAAGGAAGGCCAGAAGGTTTCGTTCGAAGTGACGCAAGGCCCGAAGGGCAAGCAGGCTTCGAACATCCAGGCCGCCTGACGTCTTTTGAGTTTCAGCGAAGGCCGGGCGCGTGCGCCCGGCCTTTTTTTTGCGTGCAGCGCCCGCGCGTGTGCGGCAATCGCAACACCGCTCGTCGGTACAAAGCAACCGCCGCGGCGACGAGCATGTGCAGCGCCCCCGTGCCGCGCGTACCATCGGACGGCAGACGAGGCGCACGCGTGGCGCAACCGAGCCGGCCGGTATACTGTGCCGCTCGTCGCGCCGCAGGAATCGCGGGATCGCGATTGCGCGATCGCCAACGAGGAGTCGCCATGTCAGGGAAACCCGATCCGGGCTCGCTGGATTTCGAGAAAGTCTCGTTCAATGACGCGCGGAAAGCGCTCGAGGAAACAGGACCTGCCGCGTACGCAACGCCGAAGAAAAAGGAAAACTGGGAAGAGAAGCGTTCCGCGTCCGCCTCTGAGCCGCTGTCTGACGAGGCCGCCGCGTGGATGGCCGAGCTTCCCGAGGCGGTGCGCCCGCGCCAGCTCGCATTGCGCTATGCGCGCCTCGCCAACCGCATCTGCGAAGCATGGCAGCACCCGCCCAAGTGCGAGAAGCTGCTCGACGAGCTGATGATGGATCGCCGCGGCGGGCGCAAAGGCTTCCCGCTGCAGGTCGCGAACGAGCTCGCGACGCTGCGCGATCACTTCCACCGTCTGCATCATCACGGCAAGTCGGCGTGGGAGCACGTCGAGATGGGCCGCTAGCGCGCATCCGAACGCAAGGCGTCGCGCTACCAGCTTCCGGACGCGCCTCCGCCGCCCGAGCTGCCGCCGCCGCCCGAAAAACCACCGCTGCTGCTGCCGCCTGACGACCAGCCGCCGCTCGACCCCGAGCCGACGGTGAACCCGCCGATCGTCGTCGATCCTTTGCTCCTGATCTCGCGCCTGGCCTTCGAGTACCACTCGGTGCGCGACAGCGCGAGCTTCGCGATCGGAAATCCGGCGAGATAGACGATCAGCAACACCAGGGCTCCCTGCGCGCCGAGGATCACGATCGGAAACATCGCCCAGAACGGGATCAGGAAGAAATACAGGAACCAGCCCGCGCCGGGCGTCACGATGCCGAAGAACGTGAACAGCCCGATGATGCCGAAGATGAAGCACGCGAGCAGAATGCGCACGTGCCACGGCGGCAGGCTCGGATCGTCGATGCGCATCGGAAACCCGCTGCTCGAACGCGATGGCGCAGGCACGTCGGCGATCTTCGCGACGTCGCGCGTGCCTTCGAGCTGACCGACGATCGCGTCGACGCCGTCGGCGACGCCCTTGTCGAAATCGCCGGCCTTGAACGCCGGGGTCATCACGTTGCGGATGATCCGGCTCGCACCAGCGTCGGTCAGCGTCCCTTCGAGGCCGTAACCGACCTCGATGCGCATCTTGCGGTCCTTTGGCACGACGACGACCAGCACGCCGTTGTCCCTGCCGCGCTGGCCGAGCCGCCACGTCCCGAACACGCGGGTCGCAAATTCCTCGATGCTGTCGTCGCCGATCGTCGGGATCGTGAGTACGGTCACCTGATTCGTCGTCTTCTGCTCGTGCGCCGCGAGCTTTCCGGCGATCGCCTCGCGCGTCGCCGGGCGCAGGATTTCGGCGTCGTCGACGACGCGGCCGGCGAGATACGGAACGTCCGCCGCGAGCGCCGCCGTGACCGCGAACGCAGCGAACAGGAAGGCGAGCGCGCGGTCCTGCGCGCTCACGCGCCGCGCTCCTCGATCGGCCGGTTCGACAACTCGTCGGCCGCCGGACCGGATTCGGGCGTTATGCGCAACCCGGCGAGCAACGATTCCAGACGGTCGAGACCGCGACCGATCGCGTCGGCGGGACGGCCCGATGCAAGGGGCGCCGTCATCGCGTCGATCACCGTCTGCCAATCAGCGTGCGTGACGCGGCCGTCGAAGCCGATGTCGGCGATCACCTCCACGCGGCGCTCGAACAGGCTCGCGAGGACGAGAATGCCGTTGCGGGCGCGAGTACGGAACAACTGCCGCTCGAGAAACAGCGCCTGCGCGCGCTGGCGGACTTCCGCTTCGGCGCGAACGCCGCTGACGAACAGGCGCGCATAGGGAGCCAGAAAGACCGCGCATAACGCACTCGCCGCGGCGATGCCGATGATCGGCAGCACGTGGGCGAGCGCGGCGTGGGCCGACATCCAGTCTTCATGCACGGCGTCGAGCAGCGCTACCGCGAGCGCCGACACGGCGGCGCCGAGCGCGAATGCCTTCCAGACGGTCTCCGGATAGGCGTCGCTCTTGCCCATCACGGCTGCGACCACCTGTACGCGGCAACGCGCTTCCAGCCGCGCAATGCGCGCGTCGATCGCGGCCGCCTCGGCCTCGCTCAGAAGCACTTCGGATCCCCTTGGACGTGAAGCGCCGCAAGTTTAGCCGCAAGCCGGCATCGGTCGGCGTTTCGCGCATGACCCGCCTCGCACCGAGCGCGCGCGCACCGGTATCATCACCGCCACCTCTTCACCCGGCGGCGAGACGGCATGGACGCTGGCGAACGCGCCCGAATCTACGCGGCCTTCGCGGATGCCAGCCGGCGGCTCGCGTCGGCGATGGACGCCAAGGCTGGCTTCGTGTTCGCCGTGAACGGCGCGCTGCTCACCTTCCTGTGGATCGGCGCGCGGATGGGGGACGTCTTGCCGAGCACGCAATGGCTGGCGATGGGCGCGTCGCTGTGCTCGATGCTCGCGCTGCTCGCCGCGCTATGGGTCGTCGTGCCACGGCCGTCGATCGACCCCGCGCGCTTCACGCGCGGCGGCGCCCGTCCGGTCAGCCACTACGCGTACGTCGCGACGCGCTATGCGGCGTCCGACTTCGCGCAGTTCGAACGCGACGTCGGCGCGTTCGACGACGCCGATTTCGCGCGAGAGTCGCTCGAGGCGCACTTCATCGTGAGTCGCATCGTGCAGGCGAAATCGAAATGGGTCGCGGTTGCCGGCCTGCTGACGCTCGCCGGCATGGTGCTCGCGGGTGTCGCGCTGTTGTCGAAGCTGGTGAACGGCTAGGCGCCTTCGGGCGGTCGCCGTTTTCACCATTCGCGCGGCAGATTCGGCTTGTTGCGGATAACGATCGCCGACGGCTGGCCGCCGACTGCGATGTTGTGAATCCGCTTGTACGTCGACGTGTCGATCACCGACACGTCGTTCGAGCGGCTGCATGCGACGTACAGCTTGCTTCCGTCGGCGGTGAACGCCATGGCCGAGGGGCCAGCACCGACGTCGATGTCGGCGATGAAGCTGTTCGATCGGACATCGAGCACGCGCACCTTCGCCGCGCCTTCGCCGCTTGCAAACACGCGCCTGCCGTCCGGATGCACGGCGACATCGTCGAGCGCTGCAGCGGAAGGAATGCGCGCAACGACCGCGCGCCGTGCAACGTCGATGACGGCGATCTCGCGCGCGGCCGGGATCGCTGCATACACACGGGTGCCATCGCGGGCGAAGACAAGTCCGCCCGGTGCCCCGCCGACGACGATCGTGTCGACGACCATGCCCTTCGCCACGTCGATGACGGCAACCGAATCGCCGTCGCTGGCGCGCGCGTAAAGCCATTGGCCGTCCGGGCTGAACGCCGCATGCGCGCCATTCCCGCCACCGACGCGTATCGTCTTTTGCACGCGCAGCGTCGGCATGTCGACGAGCGCAACGGCATCGGTGTCGGCAAGCACCACCGCCAGCATCCTGCCGTCAGGACCCGCGAGGACCGACGTGGCCGAGCCGATCCGGGCGCGCGCGCTCTCCTCGTCCTCGTAGAGGTCGCGCTCGACCAGCATGCCCCCCCGATGGCCCACGTACAGCCGCGCTCCGTCGGCCGATGCGGCGATCCCGCGCGGTTCTTCGCCGGCAGGAAGCGTCGATGCGACCTTGTCCGTTTGCGTATCGATGACCGACACGGTGGCCGACGCCTGGTTCGCGACGTAGGCATAGGGCTGCGCCGCTGCCGGGGAAAGCCCCGGCAGCGAGAGGATCGCGACCCCTAAAACGAAGCGTATTCGCGTCACTTCTCGACCTTGACGAGCGCCGTCGACGTCAATTGTTTCTGCACGCCGTTCTGCAGCACGTTCACGGTGAGAACCAGCGGTACCGAGTCGCCCTCCGGCGTGTTGTTGTCGATGTCGGCCTTGTTGAATTGGGCGACGAGTTTCTTGCCGCCTCCGCCGGCATTCGTGGACACAGGCGAGAACAGCGTCGCGGACAACGGCGTCTTGAGCTTGACGTCGCCTTCGACGGTGTAGCCGTCCGGAATGTCCATGTGCGCCGTGACGACGCCGTTGACGCCGGTGAACACGCCGTTGGCCGCACCGAGCTTCAACGTCCCCGGCGTGAACTGCACGGCGCCCGGCACGTCGATCGGCACGTGATACGCGACGACCTTGCCGGTGGGTCGTGGATCGGTGCAGTCGTTGAAGAAGTACTCGCCCTCGCGGGTGAACGTGTACTGCGCGCTCTCACCCGGATTCAGCTTGAAGTTGAACGCACCCTCGAAGAACTGTGTCGCGCAATGCGGCTTCACGTTCGGGAAGTTCGGGAACGTCGAGCTGCCCGGGTTCAGGAACGTCACCGTCGTGCCGACCGGGACGCGCAGGGACGTGGGGTTCATGCCGCTCGTGCTCGTGCTGTCACGAGCCGTGACGACGTCGTTGCGCGAATTGCGCCCGAGGTAAACGGTGTTGTGGACCGTGCTGCCCTCGACCGCGCTTCCGCTGACCGGACGGCGGATGTTGAGCGGGCCGGGCGTGGGCGCCTCGCTGCTGCCCGAGACGACATTACCCGCCGCATCGGTGTACTTCGCTCCGCCGCCAAGTTTGAACGCCCACAGCGTGTCGCCCTCGGTGATCGAGTTGCCGTACGGAATGCCGGTGCCGCTCGCGAACACGGCGACATACTGCTCGCCATCGATCGTGTACGTGATCGCGCCCGAGCTGATCGCGAAGCCCGTCTGGAACTTCCACAGCTCCTGACCGGTGGCCGCGTCCATCGCCCGCAGCCAGCCTGCGGGATCGCCGATGAACAGCATGTTGCTGCCGGTCACGAGCGGGTGCTGGCCGTGCGCGGCGTCGAGTCCGAAGTGATTGCGCCACACGACCTCGCCACTCGTTGCGTTCAGCGCCACGAGACCCCCGGTCTGGTACTGGCCGAGCGCGCGCAGGCCGTTGCCGCCTTCATTGCGGTCGTGCGCGACGTTGTTCACGCCGTAGGGGATGTACACGAGCCCCGTCTTCGGGCTGTACGCCTGGTCGGTCCAGTCGGCGCCGCCGTTCTGGCTGGTGGTGGACAGCACCGGGAGATCCCAGTGATCGTCGAACAGGCAGCCCTTGCGATGCGTTGCGCCGTATTCCGCCGGATACGTGACGAAAGGCGTATCGGCGATCGACAGGTAGTTGGGCTCGGTGTAGACAAGGTTGCCCGACGCGTCCGGCTGGTAGCCGTTGTAGTTCGGGACGCCGCGCCACGGGTTGCCCGGAATGTTCGCCGGATCGAGCTTCTCCCAGATCACGCACTCGGGAATCCACATGCCCTGCGCCGGGAACTTCTGCATCGTCGCGCTCGACTGCCGCGAATCGGTGGGCCTTGGCCGATCGACGACAGGCGCGATCGGCTTGCCGTTGGTCCGGTCGATGATGAACGTCATCGGCGCCTTGGCACCGTAATAGATAACCTTCTTGGTTTCGCCATTGATCGTCAGATCGGCCAACGGCGGCGGGCTCGTGTTGTCCATGTCCCAGTGATCGTGCCGGATCGACTGGAAGTGCCACTTGTATTCGCCGGTCTTGAGGTCGAGCGCGACCAGCGAATTGCCGAACAGGTTGTCGCCGGGGCGCAGCTCGCCGTCCTGCGACGAGCGGCAGCTGCGCACGTTGCCGAACGCGTAATAGACCATCCCGAGCTCGGGATCGAGGGACGGATGGATCCACGGCGATACGCCGCCCGTGAGCGCACAGCTCTCGCCGTTGACCGGCGGTCCCCACGTGGCGCCGGCATCGACGGTGACGCCGTTCACGTCGGTGACCACGCGTCCGGGCTCGGCGCCGCCATAGAAGTACCACGCCAGGCTGCCGTCGCTCGAGCGCACGGCGAACGCCGCGTTGCGGCGGCCGTCGTTGCCGCCCAGATAGACGAGGCCATCGTAGTAAATCGTCGCGACCTTCTGGATGTTCCCGAGCGTCTCGCCGCCGGGCCCGGTGGGTTGCGAGACCCAAACCTCCGCGCCGGTTTCCTTGTCGAGCGCAACGACCCGCTGACCGCCTGCGAGCGTGTAGACCTTGCCGTCGCCCACGGAGACGCCGCGGCGCGTGCCGCTCGTGTTGAACGCGGTGGGATGCCACTTCCATTTGGTCTGGCCGGTCTTGCCGTCGATGGCGATGACGTCGCCGTTCGGCGTGTCCATGTAGATGACGCCGTCGATGGCGATCGGCGTCGTCTGCTGTCCCGTGTCGCTGGTGCCCGGGCCGGGCACCGGCGTCGTCACCGGCGCCGCCGAAACGTGATTCAGCCAGACCGGGCCGAGCTTGTTGACGTTGTCCTTGTTGATCTGCGTGAGTGACGAGAATCCCTGATTGCCGAGGTTGCCGGCGACCTTCGGGAAGTCCTTGTCGGCCGGCGCGCAGCACGACGACAGGTCGGCCGCGCCGGCGTACGCCGTCGACGATGCGGCGATCGCCACAGCCGCGGCAAGCGACGACGCGATGAGGATTGGTTTCATTGCATGCCTCCTACTTAAGGTCTTTGCCCGTTTCGAGGATTGAAAAGCGACAGGTCGTGTTGCGTGGCCGTACAAGGAATCGCGACGGAATGCAGCGTTTCGCTGCACAGAACGTCGTTTTGTTCAACGACGCGCTAGTATAGAATCGCAAAATCGGAAGTCAATAGAACGGTGTTCTATTCGCGCTGATCATGCTTGCAACGAACGCGCGCCGCATCCTGTTTCTCGCCGCACTCGCGGTTCTTTTCCTCGTCGTGCGCGCGTGGCTGCACGATGCACCCGCTCCGTCGGCGTCGCGCAAAGTCCTTGCGCTTCCTCCCGCTGCCGACGTGCGTGACGCGCCGCCTGCAGCTGTCACGTCCGATCCTTCCCCCACCTCCGACGGCCGGGAAGCGTGGCCCGGCACCGTGCGTGAAGCGCCGCGCTCCGCGGCGGCGGCGCCGCTTCAACGAGCGGCGGTACGCCTCGACGTGCATGCGCCAATCGACGTGCGCGTGGGCGAGGTGTTCGAGGCGCGCATCGCCGTTGCCGCGAGTGCTCCGGTCCGTGATCTCGTGTTCGCGATTGCGTATGAAAAATCGCGTCTAGGCCTGATTCACCGCTCGGAAGGCGAGTTCGTCCGGCAGCCGGGAATCCGTGCCGAGTACGGCATCGACGAACCGAGCGAGGGTTACGTCAGCATGGTCTTCAGGGCGGTCGACGGCTCCTTCGCAACGGGAGCCGGCAACGTCGTCTTGCTCGAGTTCGAAGCGCTGCGGCCGGGAGCGTCGCGCATCGAGCTGCGGAACGTGAAGAGCGTCGACGCCGGAGGCGAAATCGATCCGAATGTGATCGTCACGCACGCGAGTGTCACGATTCACTAAGCGCCGAAACGGAGCAAGACACGCGGGACGCGGGCCATGCGTGTCCGGTGCTCCAAGACCCCTCGGCTTGGGACGCGGGCCATGCGTCCTCGCAACGGAGTGCAGGTGCGTGGCATCCCTGACGCCTCAGCTCAAGTAACAGGCGGCGTGTGCGGGTGTTTGCCACGAATCTGGACGGCGTGTCGAGGCAGCCGTCAGCGTGCGGCGCCGGCGACTGGGAGTGCCGGCCGTAGCAACCGGGACCCCCGAAGGAGTCCCGGCCGGGAGCGAGCGGTCGATCGATCAGTTCGTGCAGAACGGTACGTTGCCCATCGCCGACAGGATGCCGTTCACGATGAATTGCTTGAATAGCGCCTGGCTCGGAAAGCCGGAGCCGTCGGTGAACGCTTGGGCGTCGTGACCCAGCGTGGTGACCCACGACCGGCCGCCATCGTAGTACTGGCACCAGGCGATCGGATGGAAGCTTCCGTGGCCCGGGTGCTCGTTGCTCAGCGTTGCGAGCGAAGTCTCATCGACGGTCAACAGAAACTTCACGTTCGTCGGGAACGGCTCGAGGTTGTACCACTCGTCCCTGAATGCCCACCGCGCCGGCAGACCGTTCGTCGACGAGTCGCTTTTCGCCACCGTTTCGATGTCACCATCCTGAAAGCGTCCGTGGTTGTAATAGTTCGCGTTGCCGAGCAGCCCCTCGTACCACGGCCAGTTGTACTCGGTGCCGAAGGCATTGTGGATGCCGACGAAACCGCCGCCGGACCTGATGTACTGCCGCAGCGCCACCTTCCCGGCGTCGAGGTACGCGCCGGTCGAAGTGTCGACCGCCCGCGCCGGATTAACGGCCGTGCCGTGCTTCCACAGCGCGTCACGGCTGTTGCTCAGAAAAATCACCGCCTTGTACTCGGAACCCGGCCCAAGCTGGCTCGCGAGCGTATTGACGTCCTCGGTCCAGTGCACCTCGACACCCACCGCCTCGAGCCACGCTTTCAAGCCCCTTTGCGCGACGTTTCCGGTTGCCGACAACGGCGGGTCCAGGCCAGGTCCAAGCGCGGGGTTGATGTTTGCATGGCGCGGTCCCGCCGTACGCGAATAGATCAGGACCTTGTTTTCACGGTCGGATACCCAAGGGCGATAGCAGCGAGGATCCGTTCCCCGGCAAACGTTGTAATAAACGTCGAAGTTGTCCACCGTGCCTGGCGGGGTGTTGGTGGTAACGGGCTCCGCTACGGTCGGCTCCGCCGGACCCGCCGCGACCGCGCCGGCAACGGCCAGGGAAAGCGCGCCGGCAGCAAGTGCCAGCCGCATCGCGTATGTCGTCATCTGCTTCTCCTCTTGGTTGAAATGAATCGGGGCTTGAATCATGCACCGAACCGATCACGCCCCCTGTGCGGCGATCTGTTCTGTGCTGTAGAACGGTGTTTTGTTTTGTCGGATCAGTATAGAAAATGCCCCGGCAAAGTCAATAGCGGCCGCGTGCGGGTGTCGGCTGAAACGGCTGCTGCGCATGCGTGCGCAGCGTGTCCACGGCTCAACGATGCGGATCGCTTTGCCGCTGCGCGTTCCACGCGTCCTGGCGGCGACGCAATGTGGGATCCTCGACGAGTAAACGCAGGCTCAGCGCATAGCGCTTGTTCGGCGGCTTCGTCGCCGGCGACTGCGAAATCTCGATGACGGCCTCGACGTAGCGGTCGGTGCAGTCGCACGCGCCGGCGTCGGGGTCGGCAGCGGTGAGTCGGCCCTTCGCCGACCACAGATACCGCACGAGGTAGTCCTCGCGTTTGACCTGCTTCACGACGCCGAGGCTCCGCTCGGTACTGGCGGCGTACGAGACGATGCGCTCCGTGCGCTCGTCGTTCGGCTTGCCATACGTCCGGAAGAGCTCGTTACGTACCTCGTCGAACGATGTGCGGATTCGCGGCGGCGTTGCGTGGACGACATCGGGATAGGAACGAAACACCTGCAACCAATAGAGCGGCTGCTTCGGGTCGACATCCGGATGCGTGAATCGCGCTTCGACGGCATCCATCATGCCGTCGCCCGCGGGGCTATACGTGCAGGGACTGAGCGAGGCCGGGTCGTGCGCCGCAAGTCCGGCATTGATCGCGAGCTCTGCGAGCTGCGGTGTGGTGCCGCTTGGGTGGTTGCGATAGCTCGACCGCGCCACATGGCAGGGAGCGTAGTGCTCGGCAAAGAACGCGCGGGCGACATCGGGCGTTGCGCCGAGCGCCAGCCCGAACGCGACGGTCTGTCTCGGCGCCGCAGCGAAACTGTTGGTCCAGACCAGCACGCCCGCGAGGACGATGCCGATTCCCGCCGCTCGAAACTTCGAATCTGACAACACCTGCTTCAGATCGCGCCTTCTTGCCGAAGACGCGCGATGTCGTCGGCGGTGTAGCCGAGGTCGCCGAGAATCTCGTCCGTATGCTGCCCGAGTTGCGGCGGTGGTCCGTCGATTTCGGGATCGCCGCCGCTCAGCTTGAAGCCCGCGCGTGTCACGGCGATCGCACGGTCCACGCCTGGCACGTCGCTCATCGTGCGCAGCAGTGCACGCTCGGCGATCTGCTCGTTGGCGAGCGCTTCCGGAACGGACAGAATCCTGCCCGCCGGAATACCGATCCGATTCAGGATCGTCTCCCACTCCGCAGCCGGCTTGCTGTGCAACGCTTCCTCGAGTGCCTTGTTGAGCGCGACGCGATTGCGCTTGCGCGCTTCCCGCTGCGCGAACCGGGGATCGGTCAGCCACTCCTCGCGCCCGACAGCCGCGGCCAGCGCCTCGAACTGCTCCTGCTTGTTCGCCGCGATGTTCACGAGTCCGCTTCCCGTCGCGAACGCTCCGGACGGCGCGGCCGTGAAGTTGTCGTTGCCCATCGGCACGGGCTCCTGCCCGGCGATCAGGTAATTGGACACGACCCAGCCCATCGCACCGAGCATGCAGTCGAGCATCGACACGTCGATGAACGCCCCCTCGCCCGTGCCTGCGCGCCGCACGAGCGCGGAGGTGATCGCGAACGCGGCGGCAAGGCCGCCCAGCGTGTCGGCAACCGGGTAGCCGACGCGCATCGGCGCGCAGCGCGCATCGCCCGTGATGCTCATCACGCCGCCGAGTCCCTGGATGATCTGGTCGTACGCCGGCGCGTCGCGCATCGGTCCCGTTTGCCCGAAGCCCGATATCGCGCAATACACGAGCGACGGATTCACGTTGGCGAGCGCCTCGTGGCCGACACCCAGCCGATCCATGACGCCGGGCCGGAAGTTCTCCACCAGCACGTCCGCGCTCCGCGCGAGATCGCGCAGGATCTTGCGGCCGCCTTCGCTTTTGAGGTTCGCGGTAATCGATTTCTTGCCGCCGTTCTGCGCGAGAAACGACGCGCCCATCAACTTCTCGTTGAGCGCTTCGTCCGCGCCCAACTGGCGCGCGAGGTCGCCGGTATCGGGCATCTCGACCTTGATGACGTCCGCGCCGAGCTGTCCGAGCTGATACGCGCAAAACGGTCCTGACAGGACGTTGGTGAGATCCAGCACGCGTATTCCGGCCAGCGGCCGGCGATCGGCAGGCGCGGACACTCGCGCACCGGCGGCCCGCTCCGCCGCCGAGGACGCGGAATCGCCCGAACCGCCGAAGGGAGGCATCGACGGGCTCAACGGCGAATGAACGGATTGGGCACGTCGAGATCCGTCGAAATCCACACGCATTTCGTCTCGACGTATTCACGGATCGCGTCAATGCCGGATTCGCGGCCGATGCCCGAATCCTTGTAGCCGCCGAACGGGCTGGTGAAACTCGTCGCGCGATAGTTGTTGACCCAGACCGTTCCCGCCTTCAGCTTGTCGGTCACGAGCATCGCGCGACGCAGATCGCGCGTCCACACGGCCGCCGCGAGCCCGAACCGGATGTCGTTGCCGATGCGAATCGCGTCGTGCTCGTCGGCGAACGGAATCACTGCGAGCACCGGTCCGAAAATCTCTTCCTGTGCGATGCGCATGTCGTTGCGCACGCCGGTGAAGATCGTCGGCTCGACGAACCAGCCGGCGCCGAGATCGGCGCGCACGCCGCCGCCGAGCACGCAGGTGGCGCCTTCGCGCTTGCCGAGGTCGATGTAGCTCACGATCTTCTCGAACTGCGGCCGGGTGGCGATCGGTCCCATTTGCGTATCCGGCTGCGCGGGATCACCGAGCTTCACGCCGCGCATGAAGTCGACGAGCATGCCGACGAAACGGTCGTGGACCGACTGCTGCACCAGCAGCCGCGATCCGGCTTGGCAGCTCTGCCCCGATGCGGCAAAGATGCCGGAGACGACGCCTTTCACCGCCTGCGCGAGATCGGCGTCGTCGAACACGATGTTGGGCGATTTGCCGCCCAGCTCGAGCGTGACGGTTTTCAGGCCCCGCGCCGCGAGCTCGTAGATCCGGCGCCCGGCCGCGTCGCCGCCTGTGAAGCCGACGTGCGCGACGTCCGGATGCGTCACCAGCGCTTCGCCGACTTCCGGGCCAAGTCCCGTGACGACGTTGAGCACGCCGTTCGGCAAGCCCGCCTCCGTGGCAATGTGCGCGAATTCGAGCATCGACGCCGACGTGTATTCGGAAGGCTTGACGACTGCCGTGCAGCCGGCGGCGAGCGCGGGCGCGAGCTTCCAGCTCGTGAGCGTCAGCGGCGAGTTCCAGGGCGTGATGATCGCGACGACGCCTTTGGGCTCGTACTTCGTGTATGCGAAAACGCCCTTCTTGTCGGTCGGAATGACGGCGCTCTGGATCTTGTCCGCAAGGCCTGCGTAGTACTTGAAGTAATCGCCCATGTAGCGAACCTGGGCGGTGACTTCGGTGGCGAGCTTGCCGTTGTCGCGCCGCTCGACCTCGGCAAGGCGCTCCGCATTCGCCGTAATCACATCGGCAAGCCGCCACAGCAGGCGGCCGCGCTCGCTTGGCGTCAGCGCCGGCCACGAACCCTCGCGGAACGCGCGCTTCGCCGCGTTTACTGCCGCGGCGACGTCGTCGCCGTTGCCGCGCGCGATTCGCGCCCATGCCCGTCCGGTGAACGGATCTTCCGTGGGGATGTGCTCGCCGGACGCAGGTGCGGCCGACTTGCCGTCGATGTGATGGCCGTACGCCGGCAATGCCCCGACGTGCGACGACGCAACGCTTTCCATGAGCGCGTCGAGAGTTTCGCTGTGCGCAACATGATTCTATAATTCCGGCAGCGGGTCAACCCGACGGGCACGGCACCCGTGGCGCCGCTTTGGCATACTGGCGCGACTTTCGAAAGGACGAGAGGACGGGCATGGGCGGGACGGGCGGTGTTGCGGCGGTGGAGCGTGCGTTGACGATTCTCGATGTGTTCACCGATCGGGATCCGCAGCTCAGCCTGGCCGACCTCGCGAAGCGCACGAAGATGTACAAAAGCACGCTGCTTCGGCTCGCGCGCTCGCTGGAGAATTTCGGCTACCTGGTCCGCGACGACGATGGCACGTACCGGCTCGGCTCGAAGCTGCTGCAGCTCGGCTCGCTCTACCAGCGCCACCTGCACACGGCGGACATCGTGCCCGACGTCCTGCGCTCGCTCGTCGACGACGTCAAGGAGGGCGCGTCGTTCTACGTACCCGACGGCGACCGGCGCCTGTGCCTGCATCGCGTCGATTCGCTGCGCTCGGTGCGTGATTCGGTGCACGAAGGCGACCGGCTGCCGCTCAACGTCGGCGCCGCCGGGCACGTCATTCGCGCATTCAGCGGCGGCAGCGGGCCCGGCTACGACAAAGTGCGGCGCGAACTGCACGCCGCGTCCTTCGGCGAGCGCGACCCCGAAGTCGCTGCGATCGCATGTCCGGTATTCGGCCTCAACCAGCGCCTCGTCGGCGCAGTGGCGGTGTCCGGGCCGCGCTACCGGATGGAGGCGACCGGCGTCGCCCCCATTCTGCGCGTCCTGCTGCGGCACGCGAGCCAGCTCACCAAGGCGTTCGGAGGCGACACCGACGTCTTTGCGGCGGCGCCGGGTGCGCGACAGCGTGCGCCGAAGCGCGCCGCACGCGCGCGGTAGCGGTGAATCGCGAATGCCGACGGCGCAGGGTTTTCGCAGGGCTGTTCTAGTGTCCAGAACCATGTTCTAATCCGCGCTGCATCGGGAACCCCGTCCGCAGTGCCGGACCCCCGACCCGTATCGGGCGCCGGCAAGGCGCCCACGACTTGACAGGAGGAAGCCATGACCTCGCGCATCGACCGTCGTACCGTGCTGAAAACCGGCGCCGCGCTCGCCGCTGCGGCAATCACGCCGGCCTGGGCCCAGAGCAAGCCCAACATCCGTTTCGCCGCCGTATTCTCGGACAAGGACATCCGCGCGGACATGATCAAGATGTTCGCGAAGGACGTCGAGGCGGACTTCAACGTCGAGCCGTACTACAACGGCTCGCTTTACAAGCAGGGCACCGAGCTCGTCGCGCTGCAGCGCGACAACCTCGAGATGGGCAACATCGCCCCGCAGGACATCTCGAAGCAGGTTCCTGCCTGGTCGATCCTGACGTCGGCGTACCTGTTCCGCGACGCTCACCATCTGAACGCTTTTTTCGCGAGCGACCTCGGAACGCAGATGAAGAAAATGGCCGAGGACCAGCTCAAGGTGAAGATCCTCGGGCCGACGTTCTTCGGCACGCGCCAGGTTGGGTTGAAGCCGAAAAAGAAGATCAACACGCCGGCCGACATGGCCGGGATCAAGCTGCGGATGCCGGGTGGGGAAGCGTGGCAGCTCCTCGGTCGCTCGCTCGGCGCGAATCCGACGCCGATGGCCTACGCCGAGGTGTACACGGGCCTGCAGACGGGCGCCATCGACGGCCAGGACAATCCGCTGCCGAACGTTCAGAACATGAAGTTCTACGAAGTGATGTCGCAGATCGTGCTGACGTCACATCTCGTGGGATTCGACCTTCTCACGCTCAACCAGAAAACGTGGAGCGGCATGTCGCCGGCGAAGCAGAAGACTTTCCAGGCAGCCGCCGACAAGGCCATTCACTGGAGCGCCGAGCAGCACCTGAAGCGCGAGGCGGAGCTCGCCGAAGGATTCAAGAAGCAGGGACTCGACGTCTACACGCCGGACATCGGCGCATTCCGCACCTATGCGCAGAAGGTGTACATGGCGTCCGATGAAGCGAAGGAGTGGCCGAAGGGGATGCTCGAGAAGATCGCCGCGGTGAAGTGATGCGCGCGGTCGGTGCCTGGCTGCGGCGGCGGGCGGAGAACGTCGCCGCGGCCATGATCGCGGTGATGTTCGTCGCGTTCATCATCCAGATCGTCTTCCGGTACCTGTTCAACTTCCCGATCGGCTGGTCGTCGGAGCTCACGGTCATCATGTGGCTCTGGCTGGTGTTGTGGGGCGCCGCGTTCGTCGTGCGTGAAAGCGATGAAATCCGCTTCGATCTGCTGAGCGGCGCGATGGGCAGACGGACGCGCATCGCGATGGGCATCATCACCGCGGTGGCGCTCGTCGTCCTGTACGCCGCATCGTTTCCCGCGACCTGGAAGTACGTGACCTTCATGAAGGTCGAGCGGACCGCGTACCTGGGGATCCGTTTCGACTGGCTGTTCTCGATCTATCTGGCGTTCGCGGTTGCCGTAATCGTGCGCTACGTGTGGATCCTGTCGCACCTCTTGCGCGGCGAGGAACCGGAACAGGTCGACCTGACCAAGTCGAGTTCCGGGCTGTGAATCTGACGAGCCCGTTCTCGCTCGCCACGCTGGCGATCGTCGTTCTCTCGCTGTTCGGGCTGCCGATCGGGCACGCGATGATCGCGGGCTCGGTGCTCTACCTGTGGATGGCCGGGCTCGACATGGGCACGGCGGCCGAGCAGTTGCTGAATGGCATGTATACGAGCTACGTGCTGCTCGCGATTCCGCTGTTCATCCTGGCGGCAGAATTCATGAACAGCGGCAGCATCATGGATCGGCTGCTGCGGTTCTGCAACGCGCTGGTCGGGCGCTGGCGTGGCGGCCTCGCGCACGTCAACGTCGTCCAGAGCATCATCTTCGCGGGCATGTCCGGCTCCGCGCTTGCGGATGCGGCGGGCAGCGGCCGGATCATGCAGATCCTGATGACGAAGGACAACCGGTACACGCCGGCGTTCGCTGCCGCGCTGACGGCGGCATCGTCGGTGATCGGCCCGATCATTCCGCCGTCGATCCCGCTCGTCATCTATGCGCTCGTCTCCGACACGTCGATCGGCTATCTGTTTCTCGGCGGCGTCGTCCCGGGGCTGCTGCTCGGCATCGCGCAGATGGCGTTGATCGCGTACACGGCACGACGGCGCAACTTTCCGGTGGAGCCGCCGGTTCCGGTGCGCGAGCTGCCGCGGGTGGCGTGGCAAGCGTTTCCGGCGCTGATGATGCCGGTGATCCTGCTGGGGTTGATGTACAGCGGCGTCACGACGCCGACCGAGGCGGCCGCGGCCGCCGCGTTCTACGCGCTGCTCGTGTCGGCGCTGGTCTACCGAAGCTTCGGCTGGCGCGATTTCCACCAGTCGCTGATGAACAGCGCGCGCATGACGATCTCGATCGGCATGCTGATCGCCGGCGCGATCGTCTTCAACTACGTGATCACGGTCGAAAACATCCCGAAGACGATCAGCGCCGTGCTGAAGGCCTACGAGCTTTCGCCGTTCACGTTTTTGCTGCTCGCGAACGTGCTGCTGCTCGTACTCGGGTGCTTTCTCGAAGGCACGACGATCCTCCTGATCATCGTTCCGGTGATGTTGCCGACCGCGCAGGCGCTCGGCGTCGATCCGGTGCACTTCGGCGTCGTCGCCGTCGTGAACATCATGATCGGCCTCATCACGCCGCCGTACGGCCTGCTCCTCTTCATGATGGTGAAGATTGCCGACGTGCCGCTCAAGGACCTCGTGCGGGACATCATGCCCTTCCTCACCGTGATGATCGCCGCGCTGGCGTTGATCACGTTCGTGCCAGAGCTGACGCTGTTCCTCCCTCGGCTGCTCGGATACCAGGGCTAGCGCCCCGCGAAGCCCGCCGTAAGGCATGGCTCCCGGGCGCGGCCTTTGCCATCACGCGTGCACGGCGCCCGTGCTCACGTGATCGACCTTCTTCCCCGGTGAATAGATGTCCATGATGTTCCAGTGGCCCGCGGTCGGCACGGGCTCGTTCTGCATCACGACGTCGATCACGAACGGACGCTTCGCGGCGATCGCGCGTTCGAGCGCCGGCCTGAACTGCGCAGCGGATTCGATTTTCACCCCGTCGACGCCGTACGCCTTCGCGACAGCGGCGTAGTCGGGCGAATAGGGTTTGCCGTTCTTTTCGAAAACGGTGCCGTACGTCGTCCCGTAGTGGGCCTTCTCGAGCCCCGCGATCGTCCCGAACGCGTAGTTGTTCATCACGACCCAGACGACGGCGATGTCCTCTTCGAACGCCGTCGCGAGCATCGCGGGATTCTGGCCGAATCCGCCGTCGCCGACGAGCGCGACGACGACGCGGTCCGGCCGCGCAAGTTTCGCGCCGAGCGCCGCCGGCGCGCCAAAGCCCATCGTCGCGTAGCCGCCCGGCGTGTAAATCGTGCCGGGCTCGAGAATCGCGAACTGCTGGCCGACGCCGTTCTTGTTCCAGCCGACGTCCGTCGTGATGAGCGCGTCGCGCGGCAATGTTGCGCGAACGTCCGCCAGGATGCGCTCCGGGCGCATCGGATACGCATCGCTCTCGGCGTGTTTCCGATTCGACTGCACGAACGCTTCGCGCGCCGCCTCGATTGCGCCGGCCACCGCCGGACGGCGGACGCCCTCGGGAATCACGGCGCGGGCGACCCGGTTCAGCACCGTCAACGCCTCGCGAACGTCGGCAACCGCACCGATGTCGACCGGATAATTGCGGCCGATTTCGGCGGGGTCGATGTCGATGTGAATCAGTTTCGTCGGTGGAAAGTTGAACGTGTACTCGCGCTCCCACGAGCTGCAATCGGCTTCGGAGAAGCGCGTGCCGAGCGCGAGAATCAGGTCGGCGCCGCGCGTCTGCTCGTTGATGAACTTCGTGCCCCAGAAGCCCGTCATGCCGAGCACGAGCGGGTGATCGTCGGGGAGGGCGCCCTTGCCCATCAGCGTGTGGGCGACGGGAATCTCCAGATGATCGACGAACGCGCGCAACTCGGTCGTGGCATCGGCGAGCATGATGCCGCCGCCCACGTACAGCAGCGGGCGCTTCGCGGCCAGCAGCCTGTCGACGATTTCGCGCGCCGTCTCGTCGTCGATCGAGGGCTTCCGCAGCGCCTTGGCATTGTGGCGCAGGCGTTCGAACAGCGCGACGTCGACCTCCTTCGAAAAGATGTCCATCGGCACGTCGACGAGTACCGCACCGGGCCGACCGCTCTCGGCGAGCGCGAACGCTTTTTCGATGACCTCGGGAAAGAGATGCGGCTGATCGATGCGCCACGCGCGCTTCACGAACGGACGGTAGATCTCCCACTGCGCGGCATCCGCATGCAGGTTCACCTCCTGGTGCGGATGCTTGCCGTGATAGTGCGTGGGCACGTCGCCCGCGATGACGACGAGCGGCACCGAGTCCAGCGCCGCGTTCGCGACGCCGGTCGCCGCGTTCGTCAGTCCGGGGCCGAGATGCGTCAGCAGCACCGCGGCGCGCCCGCTGGCTCGCGCGTATCCGTCCGCCATGTGCGCGGCGATCTGCTCGTGGCGCACGTTGACGAACCTGATCCGGCTCTTCTCGAGCGCCGCGAGCACCGCGATGTTGGTATGCCCGCAAAGCCCGAACACGTGCGAGACCCCGCGGGCCTCCAGGTACTTCACCAGTTGATGCGAAACGAGGTCTTTCACGATGCGAATCTCCTCGCCGCGAAGGCGCGGCTGTTCATTTATCCGCCGCGGTCCTGGCCCGCGGACGCATGCGAGCTTTCGTCGATGGTGTCGGTCGCGCGGGTCGGCACGTCGCGGCGCGCCGGCCCGCTGTAGCGATACGGAATCTCGCGCGGCATCGGTCCCATGATCCTCGCGCCTCGCTGCTTCTGCTCCCAGGCATGCGCGAGAATGCCGACGGCGCGCGACAGCACGAAGAGCCCGCGTCCAAGCTCGGGCTCGAAGCCCAGCTCGCTGAAAACGACCGCGGTGACGCCATCGATGTTCATCGGCACGTGGCGCGCCGTGCGCGCCGCGAGCGCCTTTTCGACCGCCTGGCCAATTCTCGAGTAGCGGCCGGATACGGTACCCGCGCGACGCGCCTGCTCGACCAGCGCGAGCAGCGGCGCCGTGCGCGGGTCGACAGGGTGAAAGCGATGCCCGAATCCGGGAACCATCTTGTCGCCCGCCGCGCGGCGACGCTCGAGCACGCGCGCGGCGGCTTCCGCGACATCGCCGTCCGGCCCGGCTTCGCCGTCGACTTCGCGATAGAGCACCATGCACTGCTGGCCGGCGCCCCCGTGCACGTCATCGAGTACGTTGATCGCGGACGCCATCGCGCCGTTCAGCGGCAGGCCGCACGTGACCGCCATCCGCGAGATGGCGATCGACGGAGCCTGCGGCCCGTGGTCGACGCCGGGGACGAGTGCCGCCTCCAGCAGATCGGCTTGCGCGCGCGACGGAAGCTCGCCGCGCAGCATCAGCCAGATCATTTCGACGAAACCGACGCGGCCGATCAACTGCTCGATCGGGTAGCCGCGGATCGCGATCTTGCCGGGG
>DATEIQ010000304.1:0-23650 GCA_035278845.1 Casimicrobiaceae bacterium | reverse complement strand
GGGCTTCTCTTCGCTTTTGATGCAGTTCGTGCAGGATCAGGGCGCGCAGGCGATTTTGCGCGGCCTGCGCGCGGTTTCCGACTTCGAATACGAGTTCCAGATGGCCGGAATGAACCGGAACCTCTACCCGGACGTCGAAACGTTGTTCCTGACGCCCGGCGAGAAATACATGTTCATTTCGGCGACGTTCGTTCGCGAGATCGCCCGCTTCGGCGGCGACGTTTCGAAATTCGTGCACCCGCTCGTCGCCGAGCACTTGCGGCGCAAGGCCGTGCAGTAGCGAGCACGGTGTGCGCGCGCGCCCGCACGAATCGGCGCACACGAACAGCACGTATCAGATATGGCCCTTATCATCACCGACGAGTGCATCAACTGCGACGTCTGCGAGCCCGAGTGCCCGAACGAGGCGATCTCGCAGGGACCGGAGATCTACCAGATCGACCCGGCGCGATGCACCGAATGCGTCGGCCACTTCGACCGCCCGCAGTGCCGCGAGGTGTGCCCCGTCGATTGCATCCCCGTCGATCCCGATGTCATCGAGACGCACGAAGCGCTGCAGCTCAAGTACGAGGCGTTGATGCGAAAGAAGTCGGTGACTTTGGGGTCAGAGCTGTAAGTCGGGTACTCGTTCGGGCGTTGGTCGGGATAGCGGGTCCGACTTACAGCTCTGACCCCAAAGTCACCAAAGTCAGCCGTTCGCGGCCAGCGGCAGCACGTCCGGCGCCTCGATGATCATGTCGAGCGCGCCGACCTGCTGTTTCAATCCCTGCCGCTGTGTGTCCAGCGCCTCGCGCGACTGCTCGAGTTCCATGATGCGGCTTTCGAGCTCGTCGCTCGCGCGATGGATGCGGCGCACGCTGTCGAGGCGCCGCCGCAACTGGATGTGGTGCTCGCGCACCTGCGTCTCGAGCGGCGACATCACCGCCTTGAGCCACGCCTCGACGTCGCGATTGGCAACCTTGTAGGTGTGCCGCGCGCGCGAGGCCACGGTTTCGAAGAACTGCTTCATCAGCGGGTACTTCGCCTTGCTGACCATGTTCCAGAGCGTGTTGAAATGCGTGTTGTACGCGCGCTCCATCCGCTCGATTTCCTTCAGGTACTTGAGCACCGAGAACTGCGGCGGCACGTAGATGTCGAGCCGGTTCTCGTGCGCGAAGCGCGTGTACATCGCGCGCATCAGGTCGTGGATCTCGGCACCCTGCCGGCCGGCCTGATCGAAATCGGTGCGCAGCCGCGCGAAGAAATCGCCCATCGCGTCGCGCACGCCCTTCGTGAACGGGCTGCCCTCGATCCGCTCGCGCGTGCGCGCGGCGTTCTGGCGCAGTGACGACAATCCGATGACGTCGTACAGATCGTTCGTGTGCTGCGTGAACACTGTCCGCAACGCCGTGTAGCGTGCGAGACCGCGCTCGAAAAGCTCCTTCTCGTCCTTCACGCGCGCCATCATGTGCGTGACGACATCCTGGTTCTTGCCGCGCAGTTCGATCAGCTCGGCGAGCTGCTCCGAGATGCCGTTCGCGCGCGAATCGAGGATCGCGCGGATCGACGCTGCCAGCGTGCGGATTTCCGCCTGCATCGCCGCGCCGACCAGATCGCGCTTCGCCGGAATGAGCTTGCGCGACAGCGAGTGCTCGAGCACCGGGAGGCGGCTACGCGTCAGCAGCGGATCGTCGCCGTTGACCTTTGCGAGCAACGCCTTCTGCGCCGACACGGCGAACACCTGCGCGGCCGAAATGCCGAGCATCGATGCGGTGGATTCCACCTGGCGGTCGATTTCCGCGTTGATCTCGAACTCTTCCTTGAGCTCGTCCCAAAGACCGTCGATCTTGTTTAGGATGACGATGCGCGCCGCCTTCGTCGCCTCGTCCTCGCCGGCGAGATGCGCATTCCACACGTCGAGATCCGTCTTCGTGACGCCCGCGTCCGCAGCGAGCAGGAACAGCACCGCGTGCGCGTTCGGCAGCAGGTTGAGCGTGAGCTCCGCCTCGGTACCGATGGCATTGAGGCCCGGCGTGTCGAGAATGATCAATCCCTGTTGCAGCAACGGATGCGGAAAATTGATTTCCGCATGCCGCCAGCACGGAATGTCGACGCTGCCCTCCTCGTCGCGCTCGAGTGCCGACAGGATGTCGTCGTCACGCTCGGTGAACAGGCCGTACTTGCGTGCGAGCGCGACCGGCACGCGCTTCACCTGCGACACGCGCGCGAGCGTTTCTGCCATTCGGTCGGCGGCCGCGAGGTCGAGCGGGAAGGTGACCCACTCGTCGGCGTAATGCTTGAATTCGCTGACCGTCGCCTCGTTGAGTCGCGTCTCGATCGGCAGCAGGCGGATCGACGGCGGCCGCGAAGGATCGTGCAGCAGTTCGGTGGGACACATCGTCGTGCGCCCGGCGGACGACGGCAGCAGGCGCTGGCCGAAGTCGGCGAAGAAGATCGCGTTGATGAGCTCGGACTTGCCGCGCGAGAATTCGGCCACGAACGCGACGACGAGCTTGTCCTGCTGCAGGCGCTCGATCAGCTGCTGAACCTTGATGTCCGCCTGCGCATCCGCGAGATCCTGCTGCGACAGCCATTCATGCAGCGAAGAGATGCCGGCCGAGAGCCGCCGCCGCCAGTCGGCATACGCCTCGAACCGGGCGGCGAGATCGCGCGAGGGGATCATGGCGGCGTGCAGTGAACAGGTTGTGATTCGGTTTGTCGGAGTGCGCGTGCCGCCATCGGGAGAAGGAAAGCACAACTCATGCCGTACGGGACACCGCAAGACTGGCCTTCGCGTGCGCGTCCGGGCAAGCCGGGCAGGCCGAGGCTCCGCAGGGCAACGTCCATCGGGCGCCCGTCGCCGGCTGTCGGCGACATGAAGCAGGAAGCCGCGCGCCGTCGGCTCCTGCCGCGAAAAGGCAGTGCCGCGCCCGGATCAGCGCGGCGGGCAGCGCGGAAAGTGGAAGGTCGAGCGTGAGCACCGCGCGCGCTGGAGACGCGCTTTGCGGCGCGTGGCTTCGAAAGCGATTCGCCGGCGTCGCGGGCCTGATCGCCGCGCGGAACAGTGCCTCGTTCGCATCGATGTTGCCCACGCCGGTGACGACGTGGTTGTTCACCAAAACGAGCGTGATCGCTGTCCGTCCGCGCAGCGTGCGCCACAGGTCTTCCGCGTCGAATGCGCTGCGCGCCTTGCCACGCGCGCAGCGAGCCGGTCATGCGGAGATGCACGAGCAGCGATTTTTCGCGCGCGAAACAGCCGATACTTGCTGCGGCGATCGACGCGATCGATCGTCTTCCCGGCCATGCGCGCATCGGGACCGTCGGGAACCGGCCAGCGCGGGCGCCGGTCGTACACGTCCATCCGGACGACTCGCCGGCCCGTCACGTGAGGCGCGATGCCCCGCCTTGGTGGTTTCGCCTTCGGGGAATCTCGGCATGAAGAACGCGAGAGGCGTCGTCGGCGATAGTCGATCGCCCAAGGCAGCGCCGGTCAGTCGCCGTTTGTGGACGCCCTGACGATGGCTTAATCTATAAGGTTCGACGCGCTTGCCGCACATCCTGATGTCATCTGCTTCGCTGCGTACCCTTCTCGCCGTCTTTCTGCTTGCAAGCGCGGGCTCCGCGCTCGCGCAATCTCCGGACACCGAGACGAAGCCCGACGCTGCGACCCCAGGCGGCGCCACGCAGGGCACGGAGCTTTCCGCCGAATTGTTCTATCGGCTGCTGCTCGGTGACGTCGCGCTGCAGCGCGGCGACGCCGACGTCGCGGCACGCGCTTACATCGATGCTGCACGCACCGCGCGCGATGCGCGTCTTGCGCGTCGAGCCACCGAAATCGCGATCGCGAGCCGCGAGCGCGGCCTCGTCAAGGATGCCGCGCAGTTGTGGTCGGACATCGATCCCGCGGCCGAGCGGCCGAAGCGCGTGCTCGCCGCACTCGCCGCCGACGATGGCAAAGGCGTACCGAGCAGCGCGGCCGACGACGAACTCCGTTCCCGCATCGAGCGCGTGCTCGCCGATGCGGCGCTGTCGGGTCCGGGTGTCGGCGACGTGTTCATGCAGCTCAACCGGCTTTTCGCGCAGCAATCGGACAAGCGCGCGGTGCTGACGCTCGTGCGCGACGTCGCGCGCCCGTACCCGAAGACACCCGAGGCGCACTATGCGGTGGCGCTCGCGGCGTTCGCCGCCGGCGACGACATGGCGACGGCGTCCGAGGCGAGCGACGAGATCGACAAGGCGCTCGCGCTTCGTCCCGACTGGGAACGCGCCGCGCTCCTCAAGGCCGAGATCCTCGGCCGCAAATCGGATGCTTCGGCGATCGAATGGCTCGAGAAGTTCATCGCATCGCAGCCCGCGGCGAAGAGCGCAACCGGGGCGCTCGCGCAACGCTACGTCGAGCGCAAGCGTTTCACCGAGGCGCGCGCGCTTATGCAGAAGCTGTGGGATCGCGAGCCGGAATCGCGCGATCTCGAATTCGCCGTGGCCGCGGTCGCGCTGCAGATGAAGGATTACGCCGAAGCCGAGCGGCTGCTGCGCGATCTGAAGAGCGCCAACTATGGCGAGCCGGGCGCCGTCGATCTCTATCTCGCGCAGATCGCCGAGGACACGAAGCAGTACGCGAAGGCGATCGAAGCCTACGGCGCGGTGACAGAAGGCGATCGCGGGTGGCTCGCGAAACTTCGGATCGGCGCGATGTACGGCAAGCTCGGCCGCATCGACGATGCGCAGCGCTGGCTCGCGGACCTGCCCGCCGTCACGAAGGAACAGAAAGTTCAGGTGCAGCAGGCCCAGGCGCAGGTGTTGCGCGACACCGGCGACGACAACGGTGCCTATCGCGTGCTGACGAAGAGTCTCGAGGATCATCCCGACACGCCGGATCTGATCTACGACCTGGCGATGGTTGCGGAGAAGCTCGACAAAGTCGACGAGGCGGAGACACGGCTCAAGCGGCTCGTCGAACTGAAGCCCGACGACGCGCAGGCGTTGAACGCGCTCGGCTACACGATCGTCGATCGCACGCCGCGGATCGACGAAGGGCTCGCGCTGATCGAGCGCGCGCACCAGCTATCGCCGAAGGATCCGTTCATCCTGGACAGTCTCGGCTGGGCGTTCTACCGGATGGGCAAGCTCGACGATGCCGAGCGCTATCTGCGCCTGGCGCTCGAAGGACGGCCCGACGCCGAGATTGCGGCGCACCTGGGCGAGGTGCTGTGGCGCAAGGGCGAGCGCGACCAGGCGCGCGCGATCTGGAAAGCGCAGCTCGACTCGAATCCCGACAACGCCGTACTGAAGGAAACCGTCCAGCGGCTTGCGCCGTGACGTATCGAGTGGCGGTCCGTCGCGCTGCAACGGCCGCGCTTGCATTCGCGCTTGCCGCATGCGCGAGCCTTCAGCCTCCCGAATCGGTGCCCGCATCCGCCGCGTCGAGCGACGAGCCGTTCGTCATCGGCGGGCGCATGTCGGCGCGCCGCGGCGATTCGGGTGTCGCCGGCGCATTCACGTGGACGCACGATGCGCATCGCGACGCGATCGACCTCGCGACACCGCTCGGGCAGACGATCGCGCAACTCGAAGGCGGCGCGCAAGGCGTGTCGGTGCGCTTGCAGGATGGCCGCACCGAAACCGCGGCGACGTGGCGAGAGCTCACTGAGCGCACGTTCGGCGTCGTGATTCCGGTCGACGGCCTGGCCGCCTGGGTTCGCGGCGCACCGCGCGCAGGCGCGCAGGCGACCGTCGAGCGCGACGCGCATGCTCGCGTATCGCTGCTGCGACAGGACGGGTGGGAAGTGACCTACGCCTATGCGGACGACGCGTCGAATCGCCCCTCGAGAGTCAGCTTGAGCTATCCCGGCACGCCGCCGGTGGAAGTGCGGGTCGTCGTCGATCGCCGGGACTAGAATCACGCGTTCCTGGGCGCGCTTTCGCGCAGCGCTTCGCGCTCTTCGCGACGGCCACAATTGACACTCCTCGGGACGTCGGCGAAAATAGACGTCTTTTCCGAAGGTTACGCGCGCAACCACCGGTTACGGCAGCCGCGAGGACGATGCATCGCGTTCGTCGTTCGCGTAACCCAGGGACCACGTCCGCGGCGGGCGCGGAATCGAAGGACGCGCAGGTTTCCGCTGGGGAGTCGCCAAGTTGGTTAAGGCACCGGATTTTGATTCCGGCATTCGAGGGTTCGAATCCTTCCTCCCCAGCCATTTTTTGGATCGCGACGGGCAGACTGTCGGCGTGACGGCCTGCCCGTTTGACGTGCGCAACCTCGTCGACGCGGCGACAGAACGACTCGTCCGTTGCTGACTCACACCTCGTTCCCGGATCCGTCCCGACCCATGGCCTTCGAGCGCATGCGGATTTTCACCGGCAACGCGAACCCGAAACTGGCCGAAGCCGTGTGCCGGCATCTCAACATCAGTCTCGGCCGCGCGGTCGTCGGGCGTTTCTCCGACGGCGAGGTGATGGTCGAACTGCTCGAGAACGTGCGCGGCCGCGACGCTTTCGTGCTTCAGTCGACGTGCGCGCCGACGAACGACAACCTGATGGAAATCCTCGTGATGGTCGATGCGCTGAAGCGCGCGTCGGCCGCGCGGGTGACGGCCGCCATTCCTTATTTCGGCTATGCGCGACAGGATCGCCGGCCCCGGTCGGCGCGCGTGCCCATCACGGCGAAGGTCGTCGCGGACATGCTGGCCACCGTCGGCGTCGACCGCGTCATGGTGATGGACCTGCACGCCGACCAGATCCAGGGCTTCTTCAACATTCCGGTCGACAACATCTACGCGACGCCGATCCTGCTCGGCGATCTGTGGAAGCGCAACTACGACAACCTGCTCGTCGTATCGCCCGACGTGGGCGGCGTCGTGCGCGCGCGCGCGATCGCGAAGCGCCTCGATTCCGATCTCGCGATCATCGACAAGCGGCGGCCGAAGGCCAACGTCGCGGAGGTGATGAACATCATCGGCGACGTCGACGGCCGCACCTGCGTGATCATGGACGACATCGTCGACACGGCGAACACGCTCTGCAAGGCGGCCACCGCGCTCAAGGAACACGGCGCGCAGAAGGTGGTCGCGTACTGCACGCATCCGGTGCTGTCCGGCGGCGCCGTGCCGCGCATCACCGAATCCGATATGGACGAGATCGTCGTCACCGACACGATCCCGCTGTCGCCGGAGGCGCAGGTGTGCCCGAAGATTCGCCAGCTTTCGTGCGCGCAGCTTCTCGCGGAGACGATGACGCGCATTTCCAACGAGGAGTCTGTCTCCTCATTGTTCACGGAGTGATCGTGCCTGAAGCAATCGCCCCCGACCTTGCCGGAAAATCGGTGTTGATCACCGGCGCATCGACCGGCATTGGCGCCGCGGCGGCGCGCGCCTTCGCGCGTGCCGGTTGCCGCGTCGGCATTCATTACAACGCGAGCCTCAATCGCGCGGAGGAGGTGGCCGCCGACGTTCGCTTCGCGGGCGCCGAGGCGTTCCTGGTCGCGGGCGATCTGCGCTCGTCGGACAAGGCGCGCGAAGTGGTCGACGCCGCCGCCGCGCACTTCGGCGGCCTCGACATCCTGGTGAACAACGCGGGTGGGCTCGTGCAGCGCGTCCCGATCGCCGAGATCGACGACGCGTTCTTCGACGCGGTGATCGACCTCAACGTTCGCTCGGTCGTCGCGGCGTGCTCGGCCGCCGTGCCGCACATGCGCAAGGGCGGGCGCGGCAACATCATCAACGTCACGTCGATCGCCGCCCGCGTCGGGGGCGGTCCGGGTGCCGCCATGTATGCATCGGCGAAGGGCTTCGTCTCGACGTTCACGCACGGCCTCGCGCGCGAGGTGGTGAAGGACAACATACGCGTGAACGCCGTGTCGCCCGGCGTGATCGTCACGCCGTTTCACGAGCGCTACTCGACGCCGGCGATGCTCGAATCGTTCAAGGGGCAGATCCCGATGAACCGCCTCGGCACCGCCGAAGAATGCGCCGGCGCGTTCGTGTACCTCGCGTCCGACGCGCTGTCGGGCTTCGTCACCGGCCAGATCATCGAGGTGAACGGCGGGCAGTTGATGCCCTGATACAATTCGACGCTTTGCCGGACTCTCCGGCACCCGACCATCGCGGACGACCGGTACCCATCCCGGAAGGCCGCAGACTTTCCACAGGAGTCGCCAAACATGGCCACGATCGAATTCACCGCTTTTCCCCGCAATACCGAAGGCCGCGGCGCGTCGCGCCGCATGCGCCGCACGGGCAAGGCGCCCGGCATCGTCTATGGCGGCGCGACGCCGCCTCAGCCGATCGAGCTCGACCACAACGCGCTGATTCACGCGCTTCGCACCGAAGCGTTTCACGCGTCGATCCTGACGATGAAAGTCGACGGCTCGAGCACGCAGGTGCTGCTCCGCGACGTGCAGATGCACCCGTTTCGCAACGAAGTGCTGCACGTCGACTTCCAGCGGATCGATCCTTCGCGCAAGATTCACATGAAGGTGCCTCTGCACTTCGTGAACGAAGGACTCTCGCCCGCCGTGAAGACACAGGGGGCGGTCATCAGCCACGTGATGACGGAGATCGACATCGCGTGCCTTCCGAAGGACCTGCCCGAATTCATCGAGGTCGATCTGTCGGAACTCGACACCGCGCATTCGCTGCATGTGTCCGGCGTCAAGCTGCCGCCGGGTGTTGCGATCGTGTCGCGCCGCACGGGTGACCCGGTCGTGGCGACCGCAGTCGTGCCGAAGGCCGCCGTCGAAACCGAGGAAGCCGCCGCAGAAGGCGAGGCTGCGACCGCTGCGACCGCTGCGCCGGCCGTCGAAGCGGCGAAGCCTGGCGAAGCCAAATCCGAGGACAAGGGCGGCAAGAAGGAAGCGGCTTCGGACGACAAGAAGAAGAAATAACGCCGCTGCATCCGGCTCGCCGCGACGCCCGACGCGCCGCGAGCCGGAGCTCATCGCATCGCGAACAGGCCGTAGATGTCAACTCCGATCCGGCTCGTCGCGGGTCTCGGCAATCCGGGCCGCGGCTATGCCGACACGCGTCATAACGCCGGCTTCTGGTTCGCCGACGCGCTCGCCAGAAGGCTCGGCGTCACGTTTTCGCACGAGGGCCGTTTCGCGGCCGATGTCGCGAAGGCGGCGGACATGCGCATCTGCAAGCCGATGACGTTCATGAACGTGTCGGGACGGGCGGTCGCTGCGCTCGCGCGCTTTTTCGGCGTCCCGTCCGAAGCGCTTCTCGTTGTCCACGACGAACTCGACCTGCGTCCCGGCGAAGCGAAGCTCAAGCTGGGCGGCGGGGTCGCGGGCCATAACGGCCTGCGCGACATCCGCGATGCACTCGGCAGCGCCGACTTCTGGCGCCTGCGCCTCGGCATCGGCCACCCGCGGGACTCGGAGCTTCCGCAGCGCGAGGTCGTCGATTACGTGCTGAAGCCCGCCGATGCGGCGGATCGCGATGCGATCGAGGCGGCAATCGGTCGTGCGCTCGAAGCGTGGCGCGACATCGCCGCCGGCGACATGGAGCGCGCGATGATGGCGCTGCACACGAAACCGCGCGATTCTGCCACTGGAGTCGGTACATGAAACCGCGCAATGCTGCCACCGGAGTCGGGCCATGAAACCGCGCGACGCGGCCGCGGGAGTCAGGTCATGAGTCTCAAATGCGGAATCGTCGGCCTGCCCAACGTCGGCAAGTCGACGCTGTTCAACGCGCTCACGAAAGCGGGCATCGCGGCGGAGAACTATCCGTTCTGCACGATCGAGCCGAACGTCGGCATCGTGGAGGTGCCCGATCCGCGGCTTGCCGTGCTCGCGTCGATCGCGAAGCCGGCGAAGGTCATTCCGGCGACGGTGGAATTCGTCGACATTGCGGGGCTGGTCGCCGGCGCCTCGAAGGGTGAAGGACTCGGAAACCAGTTCCTCGCGAACATCCGCGAAACCGACGCCATCGCCCACGTCGTGCGCTGTTTCGAAGATCCGAACGTCGTCCACGTCGCAGGAAGGATCGATCCGATCGACGACGTCGACACGATCGACACCGAGCTCGCGCTCGCCGATCTCGCGACTGTCGAGAGGCAGATCGCCAAGGTGGAAAAGCCCGCCCGGGCCGGCGGCGACAAAGAAGCGGCGCGTTCGCTCGCCGTGCTGACGAAGGTGCGCGAGGCGCTCGACCAGGCGAAGCCGGCGCGCACGGTGGACCTGTATCCCGAAGAGCGGGCGGCGCTTCGTCCGTACTTTCTGCTCACGATGAAGCCGACGCTGTATGTCGCCAATGTTTCCGAGCATGGATTCGAGAACAATCCGCTGCTCGAGCGGTTACGGGAGCGCGCTGCGCGCGAGAATGCGCCGGTCGTCGCGATCAGCGCCGCGCTCGAATCGCAGATCGCCGATCTCGATCCGGACGACAAGGCGCTGTTCCTCGCCGACATGGGCATGACCGAAGCGGGGCTCGATCGCCTCATTCGCGCCGGCTACGAGCGGCTCGGTCTGCATACGTACTTCACCGCCGGGCCGAAGGAAGCGCGTGCCTGGACGATTCCCCACGGGGCAACGGCGTCGCAGGCGGCCGGCGTCATCCATACCGATTTCGAGAAGGGCTTCATCCGGGCGGAGGTCATCGCGTTCGCGGACTACCGGGCCTGCAATGGCGAGCAGGGCGCCAAGGAAGCCGGCAAGATGCGCCTGGAGGGCCGCGATTATGTCGTTCGCGACGGCGACGTCATGCATTTCCGGTTCAACGTGTGATTCACGCGGAGCGGCCATCGCCACACCCGGCGCGCAAGGAAATGCGCGCGCTGCCTTCGTCGTTCGTCGGGGTGCTTGCGGCCTGCATTTTCCTGCTCGTCGCATGCGCGGCGCTCCCGCCGCGTAATCCGCCGACGATCGACATCGTCGCCGTGCAGCTCGACCGCATCCAGGGTCCGGACGCTTACTTCGACGTGACGGTGAATCTGTCGAACGACGGCGACGACGAAATCGTCGTGACAGCGCTCGACGGCCGGCTCGCGATCGAGGACGAGAACGTTGCCGAGGCCGCGCTTGTTTCCGCACCCGTGCGTATCCCGCCGCATGGAAGCGCGCGCGCCGAACTGAGCTCGAAAACCGGCATGGACTCGCTGCTGCGCGCGATCGCGGCGGCGATGCGGCGCGGCGCCACGATCACGCCGCCGGGCGCACGGCCGACGCTGCGCTACTCGATCGAAGGCAGCGCCACGCTTCGCGGCGGATACCGGATGCCGTTCTCGCGCACGGGCGAGCTCGGAGATACCGGCCGATGAGCGTCGTGCGCTTCACCAAGATGGAGGGCCTCGGCAACGACTTCGTCGTCATCGATGCGACGCGACAGCCGTTCACGCTTTCGCCCGCCGCGATTCGCCGCATCGCCGACCGGCGCTTCGGCGTGGGTTGCGATCAGATGCTGGTCGTCGAGCCGCCGCGCGGCACCGATGCGGATTTCCGCTATCGGATCTTCAATTCCGACGGCGGCGAAGTGGAGCAATGCGGCAACGGCGCGCGGTGCTTCGTCGTCTTCGTCCGCGAGCGCGGATTGACGACGAAACGCGAGATTCGTGTCGAGACGGCAGGTGGCCTGATCGTTCCTCGGCTCGAGGACGACGGCGAAGTAACGGTCGACATGGGCGCGCCGCGCTTCGACCCCCGCGCGATTCCGTTCACGGACGGCACCGGCGCGATCCTGGAGCCGCTCGACGTCGATGGCGCCGTCGTCGAAATTTCCGCGCTTTCCATGGGCAACCCGCATGCGGTGCAGGTCGTGGCCGACGTCGACGCCGCGCCCGTGACGACGCAGGGTGCGGCGATCGAACGTCATCCGCGGTTTCCGCGGCGCGTGAACGCGGGGTACATGCAGGTGATCGATCGCGCTAACATTCGGCTGCGCGTTTTCGAGCGCGGCACCGGCGAGACGCTCGCATGTGGAACCGGCGCGTGTGCGGCGGTCGTCGCGGGACGCCGGCGCGGTCTGCTCGACGAGCGCGTGCGCGTGGCGACGCGCGGTGGCGACCTGACCGTCGCGTGGGCCGGTGACGGCGCTTCCGTCATGATGAAGGGGCCCGCGCGCACGGTTTTCGAAGGCGAGATTCAACCGAACGACAGCGAAGGACCCGGATGGATGCAAGCGCAGTAGCGGAATACCTGAAACAGAATCCGGCGTTTTTCGAGGATTACGCCGACGTCGTCGCGCAGATTTTCGTCCCGCATCCGCACGGCGGCCACGCGATTCCGATCGCCGAGCGGCAGATTCTCGCGCTGCGCGATCGCGCCTACGATCTCGAGCGCCGGCTGCGCGAGCTTATCCACAACGGCACCGAGAACGACGCAATCGGCGAGAAGCTGCACCGCTCGACACTCGCGCTGTTCTCCGCGCCGGACCTCGAAACGACGGTCGCCGTGCTGGCGCACAGCCTCAAGGAGGACTTCGCGGTGCCGCAGGTCGCGATCCGCCTGTGGACCGACAGCTTCGGCGCATCCGCGCTGCCGGAATTCACCGCTACATCCGACGCGGTTCACGAATACGCCGATCGCCTGCGCTCGCCGTATTGCGGGCCCGAGCCCGCGGCGGAAAGCCGAAGCTGGTTTGCCGACGAGGGGGCGCAGAAGTCGTTTGCGTACCTTCCGCTGCGAACCGATTCGACGTTCGGCGTGCTCGCGCTCGCGAGCGACGACGCGCACCGCTTTCATCCGGCGATGGGAACCGTGTACTTGCTGCGACTCGCTGAGCTCGCGAGCGTCGCGATCGCGCGCTTTCGTCTCGCCGGATGATTCACGTCTGAAGTGACAGCGCCGCGCAAGCCGGTGGACGTGGCCGGTGGGAACGCGGCGCTGCTCGACGCCTTCGCGCTTCACCTCGCCGGGCGCCCGCCGCATACGCGCAACGCGTATCTGCGCGACGTGCGGCAATTGATTGCGATGGCAGGCGAGGTCCCGATCGCGCGCGTCAGCCGTGCGCAGCTGATGCGATTCGTCGCGACGATGCATGCGCAGGGCCTGTCCGGGCGCAGCCTTGCACGCGCGCTCTCGGCGTGGCGCGCGTTCTACCGCTTCCTGATCGAGCACGACCGCTCGCTCGCCGAGGATCCGACCGCCGGCATTCGCGCGCCGAAAGCTGCTCGCCGATTGCCGTCCGCGTTGTCGCCGGACGAGGCAGCCAGGCTCGTCACGATCGACAGCGACGACTGGCTCGGCCTGCGGGATCGCGCGCTGTTCGAGCTCGCGTACTCGTCGGGTCTCCGGCTGTCGGAGCTCGCGGGACTGGACGTCGGCGGTTGCGATGCCGCGAGCGGCGAGGTGCGCGTGATGGGCAAGGGCAGCAAGGAGCGCGTGGTGCCGGTCGGCGCCGCGGCGCGTGATGCGCTCGCGCGCTGGCTTGCCGTGCGCGGCGGACACACCGCCGAAGGTGAGACGGCGATGTTCACGGGACGCGGCGGCCGTCGACTGTCACCGCGGTCGATCCAGCAGCGGCTGGCCGAATGGGCGATCAGGCAGGGGCTCAGCCGCCACGTGCATCCGCACATGCTGCGCCATTCGTTCGCGTCGCACGTGCTGCAGTCGTCCGGCGATCTGCGCGCCGTCCAGGAGATGCTTGGCCACGCATCGATCGCGAGCACGCAGGTTTACACGCACCTCGATTTCCAGGCGCTCGCGAAGGTGTACGACGCCGCGCATCCGCGCGCGAAGCGCAAGCGGTAACTCCCGGACGTCTCGGAGACGTCTCCGGGACGTGTCACAGATCAAAAAAATCGGGCGCCGTCGCCCGGCGCCCGATTCCCCTGGGAGGAAGCGGTCGTTACATCCGATATGCGGACTCCCCGTGCGCCGTGATGTCGAGGCCTTCGCGCTCCTCGTCTTCGGGCACGCGCAGGCCGATCGTCAGATCGACGATCTTGTACGCAACGAACGCGACGACCGCCGACCAGATGACGGTGATGCCGACCGCCTTCGCCTGGATCCATAGCTGCGCGAGATAGCCTGGATATTCCGTCTTGCCCGTCACCCAGTCGGCAACGACGCTCGGGCCGCCGAGCGTCGGCGACACGAAAATGCCGGTGAGCAGCGCGCCGAGGACGCCGCCCACCGCGTGCACGCCGAATACGTCGAGCGTGTCGTCGGCGCCGATGACGTGCTTCAGTCCGTTCACGCCCCAAAGGCATACGAGCCCGGCGGCCGTGCCGATCACGAACGCGCCCGGGATGCCGACGTTGCCTGCGGCGGGCGTGATCGCGACAAGGCCCGCGACCGCGCCTGATGCGGCGCCGAGCATCGACGGTTTGCTCTTAAGAATCCATTCGCCGAACGTCCAAGACAGCACCGCACACGCGGTCGCGAGAAACGTGTTCATGAACGCGAGCACTGCCGAGTTGTTCGCCTCGAGCGCGGAGCCGGCGTTGAATCCGAACCAGCCCGCCCACAGCAGCGACGCGCCGATCATCGTCATCGGCAAATTGTGCGGCGCCATCGATTCACGGCCGTAGCCGACGCGCTTGCCGATCACGATCGCGCCGACCAGCCCCGCGACGCCGGCATTGATGTGCACGACGGTGCCGCCCGCGAAGTCGAGCGCGCCCATCTGCCAGATCCAGCCCGCTTTCGCGTTCATCGCGTCGACCACGTTCGCGGCCGTGTACGCATCGGGTCCCGGCCAGAACCAGACCATGTGCGCCACCGGCAGATAGCAGAACGTGAACCAGATCACCGCGAACACGAGCACCGCCGAAAAACGGACGCGCTCGGCGAACGCGCCGAGGATCAGGCACACGGTGATCGCGGCGAACGTCGCCTGGAACGCGACGAACGCGAGCTCCGGCAGCGGCGTTCCCTTCGAGAAGGTGGACGCCATCGCGAACTCGCCTTTTGCCGCGTCGAACGTGCCGTTCAGGAACAGGCGGTCGAAGCCGCCGAAGAACGCGTTGCCTTCGGTGAACGCGATGCTGTAACCGTAGACGCACCAAAGGACGGTGATCAGCGAGAACACGACGAACACCTGCATCAGCACCGACAGCATGTTCTTGGCACGCACCATGCCGCCGTAGAAAAGCGCCAGCGCGGGGATGCTCATCATCAGCACGAGCGTGGCGGACACGAGCATCCACGACACGTCGCCCTTGTTCGGTACGGGCGCCGGTGCCGGTGTCTGCGCCAGCACCGGAAGCGCCATCGCGACGGCGCAAAGCAGCGTGAGCGCTGCAAGCATCTTTCTCATCTCGGATTCCCCCTTTTCTAGATCGCGTTCGCGCCGGTTTCGCCGGTGCGAATGCGCACGACCTGCAACAGGTCGAATACGAAGATCTTGCCGTCGCCGATCTTCCCGGTGTTGGCGGCTTTCTCGATCGCCTCGATCGCACGGTCGACCAGTTCGTCCTTCAGCGCAGCCTCGAGCTTCACCTTCGGGAGAAAGTCGACGACGTACTCGGCGCCGCGGTAAAGCTCGGTGTGGCCCTTCTGCCGGCCGAATCCCTTGACCTCGGTGACGGTGATGCCTTGCACGCCGATCGCGGACAGCGCCTCGCGGACCTCGTCCAGCTTGAACGGCTTGATGATGGCGGTGACGAGCTTCATGGTGGACTCCTCGCGTCAGAATGTCTTTTGAACGAACACGGTGCCGGTGGCCTTGCCGATGTTGCGGCCCGCGAGCGTGTACCCCGCGTCCTTCGCGTTCGTGTCGGTGTAGTACGCGCCGAGATTCCATCCGCCGGCCAGCGCCCAGGTGACGCCGATCTTCCAGTCGGTGTAGTCGAGCGCGTCGCCGTTGTTCACGCCGCCGTTGCTGCCCTTGTATTCCTGCCGGCCCACATGCGCGTTCAGCGTCAGGGCGTCGGTGAGCGGGTAGTTCGCCGAAAGGTCGAGGTACCAGCTGTTTCTCGAGTTCGGAATCCCGAACGTGTCGTCCACCGAGTGCGAATACTTGAGCGACACCCATTTCCACGAGCCGGCGATGTACAGCTCGGTCGTGTTCGGCTTGGTGACGCCCGGCAGGTAGTCGCCGGGATACCAGTAATAGAGAATGCCGGCGTCGAAACCGAAGTCGTCGTTGAACGCGTGCCGGTAGCCGCCGTAGAAATCCCATTCGAGGCTCTGGCCATCATCGACGAGGCCGGCATCGTTCAGCCAGCTCACGTTCGATGCCCACGTGCCGGCGTAAAAGCCGCTTGCATGAGCGAAGTCGAACCCGCCCTGCACCGCGGGCTTGCGATTGGTTTGCGTGAGGCCGCGGAAGATGTACTGACTGTAGAGACCGAAGTTGCCGGTGAGCGTGTAGTCCGGCTTCGCTTCCGGGCCTGGGGTTTGCGCAGCTGCGCCGGAAGCGATCGCGGCAGCGGCGGTCAGGGCGGCAACGCGGATGGCAAAATCGAGCTTCATGCACTTCCTCGGTGGACGTAAACTGGCTGCTCTTTTGCACGGCGTGTGCCCGTCGACGAAATGAGTTCTGCGTCAAAGACTTGGTTAGAATCGACTGGCTCCGGCGGTCGTCACACCGAATCGGCCGCGCACCAATTCCGGGCGCCGATCGGGTTTCGCGCACGCGCATGGGGCGAACGCATCGATCGTGCGGGTCGATCGCGCACCGGCTGTCGACGGTGCAACGCGCGCACGTCACGACTGCTTCACGGAGAAAACCGATGCTGAATTCGAAGACGCTCGACGAGCTTGCCGCAAGGATCGGCAAGGCACTCGAAGGCTCGCCCGCGAAGGACATCGAGAAGAACGTCAAGGCGATGCTGCAGAGCGGCCTCGCGCGGCTCGATCTCGTCACCCGCCAGGAGTTCGACATTCAGGCGGAAGTGCTGCGCAAGACACGCGAAAAGGCCGAGCGGCTCGAAGCGCGGATCGCGGATCTCGAAGCGCGGATGTCGCCGCCCGAATCGACACCCTGATCGGGGCGCAGTAGCGCGCCCTCCTGCCCCATGCAGTAGGGCCCGAGCGTTGCGCCCCCAGCGCGCCGCTTATCCGTCAGTCAACCGTCAGTCGGCCGGCGCGGTAATCCCGTAAAGGGAACCGTTCACCGCGCCCGCCTCGGCGCTTCGCTTCTCCCTCTGCCCCAGCGACGTTCAAGCCGATCCGGCCGTCATCGCCGATCCGTCAGCAATCGGCAAGTGCCGCGGCGTCATAGTGGCGACGTACCAACCCCACTGTGATGCAGGTGTGCCGTGAAAACCGTGATGCAAATGCTGCAAGCCATCGCCCAGACGTCCCGCAAGCTCGGACCGTACGTGCTGCTGGAGATCTTCCTTCCCGGCGGGACGCTGTTCGCGCTGTTGCTGTTCGCGTACCGCAACCCGGAGCTGGTCCGCCGGTATGCCACGAAGGCGCGGGGCGTGGTCGTCAGGACGGTGTCCGAGGCGCAAGCGGCGGTCGCGGACCGCGCATCGCAGGCGGCATCGCTTTCCGGGATCGAAACCGCGGTGCGGGCGCTCGGGTAGTACCCGTTCACACTATGTTCGCGAATGCGCGAGCATAGAGCCTAGGCGCTAATCCGAACGGATGAAGGCGCCGCGCCGCCGTCCCCGCTACCCTTTCTTAGAACGGCCGCAACGCCAGCGACGGCGTTGCCGGCCGCTTCGGAGCGGAGCCGCCATGGCCGTCGCCATCGTCCACAGCCGCGCGCTGTCCGGCGTCACGGCGCCCGCGGTAAGCGTCGAAGTTCATCTGGCCGGCGGCCTGCCCGGCGTGCATATCGTCGGGCTCGCCGAAACCGAAGTGCGCGAGGCGCGCGATCGCGTGCGCGCAGCACTCCAGAATGCGCGGTTCGAATTCCCACCGCGCAAGGTGACGGTGAGTCTCGCGCCGGCCGACCTGCCGAAGGAGTCCGGGCGATTCGACCTGCCCATCGCCATCGGCATTCTCGCCGCGAGCGGGCAATTGCCGAGCAACGGTCTCGAAGATCACGAGTTCGCGGGCGAGCTGTCACTCACCGGCGAATTGCGCGCGATCCGCGGCGCGCTCGCGATGGCGCTTTCGGCTCGTCACGACCGACGCGCCTTCGTGCTGCCGAAGGCAAGCGCGGCGGAGGCGTCGCTGGTGAGAGACGCAACGGTGTTGCCGGCGCCGACGCTGCTCGCCGTGTGCGCGCATTTGACCGGTGATGCCGTGCTCGCGCCCCTTGCCCGTGACCGGCCGCCCGAGTCAACGCGCGAAGCGCTCGATCTCGCGGACGTGCGCGGTCAGCCGCAGGGCAAGCGCGCGCTGGAGATCGCGGCGGCAGGAAGTCATTCGCTGCTGCTGCTCGGACCGCCGGGCACCGGCAAGTCGATGCTCGCGCGAAGGCTCGACGGCCTGTTGCCTGAGATGACCGAGGCCGAGTCCCTCGAAGCCGCGGCCATCGCCTCGCTCGCCGGGCAGTTCGCGGTCGAGCGCTGGCGCAGGCGCCCGTTTCGCGCGCCGCACCATACGGCCAGCGGTGTCGCGCTGGTCGGTGGCGGCGGCGTGCCGCGTCCAGGCGAGATTTCGCTCGCGCACCACGGCGTGCTCTTTCTGGACGAGCTGCCCGAATGGGATCGCCGCGTGCTGGAGGTGCTGCGTGAGCCGCTGGAATCCGGCGTGATCCATGTGTCCCGCGCCGCTCGCCAGAGTGTGTTCCCGGCGCAGTTCCAGTTGGTCGCCGCGATGAATCCGTGTCCCTGCGGATGGCTCGCCCATCCGAGCGGCCGCTGTCATTGCTCGAAGGAGCAAATCGATCGCTATCGCCGCCGCGTGTCGGGCGCGCTGTACGACCGCATCGACATGGCGATCGAGGTGCCGGCGTTGAGCGCGGACGAGATGGCGCCTGCCATTTCCCTGCCTGGCGGCGCGCCGCAAACGGCGGCCGCACGCGAGCGCGTTGTCCGCGCGTACGAGCGGCAACTCGAGCGGCAGGGACGGCCCAACGCGCGCCTGGCCGCAGGCGACGTCGAGCGCCATTGCATGCGGACGCGCGCCGCCGAGTCGGTGGTCGCGCAGGCGCTGTCCCGGCATTCGCTCTCCGCGCGCGGCTATCACCGCGTGCTGAAGGTGGCGCGAACGATCGCCGACCTTGCGGGCGAGACAAGGATCGATCCGTTGCATATGGCCGAGGCGGTCGGATACCGGCGAGAACTCGGTTAGCCGCGGACCACGAAGCGGATCTGCGCGTAGAACGCTGCTGTCCCTTGAATTCGCACGCGGAATACGGTCAGCCCGATCCCTGCATCGCTCCCGCACGCCGGAACAGCCAGCGGCTGAGCAGGCTCATTGGCCGGCGCGCCGACCGCTCGGCCGCGAGCGCCTGCGCAAGGCGGGCACGCCGTCCGCGCAGCGCAGCTTCGAGGAGCGTCAGATGGACGAGGTCGCACTGCGCGACGCTGCCGCCGCAGTGCGCTGTCTGCTCGCGCACGGCCGCGATCTTCTCCGCGGCGGTTCGATAGTCTTCCCGCGCGAAAGCCTGCAGCGCCTCGCAGAACGGGATTGCGAGCGCGATCTCGTCGGGCTCGCTCGCAGCGCGCGTGGCGGGGTCGGAACGCAACAGCTCCACGACGCGGCTTGCGGCGCGTCGCCGGCGGGCGCCGACGAACGCGACCATGGCGTGAATCAACTCGAATGCGCGCAAGCGCCGAAGCGGCTGGCGTCGCCAGGCACTCGCCACGACGCCCCAGCGCCGGCCGACGTCCGCACCCCGCAACTCGAGCCGCCAGAGCAGCGCGGAGGCATCGACGAGCGCGGTCGCCGGACTCGAACGCGTCGGACGCAACATGCGGTCATGGACATCGAGCGCATCACCGAAAGAACCGCGGTCGACATGAAACAAGGCGAGATGCCACGCGATGTGAACGGCGAAACCGGGGTTTGTCGACCACGTCGGACGCGTCCGCTCGAGATAGCGGATGCCATCAGCCGCGCGACCCTGCATCTCGAACACGTGAGCGATCACGTGCATTGCGGCCGCGTTGTCGGGGATCATGGCGAGCGAGCGATGCGCGAGTGCCGCCGCATCCGCGTAATCACCGTTTTCCTCGAGGCCGAACGCCTGCATGCCGAGCAGGTATCCGTAGTGCATCAAGCCCGCGTGCCAATGCGGCAGAACCCGCAGCACGCGGTCGCGCAGCGACTTCCGCGAGCCGATCCGGAAGTCCAGCGCAAGCGCGACGTGGAGCGCAAAGATGTCGAGCGGATAGCGCGCGAGCAGGTCATCGTAGCAGCGGCTCGCCTGGCGGCGGTCGCCGGCGAGCCACGCCTGCAGAGCCTCGACGTGGCGACGCTCGCGGTCGTTGGCGTGCGCGAGGGAGGTGTTGTCGAGGAGTGCGGCGTCGCGGGTGGCGGCTTCGATGTCCCCATGGAGAAGACGCACCGCGATCCGCATGCATCGAGCCAGAACGAAGTGGGGATCGCGGCGCAGCGCCTCGCTTACGTGGTGGTCGACTCCATTCTGCGCGGCAAGAAGCGCTTCGAGCGCGTCTTCGAACGCGTCGACTGCCTGCGGACTGCCTACCGTCAGCGCAAGGCCGCGTCCATCGTGCAATGCTTCCATCGAAATGATCCGGATCCGGTGACGGCCCAAGTTTCGCCGGGGCATGGGCAGCGGAGCCATGCTCCGGACGCCGTATAGCTTGATCCGACGTCTGCGCTTTGTCGCGAATGTTTCAGGCAACGAGCCTTCTGCCGAGATTTCCCAGAGTCGTTTGACATGTGCAGCACATGCTTGTATGTTTTACACATGGCGACGATGATCCAGCTACGACATGTCCCCGACGAACTGCATCGCAAGCTGAAGGCGCGTGCCGCCGAGGCCGGGATGTCGCTGTCCGACTATCTGCTGCGCGAGATTCGGGACGTTGCCGACCGCCCCACGATCGAGGAGTTGCGTGCGCGTCTCGCCAATCGGGCACCCGTGCATCCGAAGCTTTCTCCCGCGCGCGCGGTTCGAGCGGAACGCGAAGGCCGGTGATCGTCGTCGACGCATCGGCGCTCATCGAGGTTCTGCTCAATACTTCTGCTGCCCCGCGCATCGCGGACCGCCTGTTCGATCGGGGCGAAACGCTCCATGCGCCCCACCTTCTCGACGTCGAGGTGGCGCAAGTCCTTCGCCGGTACGCGCGCACGGGTGAAATAAGCGCCCCTCGAGCGGACGCCGCGCTCGAGGATTTCACCGCTTTTCCCATTGCGCGGTATCCGCATCAGCCCTTCCTGCCGCGGATCTGGCAACTCCGGAACAATGCGACCGCTTACGAGGCGGCGTATCTGGCGCTCGCCGAAGTGCTGGACGCGCCGCTTCTTACGCGTGATTCGAGGCTCGCGAGGTCCATCGGACACAGGGCGCGGATCGAGCTTGCTCGATCAGGGTCGTGAGCACTGCAGTCCGACAGAGGCGGTTGCTGCCAGCCGTTTCATTGAGCGCGACGCGCACCATCGCTCGAAGGGACCCCGGGCGTCGTCGCTGAATGCGTCATGCGCTGGCGTCGCCACGTCGCCGGCGGCACGCCGACCAGCCGCTTGAACGCGCGGCTGAACGCCGCTTCCGAGTCGTAGCCGGTCTCGAGCGCAATCGACGCGACGTTCATCCTCGACTCCAGCAGCAGGCGCGAGGCGACCTGCATCCGCCATTGCGCCAGGTACTGCATCGGCGGCTGGCCGACCAGCTCCGCGAAACGCTCGTGCAGCGCCGAGCGCGACAGGCCCACCGCGTCGCCGAGCGCGTCGATCGTCCAGCGGTGCGACGGCCGCTCGTGCAGCAGGCCGAGCGCTCGTCCGACGTGGCGGTCGCGCAGTCCGGCGAGCCAGCCGGTCTGCAGCGGCGGCAGGTCTTCGAGGTAGCGGCGAACGACGTCGACGAACATCATTTCGGACAGGCGCTCGAGCACCGCCTCGCCACCAGGCCGCTTCGTATTCGATTCGTCGACGGCCACGCGGATGAAATGCGCGATCCACTCGCTCTTGTCCACGGCACCCGGGATGTGCAACAGCGGCGGCAGCGCGGCGAGCAGCGGATTGAACGGCCGCGCGTCGCAGCCGAGAAAGCCGCAGACGACCGTTGCTCGCTCGGGGCTGCCGCCGTCGAGCCGTGCAGTCGTCGCATGCGGCGCGTCGTTTGCGCCAGTGTCACGATCATTGCCGCGCGGCAGGGTCATCGACACCTTGTCGCCGCGCTGGGTCAGCACGTACGGAAGCTGCGCGGGTCGCGGCGAAAAGAAAAACGAGCGGTCGACGGTCGACGCGCGCATTCCCGGCGCGCTCGAAATGACGTGGGCGTCGCCGTGCGGGAACAGGATGATGTCGCCGGCCGCGAGCGCGACTGCCGTTCCGCCGGTCAGCGCACCGAAGCAGCGGCCCTGCGTCACGACGTGATACTCGATCATGTGCTCGGCGCCCGGGAGGATCGCCGGCACGATCTCGCGGGCGGGAGGCGCCTCGGCGACCCACGGCGCAAAGCCGTCGACGTAATAGAACACGGCGCCACGCAGGCGCACCGCGCGCAGCAGCTCGGACAGCGTATCGGCGCTCATCGGAGCCACTCTTCGCGCTGATGTGTGCCTTCGATTTTCGAGTTCACGGTTGTCGTCGTGAAACGCAAGCAACAAATGCTGGACGGGGGAGCAAGTTTTGACGACGCGCGGACGATCGTCAACGCCCGCCGCGCACAGACAATGGCCTTCGTCGGCTGCGAGTCGCCGCCGCTCGTCAATCCACCGTGGAGCTCATCATGGAAACGTTGAATCCCGTTGCACCCGCGCCGGCCGTCGCGCCGGACCTCGCCGCCATCAAGACGCGCCAGCAGGCCACGTGGGCGTCGGGTGATTTCGGCATCATCGGCGTCACGCTGCAAATCGTAGGCGAGTCGCTCTGCGAAGCGATCGACTTGCGCGCCGGCGAGCGCGTGCTGGACGTCGCCGCCGGCAACGGCAATGCGACGCTCGCAGCGGCGCGCCGCTTCGCCGAAGTGACGTCGACCGATTACGTCCCGCATCTGCTCGAGCAGGGAAAGACGCGTGCGGACGCCGAGCGCCTGCGCGTGAAGTTCGAGGTCGCCGACGTCGAGAACCTGCCTTATGCCGACGGCGCGTTCGACGCCGTGCTGTCGACGTACGGCGCGATGTTCGCGCCCGATCAGGCGCGCACGGCGAGCGAAATGCTGCGCGTGACGCGCGCCGGTGGCCGCATCGGCATGGCGAACTGGACGCCGGAAGGCTTCCTGGGCGATCTGTTTCGCCTGATGGGATCGTATGTGAAGCCGCCGGCCGGACTTGATTCTCCGATGCTGTGGGGCACCGAGAAGCGGCTCGCGGCGCTGTTCGGCGCCAAGGCGCGCAAGATCGTATGCACGCGCCGCGATTTCATGTTCCGCTATCTGTCGGCCGAGCACTTCATCGAGATCTTCCGCACGTACTACGGACCGACGCACAAGGCGTTCGCGTCGCTGCCGCCGCCACGGCAGGACGAGCTGCACGTCGCGCTGATCGAACTTTTGTCGAAGCACAACCGCGCGCGCGGCGAAGGCTCGCTCGTGATCCCCGGAGAGTACCTGGAGGTCGTGATCACGAAGGCATGACGACGGGCGACTTCGGGGTCAGAGCAATAAGTCAAGCTTGACTTTGGGGTCAGAGCCAGTAGTGTCCGGTTAACTTTCAAATAAATTCAATTGGTTGATGTTGGAGGGACCCATCGGCGTCATCGGTGCGAGCGTAAGTAGCTGATTCAGCGGCGTTGTCTCAAACAGCGTCAAGCTCA
>DATEIQ010000303.1:0-22245 GCA_035278845.1 Casimicrobiaceae bacterium | reverse complement strand
TCGTGACCTGGTTCACGGCCATTATCGGATTCGGTGTCGCCTGCGACGAGATCAGGCCGCGCAAAATGAAGCTCGCGCCGAGCCGCTTCGATGCCGCCAGCGCGGCGTCGGGATCGTTGCGGAAATACGCGTCGATCTCGGCCTGCGCGATCTGGCGGCGGATCTCCTGCGGCGTGTACGTGCGCAGTCCGAGCGCTTTCAGCCGCTTGTTGATCGCGTCGTAGTGCGGGCCGTAGTTTTCCTGATGCGCCTCGATGATGCCGTTCGAGCGCCGCTCGCCGATCATCACCATGATCTTCTTGTTGCGAAGTTCCGCACGGCATGGCTCGGACAGGTCGTACGCGATGCGATCCTCGCGCTCGTACGCCTTCTGCTGCTCCTGCTGCCGGGCCTTTTCTTCCTCCTGCGAGAAGCTGAACCTTTGCGCGCAAACGGGCAACGCCACAGCAAGCGCGAGCAGCGACAGTGCAAGCTTCATGTCAAAAGGGTAAAACCGCAAGAAGGGCGCCCAAATGCCCGATGGGCGAGATTAGCGCAATGCACGGTGCAAATCCACAAGCGCCCGATTCCTTCCGCCGGCCGGCGCGCGACGGCGTACGAAATGCGAAAATGACGCCGATGACCGATCTCTTTCACCCCGCCGTCGCGACGTGGTTTCGGCAACATTTTCCGGCGCCCACGCCTGCGCAGGCGCGCGCCTGGCCCGTGATCGCCGCCGGGCGCAACGTACTGATCGCCGCGCCGACCGGCTCCGGCAAGACGCTCGCAGCATTCCTGGCTGCGATCGACGCGCTCGTGCGTGAAGGCGTTCGGCAGGGCTTGCCGGACGAGACGTCGATCGTCTACGTGTCACCGCTCAAGGCGCTCTCCAACGACGTTCGGAAGAACCTCGCCATCCCGCTCGCGGGCATTCGCCGCGAGCTCGAGGCGGCAGGGCTGCCCGACGTCGACATCCGGACGCTGGTGCGCACCGGCGACACGCCGCAGCACGAGCGAGTGAGCATGCGCAAGCGGCCGCCGCACGTCGTCGTCACGACGCCGGAGTCGCTGTACGTGCTACTCGGCTCGCAGTCCGGCCGAACCATGCTTGCGACGACGCGCACCGTGATCGTCGATGAAATCCACGCAGTGGCGTCGAACAAGCGCGGAAGCCACCTCGCGCTGTCGCTCGAGCGGCTCGAAGCGCTCGCCGAGCGGCCGCTCACCCGCATCGGCCTGTCGGCGACGCAGAAGCCGATCGAGGAAGTCGCGCGCTTCCTCGTCGGCGCCGATCCCGCGGCGGCGTGCGAAATCATCGACATCGGGCACACGCGGGCGCGCGATCTTGCGCTGGAGGTGCCGGCTTCGGCGCTCGAGGCCGTCATGTCGAACGAGGTGTGGCAGCAGGTTTACGCGCGCCTCGCCGAGCTCGTCGCCGCGCATCGCACGACGCTCGTGTTCGTCAACACGCGCCGCATGGCCGAGCGCGTCGCGCGGCATTTATCGGAGCTCGTCGGCGTCGATCACGTGATGTCGCATCACGGGAGCATGGCGAAGGAACGCCGCCTCGCTGCCGAGCAGCGGCTGAAGCGCGGCGAGCTTCGGGCGCTCGTTGCCACTGCCTCGCTCGAGCTCGGCATCGACATCGGCGACGTCGAGCTCGTTTGCCAGATCGGCACGCCGCGGCGCATCGCGACGTTCCTGCAACGCGCCGGCCGCGCCAACCATGCGGTCGGCGGCCTGCCGAAGGCGCGAGTGTTCCCGCTGTCGCGCGACGAGCTCGTCGAATGCACGGCATTGCTCGAGTCGGTCGAGCGAGGCGAGCTCGATCGCGTGACGATTCCGGCGCAGCCGCGCGACGTGCTTGCGCAACAGATCGTTGCGGAAGTCGCCGCGCGCGAGTGGAGCGAAAAGGCGCTTCATGCACTGGTCACCCGCGCTTCGCCGTACGCGAACCTGGCGTACGACGATTACCTCGACGTCGTGCGGATGCTCGCGGAAGGATTCACGACGCGGCAGGGCCAGCGCGCGGCGTACATCCACCGCGACGCGGTCAACGGCATGCTGCGAGCCCGCCGCAACGCGCGGCTCGCGGCCTTGACGTCGGGCGGCGCGATCCCTGACACCGCCGACTACGACGTCGTGCTCGAGCCGGCCGGGCAACTCGTCGGGACCGTCAACGAGGACTTTGCGGTCGAAAGCCTTGCCGGCGACATCTTTCAGCTCGGCAACACGAGCTACCGGATTCGGCGCGTCGAAGCGGGCCGCGTGCGCGTCGAAGACGCACAGGGCCAGCCGCCCAGCATTCCGTTCTGGCTTGGAGAAGCGCCCGCACGCAGCGATGAGCTGTCCACCGCGGTGTCCCGCCTGCGCAGCGAGCTTTTCGCCGAAGGCGGGGCGGAACCCGATGATGGGAACGGGGGCACCAATCGCGCGCGCGCACTCGCGCGGCTCGCCAGCGAAGGGATGGCGCCCGCCGCCTCGGAACAGCTCGTCGACTATCTCGCATCCGCGCGCGACGCGCTTGGCGTGCTGCCGACGCAGGACACGGTGGTGCTCGAGCGCTTTTTCGACGAATCGGGCGGCATGCAGCTCGTCATCCACGCGCCGTTCGGCAGCCGCATCAATCGCGCGTGGGGGCTCGCGCTGCGCAAGCGGTTCTGCGTCAGGTTCAACTTCGAATTGCAGGCCGCGGCGACCGAGGATGCGATCGTGCTGTCGCTGTCCACCAGCCACAGCTTCGCGCTACCCGACGTCGCGCGCTACCTCCATTCGAACACGGTGCGGTCGGTACTGGTTCAGGCGATGCTGGCCGCGCCGATGTTCGCCGCACGCTGGCGGTGGGTGGCGGCGACGTCGCTCGCGTTGCCGCGTTTTCGCGGCGGACGAAAGGTGCCGGCGCCGCTGCAGAGAATGCGCGCCGACGACCTGATGGCGGCGGTGTTTCCCGACCAGATCGCCTGCGCCGAAAACATCGTCGGCGATCGCGAGATTCCCGATCACCCGCTGGTGCATCAGGTCATCGACGATTGCCTGCACGAAGCGATGGACGTCGACGGCCTCGAGCACCTGTTGCGGCGCATCGAGCAGGGCGACGTGCGCGTCGTCGCCCGCGATCTTCCCGCGCCGTCGCCGCTCGCGATGGAAATTCTGAACGCGCGGCCGTATGCCTATCTCGACGACGCGCCGCTCGAGGAGCGCCGCACGCAGGCCGTGATGGGACGTCGCTGGGCCGACGATGCAACTGCCGGCGAACTCGGCCGTCTCGACGTCGCCGCGATCGATCGCGTGCGCACCGAGGCGTGGCCCGACGCGACGACAGGCGACGAATTGCACGATGCGTTGCTCGGCCTCGCGTTCCTCACGCAGGGCGAGGTCGTGGCGCGCGCCGAATGGCGGCCGCTGCTCGATGCGCTGGCGGCGGCGCGGCGGGCGACGCGGCTTACGCTGTTTGCGAGCGCGGGCGCCGATGCAGATTCGGAAATCTGGGTTGCCGCCGAACGGCTGCCGCAGTTCGCCGCGATCCATCCCGATGCACGGCGCTCGCCGGTGATCGACGCGCCGGCGGAGTTCGCCCAGCGCACATGGACACGCGACGACGCGATCACCGAAGTCGTGCGTGGCCGGCTGCAGGCGCTCGGCCCGGTGACCGCCGACCGCATCGCCGAATCGATGACCGTTCCGGTCGCCGAGGTGGTGCGCGCGCTCGCACGCCTTGCCGGCGAAGGCGTGGCGATGTCGGGGATCTACACGCCGGGTGCACCGACGGCGGAATGGTGCGATCGCACGCTGCTCGCGCGCGTCCATCGCTACACGGTGAGCCGCCTGCGGCAGGAAATCGAGCCGGTGTCGACGCAGGATTTCATGCGTTTTCTGTTCCGCTGGCAGCACGCGGCTGAGGACGAGCGTCGCCAGGGACCCGATGCGCTCGACGCGATCATCGGCCAGTTGCAGGGATTCGAAGCGCCTGCGGCGGCGTGGGAGGCCGAAATTCTGCCGCTGCGCCTTGCCGACTATGAGTTCACGTGGCTCGACGATCTTTGCCTCGCCGGCCGCGCGATCTGGACTCGTTTGACGCCCCCGGCCGCGGCAGGGGGCGGTCCCGGCGCGAATGTCATCCGCACGACGCCGGTGACGCTTTTGCCGCGGCGCACCGCGTCAATGTGGACGCGTCTCGCGCCCGTGCGCGCGGAAACGCCCGCTGCGAGCTCGCGCGCCCGCACGGTCGCCGAATTCCTGCGGGCGCATGGCGCGTCGTTCCACGACGAGATCGTGGACGGCACGCGGCTTTTGCGCACGCAAGTCGAAGAAGCGCTCGCCGAACTGGTTGCGCAGGGTCGCGTCACGTCCGACAGCTTCGCCGGCCTGCGCGCGCTCATCACGCCGGCGCAAAAGCGCAAGCGCATCACCCGTGCCCGCCGCCACGGCCGCGGCGCCGTCCCGGGCGTGGAAGACGCTGGCCGCTGGGCGCTCACGCGGCGCGCGCAGCACGCTGCATCAGGGAGTCCGGATTCCTCCCGCGTCAGCGCCGAGCTGTCGGCTCCGGACCCCGTCGAGCACGTCGCGCACGCGCTGCTGCGTCGTTACGGCGTCGTGGCGTGGAAAATTCTCCAGCGCGAAGTCGCGTGGCTCCCACCATGGCGGGAATTGACGCGCGTCCTGCGCAGGCTCGAGGCACGCGGCGACATCCGCGGCGGTCGCTTCGTCGCAAGCGTGACGGGCGAGCAGTTTGCGCTGCCGGAAGCCGTGACGATGTTGCGCGAGACGCGCAGGTCACCGTCCAGCGATGCGTGGGTCGCCGTTAGTGCCGCCGATCCGCTGAACCTCGTCGGCACGGTTTTGCCGGGTGCCAAGGTTCCGGCGCTCGTCAGCAATCGTGTTCTCTATCGCGACGGGCTGGCGGTCGCCGCGCTCGTTCGTGGGGAAATTCAATGGATACAGGCGCTTGATCCTGCCGACACACGTGCTGCCACCGCGATGCTGACAAGGCGCCAGGGCATTTCGCCGCAGCTCGCTTACTTGCGCTGAATATTCGCTTGCGTTCCCGCACTGCCGGTGCGAACGTTTGCGTCGCGGCCGCTGTCTGACCGCACCTTGCACACTGCGCGGGCCACGCGATCTCCGCTCGCATTCCTATGGAACGGCAACCAGAACTCGACTGGCTGCGCGGCCTGATGCTCGTGCTGATGACGCTGACGCACGTGCCGACGTGGTTTGGCGCGCATCTCGGGCAGCCGTTCGGCTTCGTCTCCGCGGCGGAGGGCTTCGTCTTCCTGTCCGCGTTTCTCGTCGGCTCCGTGTATTCGCACACGGCGCGCAAGCGCGGATTCGCGGCCATGCGCCGGGCGGCGCTCGGCCGCGCCGCGAAGGTCTACGCCGCGCACGCCGCGGTGCTGCTCTTCCTGCTTCTGGTGCTGGTTCCGTTCGCGGCGTTGCACGGCGTCTACTCGATCACGGATCTCGCGTCGTTCTACGTCGAGCGTCCGCGCGTCGCGCTCGTCGCGGGGCTCGCGCTCGCGTACAACCCGCCGCTGCTCGACATCCTGCCGATGTACGTGCTGTTCATCGCCGCATCACCTTCGCTCATCGCGTTCGGAACCCGGCGCGGATGGGGGCCGTTGCTCGCGATCTCGGCTGCGTTATGGCTGTTCGCGCAGCTCGGCGGAGGGCGCCACATGTACGCGTCGATCGCGCGGCTCGTCGAATGGCCGGTGCCCTATGCGCAAACCGGCGCGTTTTCGCTGCTCGCATGGCAGCTGATGTGGCTCGTGGGCTTGCGCGCGGGGGCGCTGAAGGCCGAGACGCGCATCGCAGCTCGAACGGAGCAGCCTTGGCCACGCTGGGTGGTGTTCGGCGCGCTCGCGCTGGCGGCCGTGTTCCTCGTGATACGTCATGTCACCGGACAGGTGCCGTCCGCGACCCATCCTTCGCTCAACGCACTGTTCGACAAGTGGCACCTCGGCCCGCTGCGGCTCGTCAATTTCGCCGTGCTCGCAATCCTTGCCGTGCATTGGCGCGGCGTGCTCGTCGCGTGGGCTTCACGGTCGATGATCGCCACGCTCGGGCGCGCGTCGCTGACGGTATTCACCGCCCATCTCGTGCTGTGCCTGGCGATTCTCGCCACGGCAGGCGAGGCGCTCGTCGGCCATGCGAGCGTCGAAGGTGCGGCGCTCGTCGTTGGAACGCTCGTGACGCTCTACGCGGTTGCGCGCGTAGCGCTCGCGGGCGAGCGGATCGTGCCGGCGCCGCTCATCGCGGCTGCCGCGCGACGAAAGGTCGTCGCGAAAATCGATTAGCGCGTGGGCGCGTCAGATCTCAGACCGCCAGCGCAGGGTCGCTTACGAAACCACCAGGCTGGCCCGCACGAGCAGCGATTGCGGCACCGCGAGCCCGAGCGCTTGCGCCGCGCGCAGGTTTACCGACAGATCGAACTTCGTCGGCTGCTCGATCGGCAGTTCGCCGGCACGGGCACCCTTCAGGATCTTGTCCACGAACAATGCGGATCGCCGGAACACTTCGATTGCGTCCGGTCCGTAAGCGATCAATCCACCTGATTCGACGTAGGCCTGGCTTTCGTATATCGCCGGCATCCGGTGCTGTGCGGCGAGCTCCGCGAGCCGCGTGCGACGGGACGCCGCGAATGGGCTCGTCTGCACGAGCAATGCATGCGCGCCGGCCTGGTCGAACGCGGTGAATGCGCGCGGCAGGTCATCGTCCTTCGCCATCATTCGCACGGTGAGATCCAGGCCGAGCTGTTTCGCGGCCGCGCGCGTCGCCTCGACGAGCAGCGGCGTGGCAAACCGGTTGTCGAACGCCAGCAGCGCGATGTGTTTCGTTCGTGGCACGAGCTCCTGCATCAGCTGCAGGCGTTTCGCCGTAAGCTCGCTCGACAGGATCGTCATTCCGGTCAGGTTGCCGCCGGGACGTCCCAGATTTTTGACGAAGCCGCTGCCGACCGGGTCGGCCGCGGCCTGCATTACGATGGGGATCGAGTTCGTCGCCCGCATCGCGGCGCTGACCGCCGGCGTCGCCGAAGTGACGATGACATCGACGTTCGCTCGTACGAGCTCGGCGGCCAGCGCCGGGAGGCGTTGCTCCTGGTCCGACGCAAACCGGTATTCGATGTTCAGGTTGCGGCCGTCGACGTAGCCCAGCGCCTGCAACGCATCGAGGAACTCACGGTCGAGCGGACCGAGGCCTGCGCGCAGGCTGAGATAGCCGATGCGCGCCGCGCTTGCGTCTCGCTGGGCGGCCGCGCGATGCGCGGCCACCAGTGCCCCAAGCGCGATCCATTGCGCCATGAACGCTCGGCGGTTCACCGATCGTCACCCCACTCTTTCAGCAGCGCGCCGTCGCGCGCTCGAACGTCAGTGCACGTAGCTCGCGATGACGCGCTTCCACAGCGCGTAGCCGTCGGCGTTCAAATGCAGCGCGTCGGCGCGGAACAGCTCGGCACGCGGCATTCCGCGCGCGTCCAGCATCGGCGTGTAGACGTCGATGAAGTCGACCTTGCCTTCGGCGTCGGCGTAAGCGCGAATGAGCGCGTTCGCTTCCCGGACCTGTGGCAGCAGCGTGACGCGCGACGGGCTCGGCTTGATCGAGATGTAAGCGATGTCGGTGTTCGGCAATTCGCGATGCACGCCCTCGACGAACGCGACGAAACGCCGAAACACTTCGCGCGGCGGCGTGCCTGCGGCGAGATCGTTGTCGCCGGCATAAACGAGCACCGTCCGCGGCCGGTAACGGACGACGAGCCGCTTCAGGTGCTTCACGCAGTCGGAAAGCTGCGAGCCGCCGAAGCCGCGCTTGATGACGACCGGCAGGCTGCGGAACTGATCTTCGAGATCGCTCCACAATCGGATCGACGAGCTGCCGACGAACAGCACGCCCCCCGGCGGATGCGGGTGCGCGGCGTCATCGATTGCGAACGCGTCGAACGCAGACTGCCAAGGGGTCGTGGCGTCGTCCGCCGCGACGGCCGGCGTGTCCACCGCTGCGAGCGCGGGGGCGATCCAGCAGGCAGCGGCCAGCGCGGCGGCAGGCACGAGCCTCGTGCGTCGGCTGATTCGGGTCATGATCGACGTGTCGGGTGCGTGGCGCAGCGGGGATTCCGGGCAGGTCGAATGATACCGTGCTGCAGCACGGTGCGTGCCAAGGCTTGCCGCCGCCGCAGCGACAAGCTGACAAGCAGTTACCGGCCCGAGCGACCCGCGAGCATCAGACGTCGCCGCTCCAGGCTTTCGGGCGGCCAGTAGCGTTCGCGGTCGTAGTACTCGGGCACTGCCGGGATGCCGTCGGGCAGCACGACCCACGGCTGCTTGCTCGCGGTGAAGATATGGATGTCGGGCAGCAGCCGGTCGGGATCGTCGAGCGTGCCCACGCGCACGAAGCGCACTGCCTCGCCGGCCCCGGCGTAGTTGCTCCACAGTGCGATGCGGCAGACGGGGCAGCGCGCGATCTTCTGGCCGCGGCCGCTGTTGGACGGCGTCAGCACGACATCCGGTTCGCCGCATATGAGCTCGACGCGGTCAGCCTCGATCATAGCGTTCAGCGCAAACGACGCGCCGGTTTCGCGCTGGCACCAGCGGCAATGACAGCAGTGCACGAACAGCGGCCGCGTCGTCATCCGGTAGCGAACGCCGCGGCAATCGCATCCGCCTTCCAGCGGGAATCCGTCGTCCGTCATTTCGATGTCTTCGCGTCCGCAGGCGCAGCGTTCGTAGATCCGCCATGTGGCCACGGCGGTCCCTTGAGCTCGACCGTATTCCCCTCGGGATCGGTCACGTAGATCGAAGGGCCTTCGCCGTCGGCGCCGTAACGCGTCGATGCGGGCGGCGCATGCACGCCGGCAGCTTCGAGATGCCGGCGGATGCCTGGCTCGTCGAACGTTTCGAGGCGAAGGCAGATGTGGTCGACGTTGCGTCCCTCGCGGCCGGGTGGTGCGCCGCCGGCGCGTCCGAGCGGACCGTCCACGGGCACGAGGTCGATCATCGAGCGTCCTGCACGCAACTGCACGAGTCCGAGTTCGTCGCGCCTGCGGTCAATCGCGCAGCCGAGCACGTTGCAATAGAAGTCGAGCATCGGCTGCAACGCGGCGACGCGCAGTACGACATGGTCGATGTCGCGGATCGCGATCGGCGAGGCCGAAGTCATGCTTCGCCGTAGGTCGACACTTCGATCAAGTTGCGATCGGGATCGCGAAAATACAGCGAGCGAATCGGACCCGTCGCGCCGGTCCGCGCGACCGGACCCTCGAGCAAGGCAACGCCACACGTCGCGAGATGCGCAGCGGCATTGGCGAGTGGTGTCGTCGTGATCAGGCAGAGATCGGCGGATCCTGGTGTCGGCACGGCGGCCTTGGGCTCGAACTCGCGGCCGGCCGAATGCAGGTTGATCTTCTGGCGGCCGAATGCGAGCGCCTTGCGACCGCCTGCGAACGTGACGACGCGCATGCCGAGCACCCGCGCATAGAACGCGCAGGTCGCGTCGACGTCGCGCACCGTGAGCACGACGTGATCGATGCGGTCGATGGCGATCACGACGGTTTCATCCACGTTGACAAGCGCTCGTTACGGATTGCGCGGAGCCGCAGCGATGATGGGACGATATTCTGGCATGGGTTGCGCGTCGAATGCGTCGAGGCGGCGCAACGCAGCCTCGATGCCCGGCTCCACGACGCACCGCGCGCGAACGACCCAAGGCAGCCCGCGCAGCGCCGCCAGCACGCCCGCGATCAACGTTCCGTCTCGATGCCCTTCGCGGCACAGCCCGAGCGACTCGCGAAGCGCACTCGCGAGCGGCCGTCGCAGCCATGCACACCACAGCCCGTTGCGCAGCAGCAGCCGCTGCCGCGCGCGCCGGTTGCGAATGTGCGACGGCTGGTGATGGACGACGGCCACGGGCAGGTACGCCATCCGCCATCCGGCCACGAGGAGATCGATCGCGAGCAGGCGCTCCTCGCGGCCGATGAAAAGACGCGGCTCGTAGCCGCCGGCGGCGAGGAATGCGGTGCGGCGAAACATGCACGCGCCGGCCAGGAACCCGAGCACTTCGCGGCCTTCGAGGGCGAGCGTGTTGGGGAACGGACTCGCCGCCATGCGCGCACTCGCCGGATCCTCGCGCGCGTCGTCGCCAACCAGCACGCGAGCGGTCACGACGGCGAGGGTGGGGTGACTGTCAAGCGCGGCGGCAGCATGCTCCAGCGTGGCGACATCCCACCACGTGTCGTCGTCACAGAACGCAATGTAGCGGGCACGGCAGGCATGCACACCGGCGTTGCGCCCGGCGACCCCCATGTTGTCGGCCAGCCGCACGATGCTGACGTCGGGGTAAGACACGCTGACGGCGTCCGCGGTGCCGTCGGACGATCCGTTGTCGACGACGGTGATCGGGATGTCGTTGCCGTCGTGGAGGTGCCGAAGCGTTCGCAATGCTTCTTCGCGGCGATCATGCGTAAGGACGACGATGCCGATGCGCGCCTCGGGCGTCGTCGCGCTCTGCGCGCCGTCTTCCGATGAAGCCAGCCGAATCATGCGCGCGTGATTCCCCAGTACGCTTCAGGCGCGCGCGTATCGCCTGACGCCGGGCGAGCAGCGAGCGCCGCGAGCTGCGAGCGATAGCAGGCAACGGCTTGTGCCTTTCGCGCCTGTGCGGCACCGTCGGCCTGGAAATGTTGTCGAACGAGCGCATAACCGCGGCCGCGCAGCGTATCGGTGCGCGACGCGACTTCGCCGGGGATGCAGCGATAAATGGCGTCCTCGTACGCGTACCAGCCGTCATGACGACCGGATTCGACGAGCGCGAGCGCTGCGTCGCTCGCGCGCCGATGATCGGCATGGAACAGGCCAAGGGGCACGAACACGCACTCGGGTTCGTGCATTGCGACGAGCGCATCGAGCGACGCCGTCAACGCGCCGACCTCGGGACGGTCGCCATACTGATCGTCGAGATAGTCGAGCCAGATCGGCCGTGCGCCGAGCAGTCCGCACGCCTGCCGATCTTCGTCACGGCGGATGCCGACGACGTCGTCGCCCGCCCGAAAGCCGCATTCGCCGTCCCAGGAGGTGAGCGGCAGGTCGCTCGCGGGACGGCCGGCGAACACTGTGGCGACGAGCGCCCCGCTGCACGTTGCAATGAGCGCGCCGCAGCCGAAGACAGCGTCGTCCAGATGCGGCGAAACGAAGAGCGGACGCGCCGCTCGCGTCATGTCGGCAGAGGTCATCGACGGGGACGCGGACACGGGCCGCGTCAACGATTGATCGACGCGATCATCGGTTGGTTCCCGGTATACCGCGCTTTCCAACCGGTCGAATGCGGGTGGGTGCTGCGCAGAGGTCAGGCCGCTCGAAGCATCGCGATTTCGTCGGTGTCGCAGGCGATTCGCATCTGTTCGTCGGCCTGCTCGAATCCCAATCGCTCGAGCAATCGAACCGATCGCAGGTTGTCGCGCTTCAAAACCGCGGAAAACGCCCGGGCGCCGTAGCTCTCGGCAAGTTCCTCCATCATCGCGACGACCGCCTCGGACGCGTAGCCATGTCCCCACCATCTGCTCGCGAACACATACGCGATGGCAGCTGGCAACGCTTCGCACGCGGTCGCCTGCACGTAGCCGATGAGATCGGAGTCACGCAGCCGAACCACCCAGTTGAGCCACTGCTCGCTGCCGTCCGCGGACGTCCGAGATTCGAGCCGGCGGAAGCGTTCGCGCAGCCAGTCGACCGATTCCGGCGGTTCGTTTTCGTAGCGGTAGATCGCCGGATCCTGCAGCAGCGCGTACATGGGCTCGGCATGCGCCGTCACTTGCGGCTCGAGCACCAGCCTCGCCGTTACGAGCGTTCGCATGCGGTTCGCCGGCGCATCAAAGGACAACCGCCGCGTGAGCGGCGAAGGACCACGGCGTAGATCGCGACATTGAGCGCGACGACAACGACAGCGAGCGCGACCTGTATCCCGTGCGTGAGGCCGGCCGGATAGATGATCGGAAGCAGATAGTGCTCGATGAACCCTTCGCCGTATCCGCTCGCACCGGCGCGCACGCGAAGCGCGTTTTCGACGTAGGTCAGCGGACAGATGCGGCCGGTCGCTTCGACGAAAAATCCCCAGGCCGCTGCCGGAATCTGTACGAACGGAATCCACCGCCAGCGCAGCGCGAGCAGGGCGCCGAACGACGCGAACAGGATGAACGCCAGATGCGCGACGAGCACGGCATCGGCGGCGAGCCGAATCATCATTGTCCGACCCTCTGCGCTGACGCGCCTCGGATGACAGCCCTTGCCACCGGCGCTGCGGGACGGCCCTTCGGGCTCACGCGCCGCGCCGGCGCCGCTCGGCGAGCAACTGCTCGGTTGCCCGGATGCTGGTTTCCACGCCGCTCAGGTTCGGATTGACCTCGAGCGCGCGCTTCCAGTAGGCGATCGCGCGCTCGTATTGCTCGAGCTGAAAATAGATCTGGCCATAGCCGGCGAGCGCTCCGAAGTGCAATGGATTGCGCTTCATCACCTCGTCGCAGTCGGCGAGCGAGCGGCGAAATTCGCCGGCCAGGAACAGCGCGGTGGCGCGCTTGTTCCAGCCCTCGGCGAACTCGGGCTTTTGCGTGATCACCGTTGAAAACGTGGCAATCGCGCCGTCGAGGTCGCCGGTGCGCATCTGTTCGGTGCCCGCCGCGAGCAGACCGTCGACTGCGTCGTCTCCCGATCGGCTCCACAGCGTCCACAGCGATTGCTCGGCGATGTTGCGCACGTAAACGTTGTCGTCGGTCAGGTGCTCCTTCAGGATCGCGGCATCGGCCTGCGTGCCATGGCCCGCGATCCACGCCAGCGCTTCGGCGCGCGTGTCGGCATTCGGCGATTCCGCGGCGCGAACCGCTTCATCGCGATTGGCATAGCTTCCGGGGTCCGCGCCCGCTGCAGCGGCCACGGCGAGGAGAAGCACGATCGACAGGGTTCGCAGGGTCATCGTCACTCGGTTGGGGAAGGGCCGCAGCAATTCCAGCGTCACGAACGGCATACTTTCGCCCGGCGCGCCGATATTGACAAGGACGCGCCGGACGCGCACATTGGACGACGCATCACGACCACGTGGAGGATGCCCATGAAGAGAGGAATTGCGGTAGCCGTGCTCGCGCTGTTCGGGCTCGCCCCAGCCGTCGGCGCGGCATGCGAATACAACCAGGCGATGGCGTCGTCCACGCCCGCCGAGCAACTCGGCCTCGCGCCCGCACCGGCGGCAAGCAAGTCGGCGCCGGCCGTCGCCAAGGCGCCGGTTGCCAAGGTGCAGAAGCAGGCGGTCAGCAAGGACAAGGCGCCAGCGCCGGCGCAGGACAAGGTGGCCTCGGTCAGCGGCCGCTAGCGACACCGTCTCGTTTGAGCAAAAAAGCCCGCCTCGCGCGGGCTTTTTTCTTCGGCGGCATATCGACTCGACCCGACCTGTTTCGGTTGACGCTCGCTACGCTTTCGGCGCGCCGGCATCGCGCAGTTCCTCGCCGTAGAACATGCGACTGACGCCCGCGAGCGCGGCGGCCGTTTCGCAGGCCGCGCATGGCCGTGACGTCGAGACGAGAATGCTGCCGCGCAAATCGCTCCGCCCCAGCCGGCGCTGCGCATCGCGGATGGCGACGCGCTCGGCATGTGCCGTAGCGTCACCGAGCTCGACGACGCGGCTCGGTCCTTCGCCGACCAGTCGATCGTCGAGAACGAGCACCGCGCCGTAGGGCTGGTCGCCTGCTCGCTCGGCCAGGCGCCGCATGCGCAGCGCTTCGTCGAACCAGCGCCGGCTTGGCTTTGCAAACGCATCGGACGGTGCTTCACCGCGCGCCGCGACTGCGCCGATCGCGAGCGGGACCGCGACAAGCATGCGGACGATCAAACGGCGTCGAACGGTCATGTAGGTCCCGGTAGGAGTCAGTGCGCCAGCACCGTGCGCCACGTCCGCTCGCATTCCGCACTCACCAGTCCCTCCATGCGACGGAAGAACGCGGAAAGCTCCACCGCGTATTCGCTGCGAAATGCGTCGCTTGCGATGGCAAGCTCCAGTTCGTTGGCGACAGTCAGCTCGCAAAAGTCGCGCAACGAGGCCAGGCTGATCGGATATTCGGACGCCGTGAACCGATCGGCGAAGCGGAGCTGATCGGACGTGCCGATGCGCGGGTGAAAGATCTCACGCGCACACGCGCCATACAGATACGCGAGCGCCTCCGCCTCGGCACCGACGATCGCGACGATCGCGTCGCGGCGGTCGAGGGCCGCGAGCGACCCGCGAATGCCGTCCGTGCCGTACACCGCATGGTAGAGACCGGCGAGGCAAAGCGCACGGCGGCTGTTCCAGCTGCGCAGGATTCGCTCCGTTTCCGCCAGGTGGCGCGCGAGCGAGCCGCTGACGTGCGCGAACGCGTCAGCGCCGAGCGCGACGAGATGCGCGTGCGGGTCGGTTGCGTGCACCGACAACGAGTCCCCGAAGCTGCGACCGATGCAGGCCGCTTCGACGTCGTGGGCACTCAAGGCTGCGGCCGATGGCAAACCGCCTCGACGTTGTGCCCGTCCGGGCCGATCACGAACGCGCCGTAGTAGTCGGCGTGGTACTCGGGCCGCAGCCCCGGCGCGCCGTGGTCCTTGCCGCCGGCGACGATGGCCGCGCGATGGAACGCGTCGACCTGTGCCCGGTCCGTGGCCGTGAACGCGATATGCACGGGCGCAGGTTTGTCCGTCGTCTGGTGCAGCCAGAGTCCGGGCTTGCCCTTCGGCCCGATGCCGACGCCATAGGGACCTTCCATCACGACGCCGATCCCGAGCGGCCGCAGCGCCTGCAGGAAGAACGATTTGCTTTTTTCGTAATCGGTGACGCCGAAACCGACATGATCGAACATGCGAGCCTCCTGGGTCAGGTCAATGAATATCGGCGCGCCGTTCGCCTGCGGGTGCGTGCGTCGCGGCCAGCGTCGGCAGCTCGGCGGGCGATTCGAGCAGCACGTCCGGATCGGTAGCACGCAGCTCGGCGAGGCCGCCATGCCCCCACAATACGCCGACCGAGCGCAGGCCGTTCGCTTTCGCGGCCCGGATGTCGACGGCGCGATCGCCGATCATCGTCGCCTCGCGGTTGATCACGCCGTTGAGCAGCAGCGCCGCGAGCTGGCCTGCTTTGGGAATGCCGATGTCGCCGCCGCTCACGAACGCGAAATGGCGCCGGATGCCGAAATGATCGAGGATGCGCTCGGCGAAGTCCACGCGCTTTGCCGTGCACACGCCGAGCGTCGCGCCTGCGCCGCGAAGTGCGGCGAGCGCCTCGGGAATGCCCGCATAAATCGTGTTCTCCGCATAGCCGATCTCTCCATAGCGCTCGCGATAGCGCTCGACGAGCGCGGCGACGTGCTGCGCCGATGCATCGCGGACGACGGCCGCGAACGATTCTTCGAGGGGCGGTCCGATGTAGCGCGGCACATCGGCTTCCGCGATCGCCGCATGCCCGTGATGCCGCAGCGCGTGGTTCATGCAGCGGCCGATGCCGACCGCCGGATCGCTGAGCGTGCCGTCCAGGTCGAAAACGAGAACGCCCACGTTCACGCTCATCGGTGGTCGGCTCCGTTCAACCCGAGCTCGAGCGTCATGAAAACACTGTATGGATCTTCGGTGTAGCTCGCGAACGGCGCGCAGCGCACAAATCCAAAGCGGCCGTACAGGCCGTGCGCCGGCGCGAAATAATCCATCGCGCCCGTTTCGAGACTGAGGCGCCGATAGCGGCGCCGTTGCGCCTCGGCGATCAGGTGACGCAGCAGCGACGATGCGACGCCAAGCCGCACGTAGCTGGACGCTGTTCGCATGGATTTGATCTCGCCGTGCGTGTCGTCGAGCCCCTTCAATGCGGCGCAGCCAGCCAGCGTGACGCCGTCCCAGGCCGACCAGAACGTGATGTCCGGTTGCCGCAGTCCCGCGAGATCGAGCGCATGGACGCTCTCCGGCGGCGAGACGCGTCTCATTGCATCGAGGTGCTCGCGCAGCAGCGCGATGATCGCTTCGCCGCGAAGGTCGTCGATGCGAATGTCGAGCTCGAGATCAGGCAGGCGCGCGCCGGGCATAGCTGACGGTGAGCATCTCCCATTGATGCCCCTCGGGGTCGTTCCAGTACACCATGCGTCCGCCGTACCCGGTGCTGACGGCCATGTCGACGGGCCCGCGCACGCTGCTGCGGTATTCGATGCGCGCCGCCGCGAGCCGCGCGAGAATCGCATCGAACTCGGCGTCGCTGACGCGAAAGCAGAAGTGCTCGACAGGAAACGGGCCGGGATCGTCGATGAAATCCAGCGTCAGTCCGTCGTTGACGTAGACCGGCGAGAACGGACCGATGCCGCGTTCCGCCCACGCAACGCCGAGCAGTTCTCCGAGGCGTCGGGCCGCGGCGCGCGCGTCCTTCGCCGACACGATGAAGTGATCGAGCTCGATCGTCATCGGCCGGCGTTCATCGCGCGGGCGCGCTCTTCACGTGTGAGGATTCGTGGCGACGCCACCGGCATGCCATCCGAATCGAAGAACGGCGTGCGCCGATAGCTGCCGTCGATGCGGGCGCGCACGAGCGCGAGCGAAAGGCCGGCCACGGCCGTCAGCGTACCGAACGGCGTGGATTTCACGGGTCCGCGGGCCGATCGCGTATTGACACGCATGCGAACGGGTCCGAACGCTTCGTCGAGGCTTTCCGATGCGTCGTGCAGGCACGTGTGCACGAGGCCGACATACGACATACGTCGGTTGCGCGTCGTATTGGCGATGGGCGTGTTGCAGCAGCTTGCGTACCAGCGCAGGAGCCCGTTGGGGCTCAGCGACAGGCAGGCGAGCGCTTCCGTGCCATGCGTTAGCGTCACGTTGCTCTGCATGGTCGCCACGACGTCGGTTCCGCCCTGCGCGTCGAGGACCGCAGCATCGCTCCCCAACGCATGCGCATATGCCTGGCAATCCCGACAATAGCAAACGCCTCGACGAGTCTTCCGGCGGCCGACATAGCCGGTCAGCGTTCCGCAGCGGCAACTGAGACGATGGCTCGTCGATCTCGGGCTCGCCGCGGACGTCGGGTTCGCCGCATGCCCGCCGGCATCGCGCAGCCGATCGCTCATGAAACGGCGGCGTCGTTGAAACGGACGTCCGGAATCCAGTTGCGACGGCGGCGAGCGAGGCGCGATTCGACGTCTTCACCTTCGAAGTCCGCTGCGGCGTGCCGCAGGCGCGCGCGATCGACATTCTCCAGCGTGTTGACGTTGACGACAGCGTAGAGCCGCCCCGCGATCTCGCTCGTCACGAGCGGCACGGCGCCGCAGCGGGCGCACACGTGGAACGTGGCGGTGCGCGTACCGAATGCGTAGCGCGACACGAATGCTGGATCGACGATCGACACGGCCAGCGTCGCTTTCGGGTTCGACGTCCAGACGCCGCCATGCTTGGTGCAAAACGAGCATCCGCACGCGCGCGCCGGAATCTCGCCGGCCTCGCCGACCCAGCCGAGGTCGAATTCGACGTTGCCGCAGTGGCAGCGCCCCTTGATCAGCATGCTCGCTTCGCCGACACGACGCGAACGGCGCTCTCCCGGTAGTCGCGGAATCCCATGCTGACGTAGAGCTTGTGAGCCGCGGCGTTGTCGCGCATGACGTGCAGAAACGGCGTTTCGCCGCGCGCAACCTGGCGCGAAATGAGCTTGGTCACCAGCCGGCGGGCGAGGCCGCGTCCCTGGAAATCGGGATGCGTGCATACGCCGCTCACCTCGCGCAGCCGTCCGGCGAACATTCGCTCTCCGGCCATGGCAACGAGGCGCCCGTCGTCGAAGCAACCGAAATAGTCCCCGAGCTCGATGGTGCGGGGACCGAACGGACCTGGCCGCGTGAGTTGCGCGAGCTCGAGCGCCGCCGATGCATGCTCGGTGCGCAAGGGAACCGCGTCGGGCATCTCGTCGGCGGGCGGAGTCACGCGCTCCCACACCATCTTGAACATCGTGGACTCGGCGTCGATGCACCAGCCGGAAGGCGCGGGCCCGTTCCAGCCGTCGCAGTAAAAGTGCTCGCCAGGATCGCAATACGGCGCGAGGGCCGCAAAGTCGGGCCGGTCGCCATCGCGGAACCCGACGATCGGCGAAAAGCCGCGCGCGTAGCGGCGCGCAACGTCGCTGCCGGCCGCGTAGCGCGAATGCGGTCCGTTAAGCGTATGCCAGACGATGTTGTCGAGAAGCCCGTTCACTGCGCGTGAACGCTTCGTGGATACGAGGAGAGCTGCGACTACGCCGCCGCGCGCGATCGTCCCGGCATCAGCGCATACGCACCGGATCCGAGCAGCGCCAGCGCAAACAATGCGATCGCCCAGAACAGCGTGAACTCGTAGCCGCCGCCGTTGTTCGTGAACAGCCACCCGTTGCCCGCATGACCGAGCACTGTGGCCGCCAGCATGTGGATCCCGAGGAACGCGGCGACCAGTGGTACGTAAATGCCGAGGATGAGCAGGATGCCGCCGATCGTTTCATACAGCATCACAACCCACGCGAACCATGCGGGCAATCCCATGCCCGCGAACGCCTGGCTTGCGCCGGCCATGCCGAACACGAATACCTTGAGGTAGAGCCCATGCATCAGGAACAGCACGCCGAGACTCACTCGCAGAAGCAGCGCGGCATACGAACCTCTCGTGGAATCGATCATCCTTTTCTCCGCTTCGTCGGGGGCGTCGTCCGCCGATCAGGCGACATACTACGCGGGGTCGTGCTTCACCATGACGAACTTGACGATCCCGTGTGGATAGGGCGCGTGCTCGTACGCGGCCGTATAGCCGAGCGACTGGTAGAGCGCGGGCACCTGGAAGCTGAACGTTTCGAGATAGAACTCGAAGCAGCCATGTGCGCGGGCGCGCGCCTCGAATGCGCGTACCAGCGCAGAACCGATGCCCTGCCGGCGATGCGTGGGGGCGACCCATAGCTGCTGCAGCTCGCATGCAGTGCCCCAGCGCCGCCCGACGGCGCCGCCGATGACCTGTCCCGTGTGCGAGCGTGCGAAGCACGACAGCGGGCGCACTTCGGAAAGCGGCGCAGCCGCGTGGTTGGCTTCGTCGAGGCCGCCATCGACGAGCGCGGTTTCCTCCGCCGGATGGCTGTCGTAAGCAGTTATCCGGAAAGCGGGCATGCCGGCAACTGGTCGGACTGCAACGCGGTCAATCCGAAGCGGCCGATTCGGGCGGTTCACCGGCGGCCCAGCCCCTCAGGAACGTTACCGTGCGCTCCCATGCGAGGCGCGCCGCCGCAGGATCGTAAGCGTCGGTACGGTCGGGCTCGAAGAACCAGTGTCCCGCGCCGGCGTAGCGATGAAACGTAACTTCACGGCCCGAGCGCTCGAGCGCTGCCTCGAGCGCGTTCACGTTCCCGGGCGGCTCGAACCGATCACGCTCCGCAAAATGCCCGAGGTACGCCGCTTTCGCGTGCGTGAAATCGTCGTCACCGGTTCCGTAGAAAAGGACGACCGCGCGGACAAGTTCGGGATCGGTGGCGGAAAGGGCGAGGGCATAGTAGGCGCCGAGCGAGAAACCGATCACGGCCAGCCCGCGCTCCATTCGCGAAGCGCGTTGCATTAGAAACGCCGCGGCTTGGGCGATTTCGGCTTTGGCATTTACATGGCGGGCATCGAGCGCCTTGCCGAGCGATTCGGCATCGGCAACGTTTGTTGCAACCTTGCCGTGATAGAGATCGGGCGCGAACGCGACGAACCCTTCTTGCGCCAGGCGCGTGCAGAAGCCCTTGATGGTGTCGTTCAATCCCCACCAGGCGTGCAGCACCAGCACGGCGGGTCCCGTGCCGCCCGTAGGGGCAGCCAGAAAGCCGGTGGGTTGCTCCGACGGATTCAATCTGCGCTCCGAGCGAGAGTCGGCGTACGGTAAGCGAAGCGCCGGTCAGGGGGTTTCGCGCTCGTAATAGTCGACGGTATTCTCGCCGCGAAACATCTTGCGCAACCCTCGGTTGCCTCGCTGTCCGGCGACGACGAGCACCTTTCCCGAATCCGGGTATTCGCATGCTTCGACGTCGACGAGCGTCGAAAGCGCCAGGTAACGCATCGTTCGCGTGCCCGTGTTGATGATTTGATGCGCGACTTCCGGTCCGCCGGTTGGGCATGCGATCACGTCGTGCTTGCGAATCGGGTAGCGCTGGTCGCCAAACCGGAGTTCGCCCTCGCCTTCGAGGATCAGGAACATCTCCTCTTCGCCATGGTGGCTGTGGAATGGGCACTGAACCTTGCCCGGCGGCAGGACCGTCAGATTGTAGCCGAGCTTCTTCGCTCCGATCAGGTCGCTGACCGTGCCACGGCTCGACGTATAGCGCCCGTTCTCTTCGACGTCGTCGAATTCGACTTCGTCGAGATTCATGATCGGTTTCATGCTCGGTTCCTCCGGTGACGAATATGCGGGATCAAGCCTCGGGCTTGCGGCAATGCACCCCGATCGGGTGCGTGCGTCCTTCCGCGATGTTGCGTGCGGCGTTTCGTAGCTTCGCGACAGCGCTCTCGCCCATCAGCACGTGGATCCCGAGCGCGGGGAGCTGGCCTTTGTCGGCCTTCTCGACGACCGATTGGTAAGCGCTCAGATACTTCGGCCCGGTATCCGTAATCTTGACGTCATGAAATCCGGCGTTCTCCAGCAACTCGCGCGTCCGCTCGGGCGGCACGAGATAGGAGCGGCTGCCGTCCGAGGACCATGGCACCGGATAAATTGGATCGCCGTTCGCGCCGAGACCGTGCTCGGTCAGCGCAAAGAAGCCCCCGGGTTTCAGCACGCGCCACGCTTCGGCGAAAAACGACGGGCGCCGCGCGACGTTCATCGTGACGTGTTGCGTATATGCGCCATCGAAATGAGCGTCCGGATACGGCAACGCGTGGCCGTCGCCGAGCTCGACATGGACCGAATTTTCCATGTGAAGCAACGCCGTCAGCTTGTTGGCGGCCTCGACGAACGGTGCCGTAATGTCGATTCCACTCACACGGCAGTCGAATCGATGCGCCATGTAACGCGCAGGACCGCCCAGGCCGCAGCCGATGTCGAGAACATGTTGTCCGGATGCGATCGGGAGCCGGTCTGCCAGCTCGATCGTCGCCACGAATCCTCGTGCGTGCACGTGATCGACGGGCGCGAGATCGTCGAGGGTGAGGCGGTCGAGCGGCTTGCCCGCCTTTTCGAGTGCTGTGACGATCTTTGCGTAGATGTCGTCACGCGCCCAATGACTGGCAACGGCATTCGTGGTTTCCTCGGTCATGCTCGAATCTCCGGCGGATCAGGCAACCGCATCGTACCCGCGATCGGTGAATTGCAGCAGGCAGAACCCATGACCGAATGGGTCGCTGAGCGTCGCGAGCCTGCCCCAGGCAAAGTTCTGAATGCTGCCTTCGAGCTTCGCGCCGGCGTCGACCGCACGCGCGACCGCGGCGTCGACATTCCCGGTTTCGAAATCGAGGTGGACGGGCGTCCAGTGCCGGTCGTACGTGCGACTCGCCGATGCGCCGAGCGAAGCGCGGCTTCCCGCCGGGTGCGTCAGCAGGTAGATCCTCGACGAAGCCCCTCCCATTTCGGCCACCATGCCCTTGAACAGCCGGCGCTCGAGGCGCAGCCCGAGCGCATTGGCGTAAAACGCGATCGCGCGCTCCAGATCGTCGACATCGATGTTCACGAGAAGATTCATGGCCGTTGACGAATCGTGCACCGTGTGGGGAAAATGGCTCGCATGAAGTCGCGGGTCGTCACGCGCCCGCAATCCGCAGCAACTTGGTGCGCGCGGAGGCGCCGCTTTTGATCGAGACCGCCCGCCTTGCTGCAGCCGAACTGCCGGGCAACAAGTTCGATCAACTCGTCGTTCGCCCGTCCGTCGACCGGACCGGATTTGACGTAGGCGACGAACGTTCCGTCGCCGGCATCCTCGATCGCGCTGGTCCGGGAACGCGGCTTGACCTTGACCTGAACGATGCGATGGCGCATTGCACGAAACTCAAGCGTCGTTGCGCTGCACGATCACCGCCGTCCCGTAACATAGGACCTCGGTGACGCCGCTCATGACCTCGGTGGCGTCGTAGCGGATGCCGATGACGGCGTTCGCGCCGAGTTCCTGAGCGTGGCGAAGCATCAGCTCGAACGCCTCATTGCGGGTTTTCTCGCAAAGGCTCGTGAACAGCGAAATGTTGCCGCCGACGAGCGTTTGCAGCGATCCGCCGATCGTGCCGAAGATCGACCTCGACCGCACCATGATTCCCCGGACGATCCCGAGATTGCGCACGAC
>DATEIQ010000302.1:0-12356 GCA_035278845.1 Casimicrobiaceae bacterium | reverse complement strand
CCACGGGTGATACACATCTCCGATACGTCTCGGACACGCTCAAAGTTATCTCGGAGACGTGTTTGCGACGCGTGCACAATCGATTGTGCCAGCGCGCCCGGCGCCGCGCAACGGGCGCGCGACGGCAGCGCCTACTTCCGCAGCCGCTTCGCCGCCTCGAGAATCGGCAATCCCGCGGCGACCGCGCTCTTGAGATCCGGCACCTTGTCGTACGCGCCGCCGGCGACGAAAACCTGCGCCGTCTCGGTGAGCGCCTTTTCGGTGGCGCCGCTCTTCATGTCCGCAAGCGCCTGGTCGAGCGTCTGGTAATCGCGGTAGCCGAGCGTGTAGCGCGCCTTCGCCTCGCTGCCGTCGATGCCGACGTCCTTGTAGTACTCGAGCAGGTACGCGACCGCCTTCGTCCGGTCGGCCATGATCAGCTCGTTGGCCTTGTAGACAGCGTTGATGAAGCCCGCGGCGGCGGCCGGATGCTCGGCCGCGAAACGGCGCGTCACGATGTACGGATCGACGACGGACGTGTGAGCGATCGCACCGTCGCAGACGACCTCGAAGTTGGTCTTGTCGTTGACGAGTTCCATGTCGGGCGACGAGTCGGTGGTGCCCGAGGCGACGTCGCCGGAGCGCAGGGACTGACGCGTCACCGGCGGCTCGAGCGGCACGATCTTCATTTTCGCAGGATCGACGCCGAAGTGCTTCGCGCACGCGAACAGCACCTGGCTCCATGTGCTGTTCGGCACAGTGCCGATCGGCTTCGTCTGCAGCACGTCCTTCGGCGTGCTGCCCTTCAGCGCATCCTTGCGCATGATGAGCTTGATGTTGCGGTCTTCCTTCATCATCGTGCCGACCGGAATCAGGCCGAATTTCGCCCAGCCCGTGATCGCCGGCGGCGCGCCGATCCAGCCCGCCTGCCAGTCGCCCGCCGCGCCGGACGCGAGCGCTGCGCCGCCGTTCGGGAAGTACTGGATCTTCACCTGGACGCCGTTGTCCTTCAGGTAGCCGAGCTTGTTCGCGAGCCACAGCGGAAAGCCCGCCTCGTTGGCCTGGCTCATCGCGGTGATCGCCACCGGCGCCTGCGCGTCGGCCGCGCCGCTTTGCAAAGTGATCACGACCGCCGCCGCGAGCGCGGCCGTGAGCATGGAAATGCGAGTTGCGACCCTCATGAATGCCTCCTCGTGGTGCGTTGGACGTCGGACTACTGGCGCACGATCTCGGTGCGGATCAGCTCCCAGATCTCGCGCTTGATGTCGATGAAATCGGCGTGATTGCTCGCCTCTTCGATCTCGAGGCCGCGCCATGCCGCGTCGCGCGGCACGGCGAGATCCCGCTTGATGCGCCCGGGCCGCGCCGACATGACGACGACCCGGTCGCCGAGGTAAACGGCTTCCTCGACGCTGTGCGTAATGAACATCACCGTGTAGTTCAGTTCCCGCGACAGCCGCGACACTTCTTCCTGCAGCACCGTGCGCGTCTGCGCGTCGAGCGCGCCGAAGGGTTCGTCCATCAGCAGGATCTCCGGGCGCACGACCAGCGCCCGTGCGATGGCCACGCGCTGCTGCATGCCGCCCGACAGCTCGTGCGGATACGCGTCGCGGAACTGCGCAAGCCGCATGAATGCGAGCTGCTCGTCGACGCGCCGTTCGCGCTCCGTGCGGTCGACGCCGGCGACGCGCAATCCGAACGCGATGTTCTGCGCGACGGTTTCCGAAGGAAACAGTGCGAAGCGCTGGAATACGACGGTGCGCTGTGGGCCCGCGGGGCCCGCGGGGCGGCCGTCGACGAGAATCTCGCCGGTCGACGGCGCGTCGAGGCCGGCGGCGATCATCATCAGCGTCGACTTGCCGCAACCGGACGGACCGACGACCGTCACGAACTCGCCCTGGCCGATCGCGAGATCGCAGCGGTCCAGCGCCTCGATGTCGCCGGCGCGCGTGTGAAACGTCTTCGAGATGCCCAGCACTTCCATCTTAGGCGTCGCGCGCGCGTGCTTCGATGGGTCGCGCGTCGTCATTCGAGCGGCCGCACGCTCGCGGTTTTCCATGGCAGGATGAACCGCTGTGCTCGCTGCAGCAGGACATCGATCGCAGCACCGAGCGCGCCGATGGCGATCATGCCGACGAAGATCGTCGCCACCGAGTCGTTGATCTGTCCCTGCGAGATCAGGAAGCCGAGTCCCTGTTTGCCGACGACGAGCTCGGCGCCGACCAGCGCCATCCAGCCGTTGCCGAACGCGATGCGTACGCCGGTGAAGACGCTGGGCGCGGCGACCGGCATGACGACGCGGCGAAGCGTCGTCCAAGGACCCGCGCCGAGCGTCTTCGCCGCGCGCAGCAGGATCGGCTCGACCTGGCTCACGCCGAGTTGCGTGTTGATGACGCATGCCGGGAACGCGGCGATGAACACGATGAGCGCCTGGGTCGTAGTCGTCGCGCCAAACCACAGGACGGCGATCGGCACCCAAGCAAACGGAGGAATGTAGCGCAGCAGCTCGAAGATCGGCGTGATCGCCGCGCGGCATGGCGGCAGCCAGGCGAGCAGCACGCCTATCGGAATGCCGAGGCCCAGCGCGACCAGCACGCCGATCAGCCACCGCGTCAGCGATGCGATCGCATGGCCTTCGAGCGTGGTGCCGCTGAACGGCTCGACGGCGAGAAAGAAGAATCGCGCGATGACGTCGAGCGGCGACGGCAGCACGCGCTGCGAGACGATCCCCGGAATGGCGGTGGCGAGCCACCATCCGGCGAACAGCGCCGCCAACGCGAGTGATCCATAGAGTGCGGACTGTGCGATCGGCGATGCTGCGCGCCGCGGTGGACCTGACATCGCGCTCATGGGACTACCCTGCGCGCTCTCGCGCTTCGGGGCAAATCGCGCCTGGGGCGTCCCTGCGCGCTCATGTCGCCGCCCACGGCGAACCCGTAATCGCGGTTACGCCGACGCCCACGGCGCGACCAGCCGCGTCAGAAGCTGCATGCCGATTGCGAAGCACGCGCCCAGGATGCCGATGATCGCCATCGCGACCAGCAGAATGCCCATCTCCAGCGTGCGCGAAGCGTTGAGCGCGATGTAGCCCAGGCCCGAGGTCGCCGCGAGCAATTCCGCCGCGACGAGCGTCGTCCAGGCATTGCCAAGCGCGATGCGTGCGCCAGCGACCAGCGTCGGCAGTGCGGTGCGGCACACGACGCGCACCAGGATCTGGCGATCGTTTGCGCCGAGTGTCATCGCTGCGCGTACGAGCAGGACATCGATCGAATACACCGCCTGCATCGAGTTCATCACCCACGGCACGATCGCCGCGATGAACACGACGAAGATGCGCGCGGAATCGCCGATGCCGAGCCACAGGATCGCGAGTGGAATCCACGCGAGCGGCGGGATCGGGCGCAACAACTGGAAGATCGGAAATGCGATCCAGCGCGCCTTGCGCCACCACCCCATCGCGATGCCGAGCGGCAGGCCGACGATGCCCGCGGCGAGCCACCCGCCGATGACCACTGACAGGCTCGACGCGATGTGCTGGCCGAGCGTGCTGCCGAGATAAGGCCGCGCGAGCAGCCGCACGAAGGCGTCGATGACGTCCATCGGCGGCGGCAGGAACAGCGATGACACCGAACCGCCAGGACGCGTGACGAACCACCACAGTGCGATGCACGCCGCGGTGAACGACACGGCGATCGCGAGCCATGCGGCAGTCCCCGGCTCGCGGCGCCAGAACGAAAGCGTCGCGTTGCCGGAGGCAAGCGCGTCAGTGCGCGGTGCCGACATCGAGAATCAATCGACCGGCACGTGATCGACCGGCTGCGCCACCGGCTCGAGCTCGAAATCGACGCGGGCGAGCGCGCCGGGCGTGAATGGAAACGCGTCGACGTAAGCGTCGGACACGCGCGAAAGCGAATCACGGCCGATGTCGAGCGCGGACCACGAGATGAACCACTTCGCGGTGCGCGGAATCGCGCCGCATCCGACCGGCTTGCCGTCGACGAGCAGCGTCGCATCGCCCGCGAGGTTTTGCGTGCGCGTAAACGCGAGCTCGAGGGTGTGCGAACGCGCATCGACCGCGGAATCCGCGCTTTCAACGCGGTAGGGCGTGCCTTCGCAGTTGTACTCGAATACGAACCGGCCTGCGCGCACGAACAGCGTGAAACCGCCGGAGAGATCGCCGAGCGACACGACGACGCCTTCGGGCGCCGCGCCTGACCGGTCCAGGTGCGCGACGATGCGAAACGATCGATCGACGAACAGCGGCGCGGCACCGCTTGGAATGCGGCTCATCCCCGGATACAGCGTGAATCGGCTGCGAAGCCGCGGCGAGCCCTTGCTCTGGTAGCGGACAGCACGCTCCGGAAAACCGCGGTCGTCGAGCGGCAGCACGCCGTACTTGCCGGCTTCCACCCACCATTGCGCCACCAGTCGCTCGAGCATTTGCGGTTCGGATCGGGCAAGGTCGCGGCACTCCGAAAAATCCGTGTGGAGCCGGTAGAGCTCCCACACGTCGTCTTCGTAGCTGCGGCCGCGCCGGTGGAAAGACACCGCCTTCCAGCCGTCGTGGACGATCGCGCGGTGCGAGAACATTTCGAAGTACTGCGTGATCCGCGTCGACGGCGCTGCGGCGTCGGTGAACGAGTAGCGCAGGCTGACGCCATGCACGGGCAGTTGCGGGATGCCGTTGAACGTCGCGGGCGCCTCGACACCCGCAACATCGAGCAGCGTCGGCACGATGTCGATCGCGTGATGGAACTGCGTGCGGATGCCGCCGTTGCCGGCGAGACCAGCTTCCCACGCGATGACGAGCGGCGCACGGATGCCGCCGGCGTGCGTGTTCTGCTTGTAGCGTCGCAGCGGCGTGTTGCCGACCTGCGCCCAGCCCTGCGGATAATTCGTCTGGCTGCGGGGCCCGCCGATGGTGTCGAGGCGTGCGCGGTTGAAGTCGAGGCTCGGCTGGTGGCCGTTCTCGTACGCGACGATGTTGGTCGTGCCGCCGGCGCCGCCTTCCTGGCTCGCGCCGTTGTCCGCCATCACGACGAAGACTGTATTGTCGTAGCGGCCGATCTCCTTCAGAAAGGCGATGAGCCGCGCGAGCTCGTGATCGGTGTGATCGACCATCGCCGCGAACGCTTCCTGCAGGCGCGCCGCAACCTGTTGCTCGTCGGTCGACAGCGAATCCCACGCGGGCACGCCTTCGTTGCGTCCCGGAAATTCGGTGCCCTGCGGGACGATGCCGAGCACGAGCTGGCGCTCGAAGCGGCGGCGGCGAATCACGTCCCAGCCTTCGTCGTATCGCCCGCGATACTTGTCGAGGAATTCCTGCGGCGCCTGGTGCGGACAGTGGGCGGTGCCGAACGGCACGTACAGGAAGAACGGCCGCTCGCCCGACGCCGATACCTGGTCGCGAACGAACGCGATCGCATGATCGACCAGGTCCGTGGTCAGATGATAGCCTTCCTCCGGCGACTTCGGCGGATCGACACGATGGTTGTCGTGGACGAGATCGGGGTAGAAATGATCGGTGAGCGCGTCGAGAAAGCCGTAATAGCGCTCGAAGCCGCGGCCAAGCGGCCATTGATCGTAGGGGCCCGCGGCGCTCGTGTGATCGATTGGCGCAAGGTGCCATTTGCCCGTGCACATCGTGTTGTAGCCGGCCGCGCGCAGCATCTCGGCGATCGTCGCGGCCTGCTTCGAGACGTGGCCCCGCGCGTTGGGATAGCCGCTGTCGGCGTTGGCGAGGAACGCCATGCCGACGCTGTGATTATTTCGGCCGGTGAGCAGCGCGGCGCGCGTGGGCGAGCAGAGCGGGGTGACGTGGAAGTTGTTGTAGCGGAGCCCCCGCTGCGCGAGCGCGTCGATCGTCGGCGTTGCTATCTCGGCGCCATAGCAGCCGAAGCTGCCGAAGCCGACGTCGTCGAACAGCACGAGCACGATGTTCGGCGCATCGCGGCGCGGTGTCGCCGGCTGTGGCCACCAGGGGGTCGATTCCCGCCACGTGTTACCGATGCTGCCCTGGAAAAGCGGTTCCGGCGTCTCGTTCGCCTTCGGCATAGGCAGGATCCTTCCGTGGGCAGGCTTGACTTCGCGTACGGCTGCGCGCTACTTTGCACAATCGATTGTGCCACCCGGTCGGAGCCCGCGCAACCACTCGCCGCATGAACAAGCGCCGATCCACGATCTACGACCTGGCCGAGCTCGCGCACGTATCGGCGTCCACCGTCAGCGCCGTGCTGAACGGCAATTGGAAAAAGCGCAGGATCGCCGAGGCGACGGCTGCGAAGGTGCAGCGACTCGCGGCGACGCACAAGTACAACGTGAACCGGCAGGCGAGCGGCCTGCGCAAGAACCGGTCGGGCCTGATCGGCATGATCATTCCGATGCACGACAACCGCTTCTTCAGCGGCATGTCGCAGGCGTTCGAGCGGCTTGCGCGCGAGCGCCACTGGTATCCGATCGTCGTGTCGACGCTGCGCGACCCGGCGCTCGAAGTCGAAACGGTCAACACGCTGATCTCGTATCGCATCGAGTATCTGGTCGTCGCCGGCGCGACCGATCCCGACTCGGTGAGCCGCCTCTGCGCGAGCCACGGCGTCGCGCACGTCAACGTCGACCTACCGGGCACGCGCGCGACGTCGGTGATCAGCGACAATTACTGGGGCGCACAACAGCTGACGCAGGCATTGATCGAGCGCTCGAAGCCGGTGCGCGCGGCGCGCCGCGACAAGCCGTATTTCTTGGGCGGCATCGCGACCGACTACGCGACGCGGAGGCGGATGGACGGCTTTGCCGACGGGGTCCGCGCGCATTTCGGACGGATCGACGCGGAGCAGATCGACGCCTGCGGCTATGCGGGCGAGCTCGCAGAAGCCGCCGTGCGCGCACTCTATCGCCGGCTCGGCGGCCTGCCGCGCGCGCTGTTCATCAATTCGACGATCGCGCTCGAAGGCGTCGTTCGTTTCCTGAAAACCTTGCCGGCCGACGAGCTCACGCGCTGCGCGTTCGGCTGCTACGACTTCGATCCTTTCGTGAGCGTTCTGACGTTTCCAGTCCTGATGGTGCGCCAGAACGTCGAAGGCCTGCTGGGCGAGGCATTCCGCATCATCGATTCGAAGTCGTTCGGCGAGCGCCAGATCATCGAGATCAAGCCCGAGCTCGTGTTCATGCGCGAAGACGAAGCGCGCCGAAGCGCCACGGCCGCGCGTCGCCACTCGTAATTTCCGATCGTCCTACGTCCGTTCGGGCCCACGGCCGATGGCCGCGCGGCGCTGCCAGCGCCATGCTTTCGCAATCGAATCTTCGCGGTGCAGGCCATGCGTCATCATCGTCACGTTCTTTTGCGCGGCAGCATGGCGGCGGCCGTCGCGCTCGCTGTTGCGCTGCCGTTCAATGCGCTGGCGGCCGAGCCGACGCCCGATCCGCCGGAGCCGCATCTGACGGGAACCGTCGGTGTCGGAGGTGCAACCCCCGGTGTCGGAGGTGTAACCGACTCGGCGGGCGTCACCCCTCCGTGAGGCCGGCGTGCGTTACTTCGCCCGCGGCTCGAGCGTAAGCTCCGGACGCGGCCGATCACGCGCGCCGCCATCGGGCAGCGTCACCTGGCATTCGGTAAAGATACGCGCCGTGCATGCGGCACATTTGGCGGCATCGAGCTTCGGATAGATCGCCGCGATCGCCTGCTCCTTCGTCGGGAACACGTGGTCCGCATCGATTTCGTCGATGACGCCGCCACGCTCCAGCACCGATAGAACGACCGGCCGGAATTTGCACAGGTAGAGCGTGACGCCGCTTTCGCGCAGCGATCGAGCGAGCCACGCGAGCAATTCTGCGCCTGCGTTGTCGATCAGGTTCACGCCAGTTCCAATCAGCAGCAGGTGCCGCGTCGCCGGCCGCGCCTCCCGCGCCGCCTCGATTTCGTCGCGGATGTGCTCGACAGAGCCGAAGAACAGCGCGCCGTCGATGCGCAGGATGTCGAGCTGCGGGCACAGCGGTGAATCGTTTTCCGGCGCCCGGAAGCGGCGCTGCGCGCGTGGATCCGGCACGACGCGCACGACCTGCGGATGCGTCGCCCAGTTCAGGTAGATCAGCAGCGACACGAGCACGCCGACGAGAATCGCGACCTCGAGCCTGATCGTGAGCGTCGCGACGAACGTCACGGCCATCGTCAGCGCGTCGGTGCGGCTCGTGTGCCAGACGCGGCGCATGGCGCGAACGTCGATCAGTCCCCACGCGACGATGAACAACACCGCCGCCATCGACGCCACGGGCAGGAACGTCGCCAGCGGCCGCACGAGCAGCAGGATGGCGAGCAGGAAAAACGCTGAAAATACGCATGCGAGCGGCGTGCGCGCGCCCGCTTCGTAGTTGGCGCCCGTGCGATTGAACGAGCCGGACGTCGGATAGCTGGATGTGAACGAGCCCGAGATGTTCGCGAGTCCCTGGCCGATGAATTCCTGGTTGCCGTCGATGCGCTGGCCGGACTTGAGCGCAACCGCGCGTGCGCTGGAGATGGCCTCCGACAGTCCGATTACCGTCAACGCCAGCGCGATCGGCGCGAGCGTCTGCCACGTGTGCAGCGACATGTCCGGCACAGAAAGCGGCGGCACCGCGGACGGCAGCTCGCCGATCGTCGGCACTTGCGCGACGCCGAACAGGCCGAGCAGCCATGCGAACAGCGCACCCGCCACGATGCCGGTCAGCATGTACGGAACCTGCGGCACGAAGCGCTTGCCCGCAAGCGCCGCCAGCAGCGTGAAGACACCGACTGCGGCAATGGCCGGGTCGGTCTCGCCGATATGGGCGATGAAATGGCGAATGCCGAGCAGAAAGCTCGCGTCCTGCACGATGTCGATGCCGAAGAAGTTGCGCAGCTGCGCGCCGATGATCAGCAGTCCGGCGCCGGCAGTGAAGCCGATGACGACAGCAGTCGAGATGAAATTGACGAGCGTGCCGAGCCGCGCGACGCCGAGGCCGAGCTTGACCAAGCCCACCATCAGGTTGAGCGTCAGCACGAGCGACACGTACGCCGGCGTGAACGGCGTCGCGAACGCGCTCACCGTCGCGAACACCATCAGCGACGTCGCATTGGTCGGGCCGGATACGAGGTGCCACGACGAGCCCCACAGCGCGCCGACGATCGCCGGCAGCATTGCACCATAGAGGCCGTACTCGGGCGGCATGCCGGCGAGCGTCGCGAACGCCACCCCCTGCGGCAGCACCAATACGGCTGCCACGAGGCCGGCAAGCAGGTCGAGCCGCAGCGTCGCGCGATTGACGCGGTGCCGCCAGGCGAGGAAAGGCAGCAGCCTAAGCGCCGCCGCCGTCACACCTTGCCTTTCCACGGCACGACGAGATGCTCGACGTAGCGCATCAGGAGGTCGAACAGGTACGCGACGACGCCGATCACGATGATGCCCATGATGACGACGTCGGTGCGGAGGAAGTTCGATGCGTTCAGCACCATCTGGCCGAGGCCCACTGTCGCCGCGACCATTTCGGCGGCGACGAGCGTCGTCCAGCCGAAGCCGATTGCGATGCGCATGCCGGTCATGATCTCCGGCATCGCCGCGGGAATCACGACGTGCCAGATCACCTGCCATTTCGACGCGCCCATCGAATAGGCGGCATTGATCTGCTCGATCGTGACGCTGCGCACGCCGGCGCGCGCCGCCATTGCCAGCGGCGCGAAGCACGCCAGGAAGATCAGCACGATCTTCGCCGTTTCGTCGATGCCGAACCAGATCACGATCAGCGGCAGGTACGCGAGCGGCGGCAGCGGCCGGTAGAACTCGATCGGCGGGTCGAAAATGCCGCGCGCGATGCGCGACACCCCCATGCCGATACCGACAGGAACGGCCGTGACGACGGCCAGCACGAAAGCGGCGAAGACGCGATAGAGGCTCCACCAGAAGTGCTCGGAGAGCGGCTTGCCCCCCTGGATCTCGCCGCGCCACGCCTCGCCGAAGCTCGTGAAGATCTTCTCCGGCGTCGGCAGGAAGATGTCCTTGATCCAGCCGAAGTGCGTTGCCACCCACCAGAGCACGACCAGCGCGACCACGGTGACGATGCTGATCAGCGTGCTCGGTCCTTCGCCGGGCAGGCTGTAGCCTTTGATCGCGCGCAGCCCGCTTTCGGCGGATGACGTTGCACGCGTTACGTCGCTGCGATCGCTGGGATGGACGGCGTCCGCCGCCGCCGGCGTGGCGTTCGAGTTCATTGAACGACCCTCCGCGCTATCGCGCTCCCGGTGACAGCCAGTGCCACCGGCGCTCCTGGACGGCCCTTCGCGCTCATGCCGCGCTCGCTTCGTGCTCGTCCTGCAGCGACGAATGAATGAGTTGCAGCACTTCCTCGCGCAGCGCGATGAAGCGCGGATCGGACTTCACCTTCCGCGCGTCGCGGCATTCGACGAACTGCCGGCTGAAATCCAGCTTGTAGCGGTGCGCGACCCGCCCCGGCGACGGCGTCATGACGATCAGCTCGGTGGCGAGGAACAGCGCCTCCTCGACGCTGTGCGTGATGAAAAAGAACATCTTTCGTGTCGCCTGCCACAGGTACAGGATCAATTCCTGGATCTGCTCGCGCGTCAGCGCGTCGAGCGCGCCGAGCGGCTCGTCCATCAGCATGACTTCGGGGTCGCTCGCGAGCGCGCGTGCGAGGCCGACGCGCTGCTGCATGCCGCCTGAAATCTGGTACACCGGATAGCTCGCGAATTTTTCGAGGCCCACGAGCTTCAGCTTGTCCATCGCGATCGCGCGCCGCTGCGCCCTTGGCACGCCGCGCATGCGCAGCCCGAACTCGACGTTGGAGACGACGTCGAGCCATGGCATCAGCGCATGTTTCTGAAACACGACGCCGCGCTCGGCACCCGGCCCGAGGACCGGCTGCCCGTCGAGGACGATTTCGCCGCCGGACGGCTGCATGAAGCCGGCGATGCATGACAGCAGCGTCGTCTTGCCGCAGCCGGAAGCACCGAGTGCCACGACGAAGTCGCCGGGATCGAGGCCCAGGTTGACGTTGGACAGCGCGAGCGTCGTGCGCCCGGACGTGCCGGCGTACTTGACGCTGACATTGCGGAGTTCGAGCTTGCTCAAGGGAAGACCGCCGGTGACCCGAAAGCCGTCAAGGTTACCGCGACGGCCTGAAGGGCGCGAGTAAAAAAAGATCGGGACGTGCGCGACGTCCCGATCCGCCTGCAGGTTGCGGGATGCCGGGGTCTTACTTCATCGCATCCTTGACGTACTCGGCAGTTACCACCGCCGAGTAGTCCGGCAGCGTCTTCTCGATCTGCTTCTGCGACATCTGGAACTTCGCTGTTGCCTCGAGCGCCTTGGCCGCGATGCTGTTCTTTCCGCCGCCGAGCCACTTGCTGTTCTGCTCGGCGAGCGTCGGGAAGCGGTACAGCGCCATCGCCTCCGGCACGTTCTCGGGCTTCGCGCCTGACCACTTGGCGACCGCCTTGACCTCGGGCGAGTCGGCCGTCCACTTCGCCTTGTTCGTACGATACCGCTCGTCAGCCGCGGCGAGCACCTTGACGAACTTGACCATGAAGTCGTGGTTTTGCTTCGCCCAATCCTTGTTGACGATGTAGCCGTCGAACGTCGCCTTGCCGGTGTCGGCGGACAGCTTGCCGGACGTCAGGATCACCTTGCCGTCCTTTTTCACCTCGGAGAGCACCGGATCCCAGATCCACGTCGCCTGGATGTCGCCGCGCTGCCACGCCGCGCGCACTTCCGGCGGCCGCATGTTGAGGATCTGTACGTCTTTCGGGTCGATGCCGGCCTGCTCGAGCGCGACGATCGTGTGGAAGTGCGTCGTCGAGTTGAACGGCATCGCGATCTTCTTGCCCTTCAGGTCCTTGACGCTGTTGATGCCCGAGCCGTTCTTGGCGACGAGCGCCTCGGCGTCGCCGATGTCGTCGAGAATCCAGAACAGCTCGTACGGCTCGCCGCGCGACACCGCCGCCGCGATCCCGGCCGACCCCACCTCGCCGATCTGCACGCCGCCCGAAGCCATCGCCTTGATCACTTCGCCGCCGCCGCCGAATTGCTTCCAGTTGATCTTGTAGCCGGTGGCCTTTTCGAGATCCTTGGCTTCCTGCGAGACGCGATAGGGATCCAGCATGTCCTGGTAGGCGATCGTCACTTCCTTTTGCTGCGCGAACGCGGCGCCCGCCGCAAACGCAAGCACGAACCCGATGCACGAAAGCGATTTCATGAAGCTGTCTCCCTGGGATAGTGGGGCACGAAGCCTATAGCGAGGTGACCGTCTTGCGCAAGATGTCGGCGATTTCGTCGACATGGGCCTTTTCGGCGATCAGCGGCGGCGCGATCAGCGCGCAATCGCCGGTTGTCTTGAGGTTCAGGCCGTTGTCGAAC
>DATEIQ010000301.1:0-4966 GCA_035278845.1 Casimicrobiaceae bacterium | reverse complement strand
GCCTACGTCGCACCGACCGCGATCGTGGCCGGCGACGTCGAGATCGCCGAGGACGCGAGCGTGTTCTTCGGTTGCGTCCTTTCCGCAGGCGATGGCCGCATCGTCATCGGCGAGCGCAGCAACGTGCAGGACAACTGCATCCTTGCCACCGACCGGCGCCGCGGCGAGCTCGTGTTGGGCGCGGGCGTGACGGTGGGCCACAACGTCGTCCTGAGCTCGGCAACGATCGCGGACGACGCGCTGATCGGCATGGGCTCGCGGGTCGGCGACAGCGTCGTCGTCGAGCGCGGCGCATGCATCGGCGCGGGCGCATGGGTCGCGCCGGGTACTGTCGTGCCGGCCGGCTGGATCTGGGCGGGCCGTCCGGCGCGTGCGTTCCGTGAGCTCAAGCCGGAGGAGCGCATCGAATTCGCGCGCGCCCGCGACATCTACGTCACGTACTCGCACGACTACCGCCGCGCGGCGAATCGCTAGACCCGCGCACGGCGAATCGCAGGAAGCCTTTCAAGGAGCGCCGCAAGCGGGGACGCCCGCCGCCGCAGGCAATGCGACCTGCACGTTGACCGCCGCCTGCTGCAGGTGCGCGCGCACGAGCGATGCCGCGGCGTCGCCGTTGCGATGGCTGATCGCACGCAGGATCTGCTCGTGCTCCACCCAGATCGCTTTGCGGTATTCGCGGTGCGCGAGCACCTCGCGCATCGCCCGGCGCAGGTGATTCCACAGCTCCTGCATCAGCTCGACGAACAACCGGTTCCGCGAGAGCTCGTACAGGTACATGTGGAACGCCATGTCAGCGGCGATCAGCTCGGCGATCGAGTTGTGGCGGATCGCCTCCTTGCCCGCCGCGATCATGCGCTCGCCTCGCGCGATGTCGGCGGCGGTTGCATGCGCGGCAGCCAGCGAGGCTGCGAGCGGCTCGATACCGAGGCGCAGCTCGTAGATCGAGCGCATGAAGTCGCGATCGAGCGGCGCCACCATCAGGCCGCGGCGGCCGGCCTCGCTCACGAACTTCTGCTGCTTCAGCAACAGCAGCGCCTGGCCGACCGGCTGCCGCGACACCGACAGCTTCTGCGCCACCGATTCCTGCGTCAGGCGCTCGCCGGGCGTCAGCCGCCCGTCGCAGATGGCCTCGAGAATCGTCCGGTAGACCTGCTCGACGATCGTTGGCGACGGCTGCACCGAGTCCATCACGGCGATCGTCGTTCGCGGTCCGTTCATCATCCGATCATACAGCGTCGTGCCCGGTATAATCGGCCGTCCTCCGCGCCGTCCACGGCCGTTCGCGGCACGTGCGGCCGATCGCGAAGATCCTTCATGAGTCTCGACCGCGTTCCCGCCGGCGCCAACGTTCCGAACGACTGCAACGTCGTCATCGAGATTCCGATGCACGGCGAGCCGATCAAGTACGAGGTCGACAAGGCCACCGGCGCCGTGTTCGTCGATCGCTTCATGTCGACGTCGATGCACTATCCGTGCAACTACGGCTACATTCCGCAGACACTTTCCGACGACGGCGATCCGTGCGACGTGCTCGTCATCTCGCCGGTGCCGCTCATCACCGGCGTCGTCGTGCGCTGCCGGCCAATCGGCATGCTGAAGATGGATGACGAGGCGGGCGGCGACGCCAAGGTGCTTGCGGTGCCGATCGACCGCCTGTCGTCGCTGTACCGGTCGATCACGTCGCCGCACGACCTGCCGGAAATACAGCTCTCGCAAATCGCGCACTTCTTCGAGCATTACAAGGATCTCGAACCCGGCAAGTGGGTGCGGCTCGCGGGATGGGCGGGGCCGGACGACGCCCGGCGCGAAATCTCCGCGAGCGTCGAACGCTATCGCACCGACCGCACGAAGTGACCGCCGGCCGATGCGCGCCGCAGCGGCCGTAACGCAGCGAGCGGCTGCGCTCGATGCGTGGGCGCGGCGAGCCGCGCCCTTGCTGCCGGGCCTGTTCGTCGTTCTCTGGAGCACCGGCTTCATCGCCGCGAAGTACGGGCTTCCGTTCGCGCCGCCGCTCGAGTTCCTGCTCGTGCGCTTTGCGCTCGTCGCCTCGCTGATGATGCTCGTGGCGTTCGCGACACGCGCGACGTGGCCGCGCGACCGTCGCCAGATCGCGCACATCGCGGTGGCCGCGTGGCTCGTGCACGGCGTCTATCTCGGCGGCGTTTTCATCGCCATCGCGGCCGGCATGCCGGCGGGGACGAGCGCGATGCTGGTCGGATTGCAGCCTATCCTCACCGTATTTCTCGCGCGCGCCTGGCTCGGCGAGCGCATCAGCCGCCTGCAATGGGCCGGTCTCGTGCTGGGTCTCGTCGGTGTGTACTTCGTCGTACGTCACAAGATCGGCCTCGGCGGCGACGCGACGGCACTCGTCGCCGTGCTGGCAGCGCTCGTGGGCATCAGCGTCGGTACGCTCTACCAGAAAAAGCACTGCGCGCACGTCGACCTGCGCAGCGGCGCGGTCGTGCAATTCAGCGCGTGCGCATTGCTCTACGCGGCGATGGTCGCGCTTGCGGGCTGGCATCCGATCGACTGGACGCCGCAGTTCCTGTTCGCGCTCGGCTGGTCGGTGATCGTACTGTCGGTCGGCGCAATCAGCCTGCTCTACTGGTTGTTGCGGCACGGCGCTGCCGCCGATGTCGCGCGCCTCTTCTACCTCGTTCCACCGGTCACTGCGCTGATGGCGTTCGCGCTGTTCGGCGAGCGGCTCGACGCGCTCGCGCTCGCCGGCATGGCGCTCATTGCGGTGGGCGTCGCGCTGGCCCGGCGCCGATGAGACCCGAAGGGCCGCCCCGAGGGGTCGAATCCTGTCCCCAGCGGGAGCAGCGAGCGCAGCGAGCGAGGGGGAACATCATGAGCTCGAAAGCCGGCAAGACCCGGGAGCTCTATCGCTTCATCTGGCGCACGAGCGCGCGCGATCAGATGGCGCTGGTCGCGCTGTCGACGGGCGTGTTCCTGCTCGAGCTCGCGCCGCTCGAGTTGCAGCGGCGGATCGTCAACGCAGCCGTCGATCATCGCGAATACCGCGTGATCGCGGTGCTGTGCGCGATTTACCTCGCCGTCTCGCTGATGCACGGCGGGCTCAAGCTGGTGACGAACGTCTACCGCGGCTCGGTGAGCGAAAGGACCAACCGGCACTTGCGGCTGCAGCTCGGCCCGCGCGCGGCGGACGATGTGCTGCACGAGGCGGGCGCCGGCGTGCGCATCTCCATCATCGTCTCCGAGGCGGAAGCCGTCGGCGGATTCGCCGGCGGCAGCTTCGCCGAGCCGGTGCTGAACGCCGGCATCCTGCTTTCGGTGTTCGGCTACATGGTGATCGTGCAGCCGTGGATGGCACTGATCGCATTTCTGATGTTCAGCCCGCAGTTCCTGTTCATCTCGGCGCTGCAGGAAGCGATCAACCGCCGCACGGCGCGCCGCATCGAGACGCTGCGCGCGCTAAGCGCGTCGATCGTCGAGGAGGCATCCTCGGGCACCGGGCGGCACGGACTGCGTCGCTTCCGCCGCCGCATCCGCTTCGTCTATCTGCTGAACCTGCAGATCTTCACGCGCAAGTTCGGCATCAATTTCCTGATGAACCTTTTCTACAGCGTGGGCGTGATCGGCATTCTCGCGGCTGGGGGCTGGCTCGTGCTGAACGGTCGCACCGAGGTCGGAACGATCGTCGCGTTCATATCGGGCGTCGCGCGAATGAACGCGCCGTGGCGCGACCTGATGACCTGGTTCCGCGAGCTCTCCAATGCCGGGACGAAATACCGTTTGATCGTGGCCGCGCTCGGCAAGGAGAAACTGCAGGCGGCCGATCGAGGCGCGTGAACGCGTCGTTCACCGCTCGCGAGCGCCGCCGGGCCACCGCAGGAAACTAACTTGGACCAAGCGATCGGATGCGTCATGCAAAGCGTTGCGGAAGCCCCTCGACCGCTTCGCCCACCTTTCGCTCCACCGGATTCGCGGCCAGCGCGTCGATCAGGCGGCCGACGACGTTCTCGTGCGGCGGCGAGACGCCAAAGTGCAGCGGCGTCGCGCCGCGATACACGGCGAGCGTCGGAAAATTCTCGACGTCGATGTCACCCGCCCATTCGGCGTCGTCCTCGATGTCGATCCACACGAACGCCGCATGCGGTCGCGCGGTCGCGAGCCGCTCGTAGCCGGCGCGGAACTCGTTGCAGGTCTCGCACCATGCCGCGCAGAACGACACCACCACCAGGCGCTGCGGATCGGCGAATGCGGCGGCAATACCCGCGCGATCGGTCGCGGGTATCAGGAGCGGCATGGATTCACGCGTCGTGCACGACGCGCGTTCCAATGATTCGATCGTGCAGGAACCGGCGGTCGCGATCGGCGAGCGCGAAAATGTAATTGAAGACCCCTATCAGCAGTGCATAGCGACGAAACGGCGAAGCCGGCAGCGCCGCATAGAGTGCGAGCGCGGCCGCCGGTCCGATCCAGGCCGCGAGATAGCGCAAGAGCGCTGTCCTGCGCGCAATCGGGCGCCCATCGTCGCCGACGATGCGGATGCGCCATGTTTTCTGCGGCAGCGTCCGCCGCCCTTCGCTCCAGCACCACGTGTAATAGAGCGCCGCGAGGCCCGCGAGTGCGCAGAACAGCATCGTTCGCGCGAATGGCGGCGGAACGCTCGGCGCCGCGGTGGTCGACAGTGCGGGCGAGATCAGCGGGAGGAACGCGAAGCCGGCGATCAACGCCATCGCGACGAGAAGCAGCGCCTCGTAGAGCAGCGCCCCGAGGCGACGAGCGATCGATGCTGGCGCCGCCGTTCCGGGGGCAGCGCGCGCGTTGGCAGCGGCAGGCGCCTCGTCGCTTCGACCGCTCACTGGCCGGTCGCAGCGGGCGCGGGCGCGGGAGCGGAAGATGCCGGTGGGCGTGGAACGGGCGGACGCGCCTCCGGCGTCGAGCCGGGCTGCCGCGATGCCGGCGACGGACGCGCGCCACCGGGCCGGGAAGGCGGCGG
>DATEIQ010000300.1:0-8193 GCA_035278845.1 Casimicrobiaceae bacterium | reverse complement strand
CGTCCCATCGGCTGCAGCCCGCGCGCCGCGGCCGCTTTCTCGCTCATGACGACGCATGCTGCCGCGCCGTCGGAGAACTGGCTCGCGTTGCCGGCCGCGACCGTGCCTCCGGGCAACGCGGGCTTGATCTTCGCGACACCTTCGAACGTGGTGTCGCTGCGGATGCCTTCGTCCCAGGCGATCGTCACTTCCTTGGTAAAGATTTGCGACGTCGCCTTGTCCGCGACGCCCATCGTGACCGTCATCGGCACGATTTCGTCGTCGAACTTGCCTGCGGCCGCGGCGGCCGCCGCGCGCTGCTGGCTCTGCACGCCGTATTCGTCCTGGCGCTCGCGCGCGATGTGATAGCGAGCGGCAACCGTTTCCGCGGTTTGCAGCATCGTCCAGTAGACCTCCGGCTTGTGCGCGGCAAGCCACGGCTCGCGAATCATGTGCCGGTTCTGCTCGTTCTGGACACACGAGATCGACTCGACGCCGCCCGCGACGATGGCGTCGGCCTCGCCGGCCATGATGCGCTGTGCGGCAAGCGCGATCGTCTGCAGGCCCGATGAACAGAAGCGGTTGACGGTCGCACCTGGCACGGTGACCGGGCAGCCCGCGCGCAGCGCGATCTGACGCGCGATGTTCGCGCCCGTCGCCCCTTCCGGCAGCGCGCAGCCCATCATGACGTCGTCGACATCTTCAGGCGCCAGTTTCGCGCGCGCGATCGCATGCTGTACGGCGTGCCCGCCCATCGTGGCGCCGTGCGTCATGTTGAATGCGCCGCGCCAGCTCTTGGCAAGCCCGGTCCGGGCAGTGGAAACGATGAGGGCTTCGGTCATTGCGGCGTCCTCAGGCGTTGAATGTCTTGCCTTCGGCGGCGAGGCGTGCGAGAAGGGGCGCCGGCGTCCAGAATGCGGCGTCCGCACCAGGCATCGCGGTGAACTGCTGCATCCGCCGGGTTACGTTGAAAAGCCCCGCCATGTCGGCGTACAGCATCGGACCGCCGCGCCACGTGGGAAATCCGTAGCCGGTCAAATACACGACGTCGATATCCGACGCGCGCTGTGCGATGCCTTCCTCGACGATGCGTGCCCCCTCGTTGACCAAAGCAAGGATGCAACGATCGACGATCTCGTCGGCTGCGATCTTGCGTGGCGTCGACCCGATCTCTTTGCGGTACGCATCGACAATCGCGTCGACCGCTGGATCGGGCAGGGTATCGCGCCGGCCCGGCGCGTAGCGATACCAGCCAGCGCCCGTCTTTTGCCCGAAGCGGCCCTGCTCGCACAGGCGGTCGGCGATCCGTGAGTAGCGCATGTGCGGCTTCTCCGCGTAGCGGCGCTGCCGGATGCGCCAGCCGACATCGTTGCCCGCGATATCGCTCATGCGGAACGGCCCCATCGCCATGCCGAATTTCTCCAGCGCTGCATCCACCTGTGCCGGCGACGCGCCCTCATCGACCAGGAACATCGCCTGTCGCAGGTATTGCTCGACCATTCGGTTTCCGATGAATCCGTCGCAGACGCCGGAGACAACGGCCGTCTTGCCGATGCGTTTCGCAAGCTGCATCACGGTCACGAGGACATCCGGCGCCGTTTTTGCGCCGCGCACGATTTCCACCAGCTTCATCACGTTCGCCGGACTGAAAAAATGCGTGCCGACGACATCCGGCGGTCGTTTCGTTACGGTTGCGATCGCGTTCACGTCGAGGGTAGAGGTGTTCGTCGCGAGGATCGTGCCGGGCTTGGTCGCCGCATCCAGTTTGCGGAACACCGCCTGCTTGATCGCCATGTCCTCGAACACGGCCTCGATGACGAGATCGGCGTCGCCGATGCGCTCGTAACTCAGTGTCGGCTCGAGGAGCGACATGCATTGGGCGGCCTTGTCCCGCGTCAGCCGGCCCTTGGCGGCCGACGCTTCGTAGTTGTCGCGTATCCGCGCCACGCCCTTGGCGAGTGCTGCTTCGTCCGACTCGAGAAGCGCGACCGGCATGCCGGCCGATAGGAAGTTCATCGCGATGCCCCCGCCCATCGTGCCGGCGCCGATGATCGCGACACGCTCGATCGTGCGTGCGGCCGTCTTCTCCGGCACGTCCGAAACCCGCGCCGCCGCACGCTCGGCGAAGAACGCGTGGCGCAGCGCACGCGACTCCGGCGTCTGCAGCAGCTCGCTGAACAGCTGCCGTTCGAACCGCAATCCTTCGTCGAACGGTAGCGACACGGCGGCTGCCACCGCATCGATGCACTTGCGCGGCGCCGGGAAATGCGGCGCGACGGCGGACACCGTATTGCGTGCGAACTGGAAGTAGCCTTCGGCGTTCGGGTAGTCGAGCTTGACGTCACGCAGCCGTTTGCGGGTCCGCTTTTCCGCGGTGAGCTTGCCCGCCAGCGCGAGCGCCGAGGCGACAACGTCGTCGGCGATTTCGTCCAGCAGTCCGGTGCCGGCCAGTGAACTCGCCTGCACGCTTGCGCCGGTAACGATCATGTTGAGCGCCGCCTCGACGCCGATCGCCCGCGGCAGGCGCTGCGTGCCACCGGCGCCGGGGAGGAGTCCAAGCTTCACTTCGGGCAACGCAATCGTCGCCGCGCCGTGAGCGACGCGATAGTGGCAGCCCATCGCGAGCTCGAGCCCGCCTCCCATGCAAACCCCGTTGATCGCCGCGATAACCGGTTTCGTGCTGTCCTCCAACGCGCGAATTACCGAGCGCAGCGCGGGCTCGGCGCTTGCCTTTGGCGTGTTGAACTCGCGAATGTCGGCGCCGCCCGAGAAGGTTCGGCCGGAGCCGGTGACCACGATTGCGTCGCACGACGCGTCGGCATTCGCTCGGTCGAGGCCGGCGACGATGCCGCTGCGCGTTTCGAAGCCCAGCCCGTTGACGGGTGGATTGTGGAACGTGATGACGGCCACGCGGCCGATCTGTTCGTAGCGGGTGCTCATGACGCCCTCGGGTCGCAGGGTGGAACGTATCGCAAACTCGCGCAGTCCAATTTGCGATCGATTCTAGACTTCGAGCCACCTCGAGCAACTCGCGAACGCGATCGAACTGGCCTTCGGGTTCAATCACGCCGAAGCCCAGCGCGCCTTCCGCGAGGCGCAGAAGCTCGATCCACGCTGCGCGCTTTGCTTCTGGGGCGAGTCGCTGATTCCCGGGCCGAACATCAACGTGCCGATGTTGCCCGACGCGAACGCTTCCGCGCTTGCTGCGCTCGCGAAGTCGGTCGAGCTCTCGCAAACCGCGCCGGCGCGCGATCGCGCGCCGGCGCAAGGGTGACGCGAAATCCGAGAATGCGGCGCGCCGGGCGTTCGCCAAAGCGTGGTTCGGTACGCCGGGCGGCCCAGTGATCGATCGCCTTTGATCGCGGATGTCGGCTACGAGGTCAACGGACGGCGGTCGGGGGAACGGCGAACTCGGACGGCAACCGGATAAGATATCCGCCACCGCCGCCGCCGTCTCCTTTGCCGCTCATTCCGCCATCGCTGGTTCCACCGCCCATTGTCGTGCAGCTGCTCGGGGCAATCCCGATCGTGCTGACGACCATGATTGCCACGATTGCATGCAACGCGTCCATGATCGTTCCTCCTCGATCATGGAGAACAGCGTGGCGACAGCGAAATTCCGCAACCCCATGAAGCGACGCTGGAGGAGATGCGTCGTCGGCTCGTCGATCGCGCCGCTGCCATCCGCGCCGATCCGCCGCCGCCTGGAAAGGATCCGAAATCCTTCACGCGTCGCGATCTTGCCCGGCTCGAAAGGATCGCGCGCCTGGGAGCGTTGCGGCTGCGCTTCGAGCAACTGCGCTCCATGCTCCACCGCGGTGATGCGTCGACAGTTTCGTCGTGAGTCCGCGCCGTGAGCGACACCATCTCACTTGTCATCAGCCATCGCCTCGGCAAAGAGGAGGTGGTGCGCCGCATCAAGGAAGGCCTCACTCGCGGGAACGGTCCCCTCGGTCCCCTGATTGCAATGGAACAGGTGACGTGGGAAGGAGACACGCTACGCTTCCTGATGCGCGCGCTCGGCCAGACGGCGGCGGCTCGAGTCGATGTGCTGGAGGACGCGATGCGCATCGAAGTGTCGTTGCCCTGGCTGCTGGCGAAGGCGGCGAAACGCCTTCTTCCGATATTGCGCAAGGAAGCGGCGCTGCTTCTGGAAAAGAAGTAGGGCGCTGCGTTCGGTCTCAGTCGAACGACAACTTGTCGACACAGATGTAACCGACGCCGCAGAGGCCGTCGTTCGTCCTGACGTATTGAAACAACGGCATTTGCCAAAACTGGCACTGGGGAACCTGCGGGCCGTAGAAGGTATCGGGCCAGCCACCCCGCGGCCCCACGAGGATTGGCAACTTGCCGGCGCTCTGCATCTGGGCCTTCAAAGCGCTGCAGGACATGGTTTGCGGATCGATGGTGGCGGGACTCTGCTGTCCGCCTGCAGGAAGGTTAGGGTTCGCGCCCGGCCCGGCTTGGCCGTAGCTCGGAGTCGTGCCGAGAAAGAACGTCGCAGCAACACACGTTGCGACGAAGTCGCGGCGAGTGAACTTGGCGAGTAAGGGTAACCGTGTCGTGCCTCGTGGCGACATGATCCAGTTCTCCGCGAATGGGCGATCCCATCGTTAACACACCTGGTGGGCGTCTTGTTCCACCGTGTCGCGCGCGGTCACGCCGAGCGGCCAAATCACGCGAAAGCTATGCCGGCCTTTCGTGCGGCCTCAACGAGCGGGCCATCCTTCGCGGCTAATGGAAGTTCCAGTCGCATTGCGAGTTCGAAATAGGCGGCATCGTAGGCGGACAGCGCGAAGCGACGGCACGTCGACGCGATCGTTCGCGCCGTCGGCGGCGTTCTGTCAGTTACGAGATCGAGTGCCTCGAACTCGGTGAGAATGTCCCCAATCGCAGCAGGCGTGATCTTGCGACGATGTGAAAGTTTCACCAATGCACTGGCAAGCTCGATTTGCAGAAGCGGCGGGGCGTGCAAAGGTTCGCTTCCGGCGCGAGAGAGTACCTTTCGGGTGTGAGCTGTAGCCTGGCCGATGACGAACCATGCGACAACCATCGAAGCGTCGACCACAAGCGCCACTATCGGCGACCTTCTTCGATGAGCTTTCGAACGTCGACGTCGCGAATATCGAGCTTTCTGGCGAGTGCGCGAATGCGCGCTACAGCCGCGGCGCGCGATCGCCTTCGCCCCCGTTTCTCGGGGACCAATCGCGCCACGGGTTCCCCGTGCCGAGTCAGCACCACTTCTTCACCCGATTGAACACGTTCGATGAGCTCCGAGAGCTTCGACCGCGCATCATAGATACCGATCCGTTCCATGTCACCTCTGTCTAGACAGAATTGCATTATAGCTGAGACTCTGCGAGGTGTCCTCCTCGAGGCAGCCGGAGCTCTTCCACAGTGAGCGTCCTGATCCAAACCGCCGATTGGGGCTCTCTCCTTCATGGGCGCCTACACCCGAATGCGGAGTGCCCCGGCAGGCTTAAGCCGAATGGGGCCGGAGAATGGATGTATGCGCCCGCGGGGCGGGCGCAAGGGGCCGCCGCTCGCCTGACGCTTCCGCGGGTGCGAACAGACGATTTTCCAAGCTTGCAAAGGAGAAAGCATGACAGTACGGCACTGGATGCAGATCGCTGCACTGACCTCGGCATTGGGACTCACCGGCGCTGCAATCGCCCAGAATACGGAAGGAACGACGAGCACCGGAGACAGGGCGACCACATCGGGTTCCGACATGGACTCGCCGTCCGCGGGTGCTCTCGTAACTCCCGAAGACAAGGCGCTGGGAATGGGTCAGGGCAAGGCGGGCAGCGGCGTTCTTAACGGTGATGCTGACCAGAACGAATCGACGCCGAACGATGACGAGCTGAACGTCGATCCCGGGCCGTCGAATGATGACGAGTTCAGCGTCAGCCCCGGCCCGTCGAAGGACGACAGGTTGACCGTCACTCCTCCGCCAAGCAGGGGCTCCGATACGAATCCCAGTGGAACCGGTAGGAAAAGTGTACGAGGCGACTGATCCGAGGAAGCTCTTTACCGAACCTCGGTAATAAAACGGCGGCGTCAAACGTCGCCGTTGTTTTTGTATGTCTGTTGGTGCGCTAAGTTACCCGATCCGGAACAGCCCGCAGCCCTGTACGGGTGCACGGTCGACGAAGCGATTGGACGCACTCGGCTCCCTGATCCCCGATCCGAGAAGTAGACTGGCTCGGAGGACCGTAACGGGGGCGACCTATGAGGGACCACTCGCAACAGTCTGGCAAGCCCGACAGCGACGACACTGCCGGTGCGCGCCTCGTGCCGCAGGTGCGCATGATGCTGGAAGCCGCATGGGCGTCCCCGGTACGCAATACGCTGCTGTGGCTCGCGGGCACGATCTTTCTGGTCATCGTCGCGACGGCCTACGGACAAATCCGGCTCAACCGCTGGAACGAGCCTTTCTACGACGCGCTGGCGCGACGCGATCTTTCCGAGTTCGTCACGCAGCTCGGCGTATTCGGCATCATCGCAGGTGTGCTGCTGGTTCTGAACGTCGTTCAGCGCTGGCTGGGAGAAACGATCAAGCTCAAATTGCGCGAAGGCTTGACGCAAGACCTCGTCGACCTCTGGATGGTGCCCCGCCGCGCATTCCGTCTCGCGAGCGCCGGGCCGATCGGCGTCAATCCCGATCAGCGCATGCACGAGGACGCGCGACATCTGACCGAGTTGTCCGCCGATCTCGGCGTCGGCCTTTTGCAGGCGACGATCCTGCTCGCGACGTTCGTCGGCGTGCTTTGGGCGGTCTCGGCCAACTTCGCGTTCACCATCGAGGGCCGCGTGGTCGCAATTCCGGGCTATATGGTCTGGGCCGGACTTATCTACGCCGGTTCCGCTTCGCTGCTGAGCTACTGGGTGGGACGCAACCTGATCGCACGGAACGCGGAGCGCTATGCGCGCGAAGCGGACTTACGGTTTTCGCTCGTTCGCGTCAACGAGCACATCGACGCGATCTCGCTCGCGGGTGGCGAAGCGGAGGAGGCGCGGCGGATCAAGGTGAATCTCGCGGCCGTGTTGTCCGCGATGCGCGCTCTGGTTACCGGTCACACCAACCTGACCTGGGTCACCGCGGGCTACGGATGGCTGACGATCGTCGCACCGATCCTCGTCGCTGCGCCGCTTTACTTTGGCGGCAACGTGAGCTTCGGTGGCCTGATGATGGCGGCCGGCGCGTTCATCCAGGTGCAGTCGTCGCTGCGCTGGTTCGTCGATAACTTCGGTGCGATCGCGGATTGGCGCGCGACGTTATTGCGTGTCGCGACCTTTCGCGGGGCGATGCTCGAGACCGACTCGCTGCACGAGAGGTCCGGGCGGATCATCTACGAGGAAGGGCCGTTCGAGGCGATGACGCTGGAAGACCTGAAGATCTTCTCGCCGGCGGGATGCACGACGCTCGAAGAGCGCAACGTCGCCGTGAAGCCTGGCGAGCACGTTCTCGTCGTGGGAGAGCCTGGAGCGGGCAAGACGCTGCTGTTTCGGGCACTCGCGGGCCTTTGGTGCTGGGGCGCGGGACGCATTCGCAGACCCGCGGGGCCGACGGTCCTGTTCATGCCACGCCGGCCCTATCTGCCGCCCGGCACGCTGCGTGACGTGCTGGCGTATCCGCAGGACGCGCATAGCTTCGCGCCGCAGTCCTTCGGCGACGCACTCGCGCGAGTCGGCCTGGCGCATCTCGCGCCGATGCTCGACCGCGTGTCGCGATGGGAACACGACCTCAACGGCGACGAGCAGCACAACCTGATGCTCGCGCGGCTGCTCATCCACCGGCCGCGCTGGGTGGTACTCGACGATCTGCTCGACGCGATCAACGATGCGACGCGCGCACGCGCTTTCGAGATCTTTTCCACCGATCTCACGGATGCGGCCATCGTGTACATCGGTCGCGGTGATGCAGCCGAACCCTCGTTCGCGAAATTGCTGCACATCGGCAGGGACCCGCGCGACCGCAGAATGGTTCGTCAGAAATCCGCTGCGGCGTCGCCATCCGAAATGGAAGCCGCGACGGCCTCTTGATGACGCAGATTGCGCGCGCCCTGGAAGTTTCGCTCGATGCAGCGCACTGGTCTGCCATTGCTTCGGGCAACGCGCGGCTCGTTCTTTCGTCGGCGACGGCCGCTGGACAGCTTGCGCTGCAGATGAATTTCGACTTCAAGGGCGGCGTGGGATTCGTCGTCGCCCGCT
>DATEIQ010000299.1:0-10100 GCA_035278845.1 Casimicrobiaceae bacterium | reverse complement strand
CTACGACAGCGCGTGGACGCTCAACCTGGCAACGGCCACGACGATGTCGCTGGTGCTCGCCGTCGTCGCGAAGCCCGCGGCCGCGTTTTTCGCCGAGCCGCGCGTCGAAGGCATCGTGTACTGGCTCGCGCTTGCAAGCGTCATCGGCGCCTGCGCGAACATCGGCGTCGTCGATTTCCGCAAGCGCCTCGAATTCCGCAGGGAGTTCGCGTATCTCTTCAGTGCGCGCGTGCTGTCCACGGCCGTGACGCTCGTGCTCGCCTGGCAGTGGCGGGAATACTGGGCGCTGGTGGCAGGCGCCTTCGCGCAGTCGTTGATCCGGGTCGCGCTGAGCTACGCGCTTTCGCCGTATCGCCCGCGCCTGTCACGCGCCGGATTGCGCGACATCTTCGGCTTTTCCCGGTGGATGCTGCTGCAGAACGTGCTGCAGGGACTCAGCGACCGTGCGAGCGCGCTCGCGATCGGCCGGCTCGCGGGCGCCGACGCACTGGCGAAATACAACGTCGCCTACGAGATCGCGAACCTCGCGACGACGGAGCTTGCCGCCCCGATCCGCCGGGCGATGCTGCCGGGCTTCGCTCGCATGGCGAGTGATCCGCGCACGCTTCGCGATGCATTCATCCGCACCGCCGGCGTGATCGTCCTCGTGGGGTTGCCGATTCCGATCGGCATCGCGCTGACGGCGCCCCGGATCGTCGACGTGCTGCTCGGACCGAAGTGGCTCGCCGCGATTCCACTGATGCAGGTGCTCGCGCTGCACGGCGTTTTGCGCGCGTTCAGCACGAGCAGCCACGTCGTTTATCTTGCCGTCGGCAAGCCGCGGTTCACCGCGATCATCACCGCGGCCCGGCTTTGCGTTCTCGTTCCGGCGCTCGTCGTCATGACGATGAAAGCGGGGGCACTGGGCGCGGCCTGGGCCACCGTCATCGTGGCTGCGCTCGTATGGATTCTCGATTACGTGCTGCTGTACCACGTGATGCACTTCGATGCGCGCGCGCTGCTCGGGACGATGTGGCGACCGGTCGTCGCCGCGCTGGTGATGGCGCTGGTGGTGCGGTATGGCGAGACGCTGCTTCCCGGTGCTGGCCCGGTCGCCGCAGCGGCGGCGTCGCTCGCCGCGCTCGTGGCGCTCGGCGCACTCGCGTACGTCGTTACGAGCTTTGCGCTGTGGCGCGCCTGCCTGCGTCCGCCGGGCGCGGAAAGCGCGATCTTCGGCGTTCTGCGGCAGATGCGCGTGCAGCGGTCGTGAGAATCGCGACGTTCAACATCAACAGCATCCGCGGCCGTTTCGCGCGATTGACCGAGTGGCTCGCAACAGCGCGGCCAGACGTCGTCTGCCTGCAGGAACTGCGCATCTACCACGAAGAGTTCCCGCTCGCCGCGATCCGCGCATTCGGTTATCGCGCACTGTGGCAAGGTCAGAAGCCGCGCTACAACGGCGTTGCGATCCTCGCGCGCGAAAGCGAGCCGGTCGAGGTGCGCCGCACGCTGCCGGGCGACGCCGCCGATCGGCAGGCGCGTTACCTCGAGGCAGCGGTCGGCGGCGTGCTCGTCGCCTGCCTGTATGCGCCGAACGGTAATCCGCAGCCGGGGCCGAAGTTCGACTACAAGCTCGCCTGGCTAGCCCGGCTGATCGAGCACGCGGCCGATTTGTATGCGGCAGACGCGCCGGTCGTGCTGGCGGGCGACTTCAACGTCGTGCCGACGGACGCCGACATCTACGAGACGCGCTCGTACGACAAGGACGCGCTCGTGCAGCCGGCAAGCCGCGCCGCATTTCGGCGGCTGCTCGACCAGGGCTGGGTCGACGCGATCCGTTCCCGCCATCCCGGTGAGGCGATCTACACGTACTGGGACTACATGCGGAAGCGCTGGGAGCGCAACGCGGGCCTGCGCATCGATCATCTGTTGCTGAACGCACAGCTCGGACGGCGTCTGGTCGACGCGGGGGTCGATCGCGAGGTTCGTGGGCGCGAGGGAGCCAGCGACCACGCGCCGGCCTGGATCGAGATCCGTTGAAGCGGCCGGGTGCGACGCGCCGCAGGAATCAGGACTCGACGAGCTCGATCTGCGTGCCGAGTACCCTGACGCGATCGCCTTCGCGCAGCAGCGGCTCGTAGCGTTGCTGCAGCACACGCGTGTCGCCGCGATCCATTTTCACGGTGACGTCCCAGCGCGGCTTCTGATAAGCGTTCGGACGCTTCGCGTACACGGCGCCGCCGGCAGCGCCGATCAGCACGAGGCCGCGGTTGCCTTCGGAACCGAAGGCGAACGCCGTGCGACCTTCGTTGCCCGATGTGAGCGACGACGGCGGCGCGACGACACCGAGCGGCGTCCACTGCTCCTCCTCGTACGACGTGCGGATCGACGTGATGACGCCGCAGTTGTCGCACGATGGCGCGGGCGGGGTGGCCATCTGCGCGGCCGCGGCGCCGGCCAGCGCCAGCAGCACCGCACCGATCCGCAAGTCAATCCGGAATCGCATTGAGGTAGAACATCGCGTTGACGAGAGCACTCGGCCGGCCGAGCGGCGCGAGCCAGTGCTGGAAGACCTGATCGATGTCGCTGCGCTTGTAGAGACCCACCAGCGCGCGGTTCACGGCAAGGCGGAAATCGGCGTCGTCGCGACGCACGACGATCGCGTACGGCTCGAACGAGAAATCGTCGGGCAGCACCGAAAGGTCGTTGCTTTTGAGCATCAGCTGCGTCAGGACGATGCGGTCGCCCGCATAGGCGTCGGCGCGCCCTTCACGCAGCGCGACCGCACCCTCTTCGGGCCGCGCCACCGGCACGATCGTCGCCTTCGCCTCCGCGAGATCGAGCGCCGCGCGCAATGCGCGCTCGGTCGTCGTGCCGGGAATTACGGCGACGCGCCGTCCGCCGAGATCGACGATGCGCTTCACCGGCGATTGCGTCTTGACCGCGAGCGCGCCGCCGTCGACGAAGATCGGCACGCTGAAATCGACGCGCTCCATTCGCGACAGCGTGATCGTCGTCGTACCGCATTCGGCGTCCGCGCGGCCGGAGGCGACTGCTTCGATGCGATTCTCCGCATCGACGGGAAACCATTGCACGTCGAGCGTTGCCAGGCCGAGCTGCCGCTGGATCGCCGCCGCGACGCGCGTGCAGAGCTCGGCGGTGTAGCCGCGGACTTTGCCATCCCGATCCTTGAACGAGAACGGCGCGGCACCGTCGCGGTAGGCAAAGACGATCGTGTGCCGGTCGCGGATGCGATCGAGCGTTCCGGCGAAAGCACTTGCGGTGATCGCAGCGAGCGCGAGGGTCGCGCAGGCGAGCGTCAGGCGTTTGCGTGAGCGATTCAAATGACAGGTTCCAGTCGGCGACCGCGCGCGAGTGTAGCACCGCTGAGCAACGCGTGAAACAGTCCGAGCGCGAGCGCGACGATGGCCATGATGCATACCGAGAATGCGGCCGCCTGGTTCTGGTTGCCGGAGTCGTCGAGCAGGAGCACCGACACCGCGGCGAGCTGCGTCGACGGCGTCACGAGGAAGATCACCGCCGACAGAGTCACCATGCTGCGGACGAAGAAAAACACTGCGATGCTCGCGATCGCCGGCGCAATCAGCGGCAGGATGACCGCACGCAGCGTGCGCATCGCCGTCGCGCCGAGGCACTTCGACGTTTCGTCGAACACGCGGCTCACCTGGCCGGATGCGGTGGAGGCGATCAGGTAGCCCTGCGCGTGATAGTGATAGACGTTGCAGAGCGCGAGAATCAACAAGCCCCCGTACAGCCACCCGAGCGGATTGCCGGGCGCATTGAAGACAAAGATGTAGCCTAGCCCGAGCACCATGCCCGGGACCGCCGCCGGCAGCACGGAGAGGAAGTAGAGAACCTGCGCGTGCACGGGACGCAGCCAGCGCGTCGCGCTGGCCGCGGCCACCGTGACCACGACACCGATCACCGCGGCGACCAGTGATACGACGATGCTCGTCCACAGCGGCGCGATGCCGTTCTGCACTTCGAACCGGTAATGGCGCAGCGACATCCGCATGTTGTAGGGCCAAAGGGTCACGAAGCTCGCCACGACGACGATGACGACGATCGCCGCGATGGCGGCGCATACGGCGAGCGCATAGGCGAGCGCCACGCGATCGCGCGCTTTCGACGGCACGATCGATAGCGGAACCGCCCGCTCGGTGATCGCCGCGTGCTGCCGGCGTGTGACCAGCTTCTCGACGATCACCGCGATGGCCGCGGGAACGAGCAGCACGACACCGATCACTGCACCGAGCTCCATCCGTCCCTGGCCGGACACCTGGTTGTAGATCTCGGTCGCGAGCACCGTGTAGTCGGCGCCGATCACCATCGGATTGCCGAAATCGGTGATGACGATCGTGAACACGACGAACGCCGCCGACACGATGCCGTAGCGCGTGGAGGGCAGCGTGATCGTGCGGAACATGCGCGCCGGCGCCGCGCCCAGCATCCGCGCCGACTCGTACAGCCGCGCATCGCCGACCGCGAGAGAGGCCGACAGGATCAGGTACGCGTGCGGGAAGCTGTACAGCACGTCGGCGATGACGATGCCCCAGAACCCGTAGATGTCGATGCCGAGGTCGAACGTCCGGTTGACGATGCCGTTGCGGCCGAACAGGAACAGGATGCCGAGCGCCTGCACGAGCGACGGCGCATACAGCGGCAGCAGCGCGATGGCGCCGCACGTGCGACGCAGCGGCATCGCCGTGCGCCGCAGCGCATAAGCAAAGCCGTACGCGAGCATCAGCGTGATCAGCGTCGTGGTGATCGAAACCGCAAAGCTCGCGCCGACGATCCGCATGAACTTCGGATTCGCGAACTCGCGCGCATAGTTTTCGAATCCGATGCCCTCGGGCGTGACGAACGACAGCCGCAGAATCGCGCCGAGCGGCACGATGACGAACACGGCGAGCAGGATGACGACCGCCAGCGCGAGCGCGGCAAGCGCCGCGCGGTCGGCGTCGATGCCGAAGCGGGACGTCCGCGCGGAGGAGACAGCAGCCGTCATGCCGGCGCGTCGGTGAGGCGCAGCAGCGCCTCGGCCGGAATGCGGATCGTCACGTCGGACCCCGGCGCGAGGTCCTCGCGCCGGCCGCGGAGTTCGACGACGACAGCGTCATCGCCGATGCGCAGCGTCACGCGCGTGACGCTGCCGAGAAACGCGCAGCGCTCGACGCGCCCGCGCCGGTACTCGTTCCCTTCGGTCACCGCGTCGACGATTTCAATGTGCTCGGGGCGCACGCCGGCGACGCGGTTGCCTTGCGCGTCGCGCACGACGTTCATGCGGCCGATGAACTGCGCGACGAAGCGGCTCGCGGGACGCTCGTAGAGGTCGGCCGCGCGGCCGATCTGCTCGATGCGACCCCGATTCATCACGACGATCCTGTCGGCGACTTCCATCGCCTCGTGCTGGTCGTGCGTGACCATGATCGTGGTGATCGAAAGCCGCGATTGCAGGTCCTTGATTTCGGTGCGCAGGTCCTCGCGCACCTTGGCGTCGAGCGCCGACAGCGGCTCGTCGAGCAGCAGGATCGAAGGCTCCGGCGCGAGCGCGCGTGCGAGCGCGACGCGCTGCTGCTGGCCGCCGGAGAGCTGGTGCGGATACTTGCCGGCCTGGTCGGCGAGATTGACGAGTGCGAGCATCGCGTCGATCCGCTCCTGTCGCGAGGCCTTCGGCCAGCCGCGGCATTCAAGGCCGTACGCGATGTTGCGCGCGACCGACATGTTCGGAAACAGCGAATAGGACTGGAACACGATGCCGAAATTGCGCTCGCGCGCCGGCACGTCCTGCAGATTGGCGCCGCCGAGCCGGATGTCGGCGGCGTCGGGCGTCTCGAGCCCGGCGATGACGCGCAGAAGGGTCGTCTTGCCGCAGCCCGAAGGTCCCAGGAAGCAGACGAACTCGCCTTCGTCGATATCGAGGCTTACGCCATCGAGCGCGGTGACGCCCGCGAATGCCTTCGAGATTCCCTGCAGCGAAAGGAAAGCGGCACGCCGCGCGCCCTCGCGGCGTGCCGGTGATTTGGCGTTACCGCTCGATCTTCTGCTTCCATTCCGCAAGGATGCGGTCCTTGTTCTTCGCCGACGCGGTGAAGTCCATGTCCTTGTAGAGCACGGTCGAGACATCCGCGGGCAGGCCTGCCTTCAGCACTTCCGGCGTCGGCCTGGCCCCAGGCACCGACGACATCTCGGCGCGCTCACCGTAGAGCTTCGCCGCGTCGAGCGTCAGCAGCCAGTCGAGGAACTGCTTGGCATCGGCCTTGTTCTTCGCCGTTTTCATCAGCATGCTGACTTCGATTTCATAGCCCGCGCCTTCGGACGGAATCACGAGCTTGATCGGATAGCCCTCCATGATCTGCTTCACGCCGGAGAACGCGAACGAAAGGCCGATCGCGTACTCGCCGGCGGCCGCCATCTTGCAGGGTCGGGAGCCGGACTTGATGTATTGCGCCATGTTGGCGTCGAGATCCTTCAGATACTGCCAGCCCTTCTCCTCGCCCTTCATCTGCAGCAGGCTCACGATCTGCAGATAACCGGTGCCGGAACTCGCCGCGTTCGGCATCACGATCTGGCCTTTGTACACCGGATTCAGCAGGTCCTGCCACGACGTGGGCATCGGCAGGTTGCGCTTCTTCAGAACTTCGGTGTTGACGCAGAACCCGGCGAAGTAGCCGGTGGTCGCGAACCACAGGTTGTTCGGATCCTTGAACTGCGTCTTGACCGAGTCGATGCCGGCGGGCTTGTACGCCTCGGCCATTTCGAGGATGCGCGGGTCGTTGACCTGCGTGAGCGCCGTGCCCCAGATGACGTCGTGACGCGGGTTCGCCTTCTCGGCGAGGATGCGGGCCACCAGGTCGCCGGTCGAAAGCCGCAGCACGTTGACCTTGATGTCGGGCTTGGCCTTCGCGAACGACGCGAGGTAGACGCGAACGTCGTCCTCCTCGAGCGCCGTGTAGACGGTGATTTCCCCCGCACGCACGCCGGCGCACGCCAAGAACAGCGCGGCCGCGGCGAGCGCCTTTGCAAGCGCACTCCGAATCGTCATGGCGATGCTCCTCGGGTTGACCGGCCGGTGCGCCGGAAGCCGCGCGAGCGCGCTTCCCCCGCCTGCCGCGCGCCGACGATACCACGGTCGGTTGGCGATCACAATGAGAAATGTTGGGATGCCAACAGCGGCCTTACGGCGCGAGGGTCACGTCGATGCCCGCCTGGCGCAGCGCCGCTGCGAGCCGCCGCGGCGGCCTCGCCTCGGTGACGACGTCGTCGATGGCGGCCAGTGGCGCGACCGCCTCGAACTGCACGACGTCGAACTTGGAGCTGTCGACGAGCAGCAGCGACCGCTCGGCGCGCTCGATCATGGCGCGCTTCACGGCGCAGCCGGCCGAGACGGCGTCGGTGATCGCGGATGCCGTGACACCGCCCGCGCCGACGAAGGCCTTGTTCGCGTGGAAACGGCCAATGAACGCGACCGTTTCCGCGCCGAACACGCCTGCCTCGTGCGCGACGTAATCGCCGGGGCATACGACGACGCGGCAGCGGTCGCTCACGGCGAGCGCGCTCGCCACCGGCAGGCAATTGGTGACGACGGTCAGCGTCAGGTTCCGCGCAGCGAGCGCGCTCGCGAACAGGCTCGTCGTCGAGCCTGCGTCGATCATCAACGCATCACCCGGCTCGACGAGCGCCGCGGCGGCGGCGGCGATGCGCGTGCGCTCGGGCGTGCGCACGAGCCCGCGCAATCCGATGCCCGGCTCGTCGGTCAGCGAGCGGATCGCGCCGCCGCCGTAGGTGCGTTGCAACGCCCCGCTTTGCGCGAGCTCATCCAGGTCGCGCCGGGCCGTCTCGGTAGTCACCGCGAAGGCATTGGCAAGGGAAGCAACGCGCACGATGCCGTCGCGCTGCAACAGCGCGAGAATCTGCGCGTGCCGTTCCTGCTGTCGCAGGCGGTCGCGGGAGTCGGCTCTTCGCTTCGCCATCGTCACGCAGCCAGGTGGTTGTCGAGCACGCAGGCGTCGGCTGCGACATCGAGGAACGTGTAGCGGTTGCGCAGGAATCGCGCATGGCGCACGGCGTCGGCGTAGAACGAGGGCTCGAGGCCGATGTCGCTCGCGCGGCGCGGCCCGCCGATACGCCGCATGACGTCGGCGAGGCGGTCGGCAGCCACGCGCGCAGCGGCCGCATCACGGCGCAACCGCTCCCACGTTGCTGCGAGGCGAGCGGTGAGCTGTGCGGCGCCCTCGCTCGTCAATCGCTTGGGCAGGAATTCAAGCCAGCACTGCGCGCCGACGTCCGCGCCGAAGTGCGCGCGAAGCGCGTCCGCTTCGATTTCGCAGGCACGCAGGACCGGCGGCGGCGCATCGAGCAACGCTTCCTGCAATCGCGCCATCGTGAGCGTTGCCACGGCCACCTGCTCTCCGTGCAGATACGGGGGACGCGCGGGGCGCGTTCGCATGTCGACATAGTGACTGATCAGGTGCTCGCCCTGGCTTGCCGGCGCGCTGCTTCCGCACAGCGTCATGCCGATGCCCGACAGCACGAGCGTTCGCGCGAGCGCGCGCATCGCATCGAGGTCGCCGGACAGCAGCGCCTCTGGCGCAGCGAAGAGCACGGCCTCGTCGGCGGCCAGCAGCTCGAACGGGGCGCGGCGATATGGCGTCCCGAGCGCATGGTGCGACAGGAGCCAGTCGACCTGCGCCGTCGGCCGGCACAGCGAATCGCCGAGCCCGGCCCGGATCATTCGCGGCGGCGCCGCCGCGAAGACCGCGAGATCGACGAACACCCCTCGTGCGAGCGTCGCGGGCAGCGTCTTCTTGTGGCCGTCGACCGTGATCGCGGCATTCGCGGACGTGTAACCGTTCATCGACGGCGCCGTCGCGAACACCGCATACGGCTTGCGGTCCTGCGCTGCCGCGAATTTGGCGAGATCGTTGATCGTGCCCGAGCCGACGGCGATCAGCGCATCCGCACTCGCGCTGCCCGCTCGTACGGCTTCGACGGTCGGAAGGTCGGCATGCGGATGCGCCGGCAGCACGACGGAGTCGACGTGCGCGATCGTCCGCAGCGCGCGCTCGACGCGCGCACCGAGCACGTCGTGCGTCACCGCGTCGCTCACGACGGCGAGCCGGCGTCCGAGATGAAGCGCAGCAACGCGACCGGCCTCTTCGCCTGCGAGCGAGCGCTCGATGACGATGGCGTCGATGGCAACGCCGAGCGCCGCGCCGTCGTCAGGATCGATCCACGCGCCTTGCAGTAGCGCGTCGAGCGCGGACTCCGGCGCCGCGATGCGATCCGCGTCGCGGCCGCGCGCGTCGCGATCGCCCGGATCGTGCATCAGCCCGCCGGCAACGGCGCGGTACGGCAGGCCTCGAGGATGTCGAGAATCTGGCCGCGCAGCGATCCCTTCGTCGGCGAGAACGAGCCGTCGAAGACCGCCGATCCAATCGTGAACGCGTCCGCCCCCGCGGTGGCGAGCGCATGGATCTGCTGCACCGAGTTGACGCTGCCCGCGACGATCAGCCGGCCGCCGTCGACGCCGCGGCGCGCGGCTCGCACGAGCGCGAGCGGGTCTGCATTGGTGGCCCGAAACGCGAGGAGGTCGACGCCACCGCAACCGCGTGCCCGCGCGTCGCGCGCGTCCGCCTCGACGTCCGCCACCGTTCCTTCGAGGCGCGTCGGATGTCCGATCGGACGTCCGGGGAAGGGGAAATAGCGGCCGAGTCCGCCAAGCGCGTGCCGGGCGGCGTCGAGATCCTTGCCGCCGAGAATGCAATCGACGCCGAGCGCGGCGCCCGTGGCGACGGACGAGGCGACGGCGCCGGGTGTCGTGCTGACCACTTCGAGATAGCACAGCGCATGGTGCGCGTGAATGCGCCCCACGACGCGCTCCATCGTCGCGGCCGGGACGCCGACGTCCTTGAAGCCGACGTGGCGAACGCCGAGGTCGCAAACGGCATCGACCAGATCCTCGGCATCCTCGACGGTCCGGTCGCGCCGCGTCAGCATGAAGATGAAGTCCATCGGCAACTCCCCGCTGGCGACAGCCGGCCCGCAGCGCCGGCGTTTCCGGACGAATGTTGGCACTCTAACATGAAAGGTTGGAAGTG
>DATEIQ010000298.1:0-9930 GCA_035278845.1 Casimicrobiaceae bacterium | reverse complement strand
GCTGACGCCGGTGCGCGTGCGTGAAGTGGTCGACGCCGAAGCGCCGATGGAAGGGCGTGGCTCGGCCACGCGCCGGTTCGAGGGCGAGGAGCAGGTCGCGACGGAGAACGTCGAGGTCGCGAAACTCACGACGCGTCCGCCGCCGCGCCTGACCGAGGCGACGCTGCTGTCGGCGATGGAAGGTGCAGGCAAATCGATCGAGGACGACGAGCTGCGCGAGGCGATGCGCGAAAAAGGCCTCGGCACGCCTGCCACGCGCGCGCAGATCATCGAAGGCCTGATCGCCGAGCGCTACATCCTGCGCGACGGCAAGGAGCTCACGGCCACGCCGAAGGCGGCGTCGCTGATGACGCTGCTGCACGGGCTCGGGATCCCCGAGCTCTTCTCGCCCGAGCTCACTGCCGAGTGGGAATTCAAGCTCGCGCAAATGGAGCACGGCGAGCTCGCGCGCCGCGATTTCATGCGTGAGATCGTCGGCATGACGAAGCACATCGTTGCGCAGGCGAAGAACTACGAAAGCGACACGATTCCCGGCGATTTCGCGACGCTGACGGCGCGCTGCCCGAAGTGCGGTGGCGAAGTGCACGAGAAGTACAAGAAATTCCAGTGCGAGGACTGCGACTTCGGGTTCTGGAAGATCATGGGCGGGCGCCAGCTCGAGCCCGCGGAAGCGGACACGCTGCTGTCCACGCGCGAGGTCGGGCCGCTCGACGGCTTTCGCAGCAAGATGGGCAGGCCGTTTTCAGCGAAGCTCAAGCTCGGCGACGCCAACGAAGTCGAGTTCGACTTCGGCCCTCGCCTCGACGACGACGACGGCCAGGTACCCGATTTTTCGGGGCAGGAGCCGCTCGGGCCCTGTCCGAAGTGCGGCAACCGCGTGTTCGAAACACCCAATGCGTATGTGTGCGAGCGTGCCGTCGGCGAGGGTCGCACGTGCGATTTTCGCTCGGGCCGCACGATTCTGACGCGGCCGGTCGAGCGCGCGCAGATGGCGAAGCTCCTCGCCACCGGCAAGACCGATCTGCTGCAGTTCGTTTCGGCGCGCACGCGACGGCCTTTCTCCGCCTATCTCGTGAAGCAGGCGGACGGCAAGGTCGGTTTCGAGTTCGAGGCAAAGGAACCGGGACGCAAGGGCACGCGACCGATGCGCGGCGCGCCGCTGCGCGTGCTCGGTGCGCATCCGCGCGACCGCCAGCCGGTCGAGCTCCACTCGGGCCGCTACGGCCCGTACGTGAAGCACGGCAGCGTCAACGCGACGCTGCCCGATCGCAATGCTGTCGACACGCTGTCGCTCGACGAGGCGGTGGCGCTGGTCGACGAGAAGGCGGGTCGCGAGACGCGATCGCCGCGCCGCAGCGTCGGCACGCGTGCGCCTCGGAAGGCACCGCTTGTCGCGGCCGAACCGGCACGGTCGCGCAAGACGCCGTCCGCGAAGCCACCTGCGACCACGGCACGAAAAGCCCCGGCCTTGCGGACAGCGACGAAGGCGGCGCGCGCGTCGGTGCGCGCAACGCCTGATGGCAAGTCGAAGGCCGCGCCGCGCACGGCACCCCAGACCACCGTTGCTGCCAAGCGCAAGACGCGTGCGTCGCCGGCGATCAAGGCGCCGGTTGCGGCGATCGCGCGCAAATCGACGGCGCGCGACGCGGCGAAGAAGACGAAGCGGCGCTGACTCCTGACTTCGGGGTCAGAGCAACAAGTCGACTTGTTGCTCTGACCCCATGCCTTACGCGCCGCTCTTGCCGACGTCGAACCGGATGCCCTGCGCAAGCGGCAGGTCGCGGCTCCAGTTGATCGTGTTGGTCTGCCGGCGCATGTAAGCCTGCCACGCGTCGGAGCCCGATTCGCGGCCACCGCCGGTTTCCTTCTCGCCGCCGAAGGCGCCGCCGATCTCGGCGCCCGATGTGCCGATGTTGACGTTGGCGATGCCGCAGTCGCTGCCCGAAGCGGCCAGAAACGCCTCCGCCGTGCGCACGCTTTGCGTGAAGATGGCCGACGACAGACCTTGGCGCACGCCGTTGTTCTGCGCGATGGCGTCCTCGACAGTGTCGCAGGGCATCACGTACAGCAGCGGCGCGAACGTCTCGCGCTGAACGAGCGCGTTGTCGTTCGCGATGCCGGTCACGAGCGTCGGCTCGACGAAGTGACCTTCACGCTCGAGCACTTTGCCGCCGTAGGTGATCGTCGCGCCCGCCGCAAGCGCCTCGCCGATCGCCCGCTTGTAGCCTTCGACGGCAGCCTCGTCGATCAGCGGACCCATCAGCGTCGCCGGATCGAGCGGATCGCCGATTGGCACCTGCCGATACGCCGACGCGAGCCGAGCCACCACTTCGTCGTGGCGCGAACGATGCACGATCAAGCGTCGCGTCGTCGTACATCGCTGGCCGGCCGTGCCGACGGCGCCGAACACCACGGCGGGGATGACGAGATCGAGATCCGCATCGTCGGCGACGATCACCGCGTTGTTGCCGCCGCATTCGAGCAAGACCTTGCCAAAGCGGGCGCTCACTGTTCCTGCCACCATCTGCCCGACGCGCGACGAGCCCGTGAACGATAGCAGCGCGACGCGCGCATCGGCGGACAGTGTCTGGCCGATGTCGTGGCCGCCGATCGCGAGCTCGAAAATCGGCGGCAGGTCGAGCTCGGCGATGACGCGATTCGCGAGATGCGCCGCGGCGAGCGCACAGAGCGGGACTTTGGGCGACGGCTTCCAGACGACGGCATTGCCGCACACGCATGCCAGCATGGCGTTCCATGCCCAGACCGCAACCGGAAAATTGAATGCGGTCACCACGCCGACGACGCCCAGCGGATGCCACTGCTCGTACATCCGATGCGCCGGACGCTCGGAGTGCAGCGTCTTGCCGTAGAGCATTCGCGACTGGCCGACGGCGAAGTCGGCGATGTCGATCATCTCCTGGACTTCGCCGTCGCCTTCGGCCTTGATCTTGCCGTTCTCGAGCGCGACCAGCGTGCCGAGCGGATCCTTGAACTCGCGCAGCAAGTCGGCATAGCGGCGCACCGCATTGCCGCGCTTCGGCGCCGGAACATTGCGCCATGCAGTAGCCGCGTCCGCCGCGCGGTTCAGCAACCGATCGAGATCGTTCGCGGTCGCGGTCGCGACGCTGCCGAGCAATCGGCCGTTGGCGGGATTGATCGAAGCGAGCTTTGGACCAGTGACCGGCGTGCCGAGCGGGTCGCGCACACCGCCGCGCGCGTCGGCGACGAGCCCTAGGCGGGCAAGCGCCGATTCTGCGCGCTCGTCGAAGGCCGGCGATAGCTTCGGCCCGGCGTTCACAGACTCAGACGTCGAGGTTGCGCACCCCGAGCGCATTCGTCTCGATGAACGCGCGTCGCGGCTCGACCTGCTCGCCCATCAGCGTCGAGAAGATTTCCTCGGAGCCGATCACGTCCTCGATCTGGACCTTCAGAAGCCGGCGCACGTTGGGATCCATCGTCGTTTCCCACAACTGCTCGGGATTCATCTCGCCCAAGCCCTTGTAGCGCTGGATCGCGACGCTGGCCCGTGCCTCGCCGAGCAGCCAGTCGATGGCGTCCTTGAACGACCGGGCTCCTAGCTGCTTCTCGCCGCGCTTGACGACGGCGCCCGGATGCATCAGGTCGCGCAGCACTTCGGCGGCGTGGCGGATCTGCTCGGCGTCGCCGCTCGCGAGAAAGTCGGCGTCGATCGCCGTGGCGTGCGGCGTGCCGTGGTGGGTGCGCACGACGATGATTCGGTGCACCTCGTTGGTAGCGTCGTAGCGCGCTTCCACGGTGACTTCGGGGTCGTCGATGGCCGCCTGCAACGCAATCGCGCTGCGCCGCGCCGTCGCCTCGCTCGTGAGATCGAGTCGCACGCCATTCAGGATCGCGCGCAATGCGGCCGAATCGACGAGGCGTGCGAGGCGCTCGATCACCGCTTCCGCGAGCAGGTATTCGCGCGCGACGTCGCCGAGCGATTCGGCGGACAGCGCGGGCCGGCCTTCGCCGGGCACGAGCTCGGCGCCCTTGAGCGCGACACGCAGCAGGTGCTGCTTCAGCTCGTGATCGTCCTTCAGATACACGTCCTCGCGTCCTTGCTTCGCCTTGTACAGCGGCGGCTGCGCGATGTAGATGTGACCGCGCTCGACGAGCTCCGGCATCTGCCGGTAGAAGAACGTCAGCAGCAGCGTGCGGATGTGCGAGCCGTCGACGTCCGCATCCGTCATGATGATGATGCGGTGATAGCGCAGCTTGTCGACGTTGAATGCGTCCTTGTCGTTGTCGCCGTTGGACGCCCGCCCGAACCCGGTGCCGAGCGCCGTGATCAGCGTGACGATCTCCTGCGACGAAACGAGCTTGTCGAAGCGCGCGCGCTCGACGTTCAGGATCTTGCCGCGCAGCGGCAGGATCGCCTGGAACTTGCGGTCGCGTCCCTGCTTGGCCGAACCGCCGGCGGAATCGCCCTCGACCAGGTAGATCTCGCACAGCGACGGATCGCGCTCCTGGCAGTCGGCCAGCTTTCCAGGCAGTCCCATGCCGTCGAGCACGCCCTTGCGCCGCGTGAGCTCGCGCGCCTTGCGCGCCGCCTCGCGCGCCCGCGCAGCTTCGACGATCTTCGTGCAGATGATCTTCGCGTCGGCTGGCTGCTCGAGCAGGAATTCGGCGAGCTTCGCGCTGACGACTTCCTGCACGATCGGCTGCACTTCGGAGCTGACGAGCTTGTCCTTTGTCTGCGACGAGAACTTCGGCTCGGGCACCTTCACCGACAGCACGCACGTCAGGCCCTCGCGCATGTCGTCGCCGGTGGTCTCGACCTTCGCCTTTTTCGCGATGTCTTCTTTTTCGATGTAGTTGTTGAGCGTGCGCGTCATCGCCTGGCGAAGGCCGGTCAAATGCGTGCCGCCGTCGCGCTGCGGGATGTTGTTCGTGAAGCACTGCACGGATTCGGCGTACGAGTCGTTCCACTGCATCGCGACTTCGACGGTGATGCCGTCCTTCTCGCCAACCGAATGGAAGATTTTCGGATGCAGAACCGTCTTCGTGCGGTTCATGAACTCGACGAAGCCCTTGATGCCGCCCGAGTACGCGAAGTTCTCGCTCTTGCCGTCGCGCTGGTCGACGAGCTCGATCTTGACGCCGTTGTTGAGGAACGAAAGCTCGCGGATGCGCTTGGCGAGAATCTCGTAGTGGTACTCGATGCGGCTGAACGTCGCGAGCGACGCCATGAAGTGCACTTCGGTGCCGCGACGATCCGTCGTCCCGACGACCGCGAGCGGCGCCACCGGCACGCCCTGGCGGAACTCCATCTGGTGGATTTCGCCGTTGCGCCAGATGCGCAGTTTCAGCCAGTCGGACAGCGCGTTGACGACCGACACGCCCACGCCGTGCAGGCCGCCCGACACCTTGTAGCTGTTCTGGTCGAACTTGCCGCCGGCGTGCAGCTCGGTCATGACGATTTCAGCCGCCGAGCGGCGCTCGTCGTCGTCTTCCTTGATCGCCGTCGGGATGCCGCGGCCGTTGTCGACGATCGACACCGAATTATCGGCGTGGATCACGACCTTGATATCGTCGCAGAATCCGGCGAGCGCCTCGTCGATCGCGTTGTCGAGCACCTCGAACACCATGTGGTGCAGGCCGGTGCCGTCGGACGTGTCGCCGATGTACATGCCCGGGCGCTTGCGCACCGCGTCGAGGCCCTTCAGGACCTTGATGCTGGAAGAATCGTAGTCGTCGCCTTGCTTGGGCTTGGGTTGTGCGGGAGTCATCGTGCCTTTCGGTCGCGCCTTCAGATCCTCATCGGCATGACCACGTACTTGTAGTCTTCGCGCTCGGGAAGCGTCACCAGCGCGCTGGAATTCGCGTCGCCGAACGCGAAGAACACCCGGTCGCTCGTGACGTTCGACAGCACGTCGAGCAAATAGGTGATGTTGAAGCCGATGTCGAGCCCTTCGCCCGAATAATCGACCGGCAATTCCTCTTCCGCCTCCTCCTGCTCGCTGTTCGTGCAGACGATCCGCAGCTGCTCGGCGCCGAGCACGAGCCGCACGCCGCGGAACTTCTCGTTCGACAGGATCGCGGCGCGCTGCAGCGCGGACAGCAGCGTCGCGCGGTCGAGCTCGATCTGCTTCGAATGGCCCTGCGGAATGACGCGGTTGTAATCGGGAAACTTGCCGTCGACGACCTTCGACACCAGCTCGACGTTGCCGAAGCGGAAGCGCGCCTGGTTGGCGAGGATGTCGATGACGAGCGGCGAATCGTTGTCCTCGAGCAGCTTGGACAACTCGAGCACCGTCTTGCGGGGCAGGATCACTTCCTGCCGCGTGTAGCTGCCGCCGGTCGCGAGGCTTGCCCATGACAGCCGATGGCCATCGGTTGCCACCGCCTGCAGCGTTGCGCCGTCGACCACGAGCAGCATGCCGTTCAGGTAGTAGCGAATGTCCTGCTGCGCCATCGCAAATTCGGCGAGTTTCAGCAGGCGCCGGAAATCTCCCTGCGGCAACGTGAGTGTCTGCAACTGCTCCTGGCCGACGTTGATGCGCGGATAGTCGCTCGCGGCGAGCGTCTGCAGGTTGAAGCGCGAGCGGCCCGCGCGCACGCTCATCTTGCCGCCGGACGCGTCGAGCGTCACTTGCGAATCGTCGGGCAATGCTCGCAGAAGGTCCTGCAACTTACGCGCGCCAACCGTCGTGGCCTGAGCGTCCTTGCCGGCAAGATCGCTGACCGCGGTGATCTGCATCTCGAGATCGGTGGCGGTGACGTGCAGCTTGCCGTCCTTTTGCTCGAGCAGGACGTTGGCGAGGATCGGTAGCGTGTGCCGGCGTTCGACAATGCCGGATACGGCCTGCAACGGGCGCAGAAGCGCGTCGCGTGCGATCTGTTTTAATTGCATTGTCGAAAACTAATAACGTTAATGAAGCAGGCTGCAACCGGGGGCAATGCCGATAATCGGCGCTGCGTCAGCAACTTGGCGTCAAGCCAAACGCCGTATAACCGCGGTGCGCGCTGTGGATCGTTTGGGGGCTTTTTACGGGTTCTACCGCCCTGCCGCGACGATCCACAGATTATAACCTTTCGGTACTGCTTTTTCCACGCGAACGGACCCCGCGGACCGGAGGTTATTGGCCTCGAATCACCGCGTCAGCTGCGCAGGACTTGCAGGAGGAAATTGACGTCGTGATTCAAGTCCGGCAGCGATTCCCGCAATTTCGCGATCTGCCGGCACGCGTGCAGGACGGTCGTGTGGTCGCGGCCGCCGAAATTGCTGCCGATCTCGGGCAGCGACAACTGCGTGAGCTCCTTGGCGAGCGCCATGGCGACCTGCCGCGGCCGCGCCACGGCGCGCGAGCGCTTCTTCGAGTGCATGTCCGTGACGCGGACCTTGTAGTAGTCGGCGACGGTCTTTTGAATGTTGTCGATCGAGATCTGGCGGTTCTGCACGGCGAGCAGGTCGCGCAGCGCCTCCTTCGCCATCGGCAGCGTGATTTCCTGGCCGTGGAAGTTCGCGTACGCGAGGATCCGCTTCAGCGCGCCTTCCAGCTCACGCACGTTGCTGCGGATGTGCTTGGCGATGAAGAATGCGACGTGCTCGTCCACGCGCATGCCGACCGACGCCGCCTTGGACAGCAGTATCGCGACACGCATCTCGAGCTCGGGCGGCTCGAGTCCCACGGTGAGTCCCCAGCCGAAACGCGAGATCAGGCGCTCCTCGATGCCGGAAATCTGCTTCGGGTACGTGTCGCAGGTGATGACGACCTGCTTGTGCGCCTCGATCAGCGTGTTGAACAGGTAGAAAAATTCTTCCTGCGTGCGGCTCTTGCCGCCGAAGAACTGGATGTCGTCGATCAGCAGCAGGTCGAGCGATCGGTAGTTCCGCTTGAACTCGTCGAAGGACTTGTGCTGGTACGCGCGGACGACGTCGGAGACGTAGGTTTCCGCGTGGATGTAGCGGATCTTCGCCTCCGGATTGTGCAGCAGGATGTGGTTCCCGATCGCCTGGATCAGATGCGTCTTGCCGAGTCCCACGCCGCCGTAGACGAACAGCGGGTTGTACGACGTCGGGTGGTCGGCGACCTGCAGGCCCGCCGCGCGTGCGAGCTGGTTGGCCTTGCCGGCGACGAACGACGCGAACGTGAACGATGTATTGAGACTGCCGGGTTCCGCACGGCGGCCGAACGGCGCGGTCTGCGCGCCGTTGCCCGCGAGCGCAGTAGCGGCGGGCAGCATTGGCTCGGCCACGAGATTTGGCGCCGGCGCAACAGCGACATGCGGCGCCCTGGACGTACTCGCGGGAGCGTCCGCGACGACGAACTCCACGGCGAGCGTCTCGCCGGTCGCCTGCCGGGCCAGCGTCTCGATGCGGCCGCCGAATCGGTCCTTCACCCACTGCAGCACGAACCGGTTCGGCGCGATGAGCCGCAACCGCCCCGATTCGTCGGCGCAGGACAGCGGCCGGATCCAGGTGGCGAACTGCTGCGGAGTGAGCTCGCGCTCGAATGCGGAAAGGCAAGCGGCCCACGCGGGCGACGGCGTCACGGAATGCACGGGAAGAGCGGCCAGTGAATGATGGAACTTGTTATGCGGCGTGACGCGACTGCGGTGCGACTGGCCGGGGAGGCATTGTAGCCGCGGCGAATCGGGTTATCCACAGGGCTTCCCGCGTCGCCGGCCATGTTCCGGCGCCGCTTGACCGGCCGCCGAAGTGATCACTCGCGTCGCCGAACAGCTTCTGACGGATTCGGCTGCACGTTGACACGGCGTGCGTAACGCGCTCTAATGTAAGGCTTTTCGGCGATCGGCCGCTGAGCAAGAAGGTTTGCCCGGTCGGCCCATCGCGAGCGTCTACCCAAAGGTTTGCCCAAATGAAACGCACATATCAGCCGTCGAAGCTGCGCCGCGCGCGCACGCACGGTTTCCGGGCCCGGATGAGCACCGTCGGGGGCCGCAAGGTCCTGTCGGCGCGGCGCGCCAAGGGCCGCGCACGTCTGTCGGTCTGACGGCGCAGGCGAACGCCGCGCGCGTCCGCAGCGCCCGCTACCGGCTGCGCGGGGCGGGCGCGTTTGCATCCGTCTTCAAGATCGGCGTTCGCCACGACGCACGTTTCCTGCAATTGATCGCCGCGCCTGCCGTGCAGGACCCCGGCCGCGTCGGTTACGTCATCGGCCGCAAGGCGATGCCGCGCGCAGTCGACCGCAACCGGCTGCGCAGGCGACTGCGCGAATACGTCCGCGCCGCACGGCCCGCGGCGGAGCGCTTCGACATCATCCTGCGTGTGCGCGAGCGCGTCCGGCGTGACGACATCGCGGCCGCGGCGGCCGAAGCGCCCGTGCTTCTCGCGCGACTGACGGGCGGCACACGGTGAAAACGCTGCTGCTCGGCGCAATCCGCGGTTACCGATATCTGCTGCGTCCCATGCTCGGCGCGAACTGCCGGTTCTATCCGAGTTGTTCGGATTACGCGAGCGAAGCCATTGCGCGCCATGGCGCGGCGCGCGGCGCCTGGCTCGCCATGCGGCGCATCGGGCGCTGCCATCCCTGGCACCCGGGCGGTTACGACCCGGTACCGCCGCAATGAACAGGACGCGCCGGCGCGACTTTTCGCCGTCGACCATCGCAAGAGGCTTCCGTTGAACAAGCTCATGGACACGCAGCGCCTGATTCTCTGGCTGATCTTCACGTTCTCGGCCGTGATGCTGTGGCAGGCGTGGGAACGGGAGAAGAATCCGCCGCCGCCCGCTACGGTCACCGCGCCGGCGCAACGCGCAGCGGGCGAGCCGGCGCAACAACCTGCCGCGGGGGCGCCTGCGGCCGGGGTTCCGGCGCAGGCCGCAGCAGGGGCGCCACCTGTATCGACGGCGGCGCCGGCCGGGCAGACGGTCGAGGTGCGCACGGACCTGTTCGTTGCCGACATCGACACGATTGGCGGGACGATTACGCGGGTGGCGCTCGAGAA
>DATEIQ010000297.1:0-11653 GCA_035278845.1 Casimicrobiaceae bacterium | reverse complement strand
GGCGCGCGGCCGTGCAGCGCGCGCAGAGTACCTTCACCCGGTGGCAGCGGTCGAACGACGGACGCGAAGTCGGGAAGGCGCGCCGACGCGAGCTCGGGCGGAACGCTGCCGCTGCGCAGCGACTGCGCTAGCGCCGCGAGTTCGTCGCGCGTGATGGCGCGCATGCGCTTCGCCGGGTGGCCGCCATAGACGAAGCCGCCCGGCAGCTCCTTGCGCGGCGGCACGACCGTGTCGGCGGCAATCAGCGCGTAGTCGCCGACGCGCGCGCCATCCATGACGACTGACGATTCACCCACGACGACACCGTGGCCGAGCGTGCAGGCATGCACGATGCCGTAACGGCCGATCGTCGCGTCGTCCCCAACGGCCGCGCCGAGGATCTGGTCGGCGATGTGAACGGTTGCGTGCTCGCCGAACCAGCCGTTCGCGCCGATGCCGATGTTCTCGCCGTCGGCGCGCACCGTTGCGTATTCGCCCACGGTCAGTCGTGGACCGACGCGCGAGCGGCCGATGACGGCGCCCCGGCCGGCGATGCGGCCGCCGGCGCCGAGATCGGGTTGATGGTGCAGGTAGTCGAGAATCACGATGCGACGCGCAAGCGCTCGCGCTCCGCATTGTCCCATGCGGTAAGCGGCTGGTAATCGGGCACGAGACTCAAGCCCTTCTCGAGATCGGATGAAAGCGTGTCTCGCGTGACGACGACGTCGACGAGCGCGGGCGCGCGATCGAACGCGCGTGCAAGCGCCTCGGGCAGCGCGGCCGCATCCGACACCCGCTCGGCGGCAAGGCCGAACGCGCGCGCCATCGCCGCATAGTCGGAGTCACCGAGCGTCGTCCCGCTGACCCGGCCGCCGTAGTTGCGTTCCTGATCCACGCGCTCGATGTTCCACGCGGCATTGTTGGCGATCACGTACACCGCCTTGCAACCATGCCGCGCCGCGGTGTCGATTTCCATCGCGTGCAGGCCGAATGCGCCGTCGCCGCAGATGGCGGTGACTTGCCGGTCTGGAAACGCGAGCGCCGCCGCATTCGCGAACGGCACGCCCACGCCGAGGCATCCGAATGCACCCGCGTCGAGATAGGTCGACGTCGAGAGGCCCAGTCGCGCGAAGCTCAGGATGTCGCCACCATCGGCGATTCCGATCGCATCGTCGTGCAGCAGCTCGCGCAGCGCCGCGAAGATGCGATTCGGATGCATGCGTCCGTCGGCACCCGCGGGCGTTGCGGCGAGCGACGCGAGGTAGCGCTCGGATCGCTGGACGTGCTTGCTGCGGAGGCGCTCGCGCCACTCGGCATCCGCCGCCTGCGCGCCGCCGCGGACGGCGTCCGCGAGCGCGGTCAATGCGACCGCGACATCGCCGGCGATCTCCACTTCGCCCGCTCGATTGTCCGACCGCTCGCCCGCGTGCTCGGCAATCCGCACGAAGCGGGCGGCAGGAAAGGCCGCCGGAGAGCCGTAGCCGAGCTGATAATCGAGCCTGCGGCCGACGGTGAGCACGAGATCCGTCTCCTGCATCGCAGCCGCACGCATCGCGCCGACGTACGCGGGATGATTCGTGCCGACCAGTCCGCGCGACTCCTGTGTGTCGAGGTACAGCGCGCCGCTCGCGTCGAGCAGCGCGACGAGCGCATCCGGTGCACGGGCGGCACCCCGGCCGCTGATGACGAGCGGCCGTTTCGCGGAACGCAACAACGTCGCAGCCGCATCGATGGCGAGCGGATCAGGCCGCGTGCGCGGCAACGCGCGGCGCGTCAGGTATTCCGGCAGTGCCGCAGCATCGGCGATGGGCGTGCGCAGCACGTCGGTGGGGATCTCGACATACGCGGGGCCCGGCACGCCGTAAGCGCCGAGTGCCGCGCCCACGGCTTGATCGAGCTCGCGAATCACCTGGTCGGCAATGCGAAGCGTGCGCGCGACGCGGGTGATCGGACGCAGGACTTCCACGTGCGGCGTTCCCTGCAGCGGCCCCATGTTGTCCTGTCGCGCGGGTGGGCAGCCGCCGATGACCAGCACGCTCGCGCGCTCGAGATCGGCATTCGCGATCGACGTGACGCAGTTCGTGACGCCAGGCCCCGAGGTAACCAGCGCGACGCCGAGCTCGCCGGTGAGCAGCGCATGCGCAGTCGCCATGTGCACGGCGGCGCCTTCGTGACGCACGTCGACGATCGCGGTGCCGCTCGCGACGAGCCGGTCCCAGATCGGCTGGATGTGCCCGCCCTGCAGGCCGAACACGCGCGCCGGTCCGCGCGCGGCGAGAAAGCGGGCGACCCGTTCGGCGGTGGTGGAGGGCGGATTCACGTTCGATCCTCGATCCTCGATCCTCGATGCTCAGAAGACCGGATTCTCCCGATACGTTCCCCACAATCCCTTCAGCTTCTCGATGATGTCGCCCATCGTCGCGCCCGCGGCGACCAGCTCGATCGTGACCGGCATGATGTTCTGCGACTCGTCCTTCGCGACCTCGACCAGGCGATCGAGCAGCGCGGTCACCTTCGCGTTGTCGCGCTCGCGGCGCACGCGCGTGAGCCGCGCGATCTGACGCTCGGCGGTGGACGCGTCGTACGGATGCAGCTCGATGTCGAATTTTTCGTCGGGCTCGGCGTATTTGTTGACGCCGATGACAGGCTTCTCGCCGTTAGCCTTCTTGAGCGCGGTGTCGTACGCGAAGTCGGCGATGCGGCGCTGAAACCAGCCCTCCTGCGTGAGCTTGATCGTGCCGCCGCTGCGGTCCACCTCGTCGACGACGGCGAAGATGGCACGCTCGTACTGCGTGGTGAGACTCTCGACGAAGTACGAGCCGCCGAGCGGGTCGACGACGTTGGCGACGCCGCTTTCATGCGCGATGATCTGCTGCGTGCGCAGCGCGATCTTCATCGCCTCCTCGGTGGGAATCGCGAACGCCTCGTCCATGCCGTTCGTGTGCAAACTTTGCGCGCCGCCGAGCACGGCCGCCAGCGCCTGCAATCCGGTGCGCACGACGTTGATCGGATACTGCGGCTTGGTGAGCGACGCTGCCGCCGTCTGGCAATGGAAGCGCAGCCGCATCGACTCGGGGTTCCTGGCCCCGAAACGCTCGCGCATGATCTTCGCGTAAACACGGCGCACGGCGCGGAACTTGGCGATTTCCTCGAAGAAGTCCGCCTGGCAGACGTAGAAGAACGCGAGCCGCGGCGCGAACTCGTCGACGTGCATCCCGGTCTTCGTCACTTCCTCGACGTAGGCGATCAGGTTGCACATCGTGAACGCCACCTCGTCGAGCGGCGAGCCACCCGCCTCCGAGATGTGATAGCCCGAAATGTTGATCGGGTTGTAGCGCTTCATGTTGCGCGCGCAGAACGTGATGCAGTCGCGGACGATGCGCACCGACGGCGCAACCGGGAAGGCCCATTCCTTCTGCGCCTGGTATTCCTTCAGGATGTCGGCCTGGATCGTGCCGGACAGTTTGTCGAGGTCGTAGCCCTTCTTCCGCGCGAGCGCGACGTACATCGCAAGCAGGATCCACGCGCTCGGGTTTATCGTCATCGACACCGAGATCTTTTCGAGATCGATGCCGTCGAACAGGTGCTCCATGTCGGCGAGCGTGTCGATCGCGACGCCCTCGCGGCCGACCTCGCCCTCGCTCATCGGATGGTCGCTGTCGTAGCCCATCAGCGTCGGCATGTCGAAATCCGTCGACAGGCCGGTCTGTCCCTGCGCGATCAGGTATTTGAAACGCTGGTTCGTGTCCTCGGCAGTTCCGAAGCCGGCGATCTGGCGCATCGTCCAGAAGCGACCGCGATACATCGTCGGATACGGCCCTCGCGTGAACGGGTATTGCCCCGGCAGGCCGATGTCGGACAGCGGCGTGTCGGCCACGTCGAGCGCCGTATACGCGCGCTTGACGGGAAAGCCGCCGATCGTCGTGAACTCCGGTGCCCGCTCGGGTGCGCGCCGGACGAAATTCGCCACCTCGTTGTGCTCCCATGCCTGCACCTGCTGCGCGAGCGCGTCGCGCGTGGGCGCGTCGGGTGCAGCCGGCGTGCGGCCCGTCGTGTCGTTCATGATCCACCTCCGATGTGCAGTTCATGCAGCAGCGCGCGCGCGGCCGCGTACGGCGACAGCGTGCGCGTGCGCAGCTTTTCGAGCAATGGAGAGAGCTTGCCGTCGCGATGCCGCGCAAACTCGTCGCGCAGGATCGATTCGCCCGCGGCGAGCAGCCGCCGCTCGGCGATCAGCGCGCGGCGCGAGTCGATCTCGCCGCTTCGTTCGAGCGCCTCGCGATGCCGGTCGATCGCGGCGAGCAGCTCGTCGACGCCCTGCCCGCGCAGCGAGCTCGTGGCGATGACCGGCGGTCGCCACGCAGGGGAATTGGGGTCATGGACGCATTTCCCCGACGCTGTCGAGCCGGATGTCGACGCAGGTTCGGGAGAATACATCTCTGACTCCGATTTCCCGGACAACGCGCGGTCGAGCTGCGTCAGCCCGAGCATCAGCATCATCTTCAAATCGGCGATCGTCTTGTTGGCATCGGGCTTGTCGGATTTGCTGACCGCATGGATGTCGGCGATTTCGAGGATGCCGGCCTTGATGGCCTGGATGTCGTCGCCGAGCCCCGGCGCCGACACGACGACGGTCGTGTGCGCGGCGCGCGCGACCTCGACTTCGTCCTGGCCGACGCCAACCGTCTCGATGACGACCATGTCGAAGCCGGCGGCGTCGAGCACGTCGACGGCCTCGAGCGCACCGGCCGCGAGCCCGCCGAGCGCGCCGCGCGTCGCCATGCTGCGCACGAACACGCCCGGGTCGCCGCCGAGCTCGTTCATGCGGATGCGATCGCCGAGGATCGCGCCGCCGGAGAACGGGCTCGACGGATCGATGGCGACGATCGCCACCTTGCGCCCGCTTCGCCGCACCGCGGCCGCGAGCTTTGCAACCAGTGTCGACTTTCCGCTGCCCGGCACGCCGGTGATGCCCACGACGTGCGCGCGGCCCGCGTGCGCGAACATGTCATCGAGCGTCGCGCGCGCCTCCTCGACGCCGGATTCAGCCCGCGTCAACAGCCGCGCGATCGCGCGCGTGTCGCCCCCGAGCACGCGCGGAGCGAGAACGGAAGAGGCGATGTAGGCCATGCAGATGCAGCTCAGCTCGCGCCGTGCGAACCGCCCGTGCCCACGCGCGCACTCATCTCCCGGAACACCTCGCGATCGTCCACGACGCGTCGCGCCTTGAAATCGGTGCGCGGGAACGTGCCGGGCGCAACGACCTCGATCTTCGATCGCAGTCCGAGCATTTTCTGCATCCGGCGCGCCGCTTCGTCGCGCAACGTTGCGCGCGCATCGTCACCCCGTGCATCGTCCGTCGCGGCGATTTCGACACGAATCAGCAACTCGTCCATCGCGCCTTCGCGCGTGATGACGATCCGGTGTTCGCCGCCGTAACCTGCCAACTGGTTCAGCACCGCGTCGACCTCGCTCGGATAGACGTTCTCGCCGCGGATCGTGAACATGTCGTCGATGCGGCCGAAGATGCCCTGCGGCAGGCGCGGATACGTTCGTCCGCATGGCGTCGGGCCGTCCTCCCACAGCGTGAGATCGCCTGACGCGAGCCGGATCATCGGCTGCGACGTACGCTCCAGATGCGTGTACACCGGCGTGCCGCGCTCACCGAACGGCACGCGCCGATACGTTTGCGGATCGCACACTTCGGTGTAGACGATGTCCTGCCAGCACAGCATGCCGTCGGTTTCCGCGCTGCCGCCGACGTGCATGAACGGCGTCATTTCGGCCATCGAGCCGCAGTCGATGACACGCGCGCCGAACGCCGCGACGATGCGGTCGCGAACGCCCGGCACCGACGCCCCCGGCTCACCGGAAAAGAACATCGTCTTCAACCCGAATGCTCGGGGGTCGTAGCCTTCCGCACGCGCGACTTCGGCGAGGTGCAGCGCGAACGACGGCGTCGCGTACAACGCGGACGGCTTCACGAGATCGAGCCACATCGCGGCGCGCGCCGTCATGCCCGGCGCGCCCGCTCCAAACGGAAACGCCTTCGCATGCAGCCGCTCGGCGCCCGACAACGCGCCCCACGATCCCATGTAGAGGCTGAAGATCGCCGAGACGAACACGACGTCGCCCGGCCGGATCCCCATGCCCCACATGATTCGCGCGTGCGCATTGGCGATGGTGTCCCAGTCACCGCGGCCGATCGCGAATGCCGTCGGCCGTCCGGTGGTCCCGGACGTCCCGTGAATGTGGTGCACCTCGTGCTCGGGGATGCACAGGTAATCGCCGAACGGCGGCACGCGCGATTGCGCTTCGCGGAGATGCCTCTTCGTGACGACGGGCACCTTCGCCTCGAAGTCCTCGAGCGATCGCAGGTGATCGGGATGGAAGCCCGCCTCGTCCCAGTGGCGGCGATAGAACGGGGACGTGTCCCATGCGTACTGTGTCAACTGCTGCAACCGGCCGAGGATCGCCGCGTCGCGCTCGGCGGCGGGCATCGTCTCGCGCTTGCGAAACCAGTAGCGCGACTGCGCGGGCGGCAGATAGTCCGGGTCGAATCGCGGGGGAAAGGTCCAGTCTTCCATCACCGCGCTCCGCGCTCGGCGACGACGCGGCGGATCATGTCGACGATCGCCGCCGGCGGCGTGTCCTGCAGCAGGATCTCCTTGACGCCGGCAGCGGCCAGCTTCGGCAGGTCTTCATCCGGAATGACGCCGCCACCGACGACGAGAATGTCCTCGGCGCCGCGCTCCCTGAGCAGACTCGTGATTCGGGGAAAGACCGTCATGTGCGCACCGGACAGGATGCTGACGCCGACGACGTCGACGTCCTCCTGGATCGCCGCCTCGACCACTTCCTCGGGCGTACGGTGCAGGCCGGTGTAGATCACGTCCATGCCGGCGTCGCGCAGCGTGCGCGCGACGATCTTGACGCCGCGGTCGTGGCCGTCGAGACCCACCTTGGCGATGATCACTCGAATGGGCTGGGTCTTTTGCACGAGTCTCCTCCGGGTTGCCGGCCGCGCAGGCGGTTCATATCCGAATTCTGTATACCGTATTCCGAACAATCGATCCTGTCAAGCGAATCCCGCAACCGGTCACAATGCATCCAACCTGCTTCAGCTCGACCCCTTGGACCGAATGTCCCGCTCGTCGCTGCCCTGGCTCGTCCTCGGCGCCATCGTCGTGGCGGCCGCGCTCGCCTGGTTCACGCTCACTCGCGGCGACAAGGCACCGTCCGCCAACGCTCAGCGCTATCCGCTCGCGCCGTTTCACGAGATCGCGATCGGCGGCCAGGCCGACGTCACGCTCGTTCAGGGCGATATCGAAGCGATCGACGCCGACGTGTCGGGTCGCGGTCGCGTCGAGGCGAGCGTCGCGAACGGCCGGCTCAGCGTCCATGCCGTCGATCGGCGCCGCTTCTTCGACGGCCTGTTCGGTCATCGCAAGGCCGAGCGCTCGGAAATTCGCATTCATTTGCGCAACCTCGACAAGCTCGGACTCGGCGGCAACGTGAACGTTTCCATTCCGAAGCTTCGCACGACCGCGTTGCACATCGAGGCGTCGGGCGGGGCCTCGCTCGCGATCGACGATCTGCAGGCAACCACGCTGACGGTCGACGGCTCCGGCGCGCTGAAAGCGGAGGTCAAGGGCCGCGTCGAGGAGGAGCACGTATCGATCTCGGGCGCCGGCTCGTTCAGCGCCGAGGGCCTGCGCGCCAACCACGCGACGGTATCCGTGAGCGGCGTCGGCAAGGTCGCCGTTCACGCCGAGCAGACGCTTCGCGCGGACATATCGGGCGCGGGGCTCATCGAGTATGCCGGCAACCCGCAGGTCACCGAGCACGTGAGCGGCATCGGCCGCGTGAAGCGCATCGAGTCGACGGCGGTGCCCGGAATGCGCATCGCGCAAGCGCCGCTCAATGCAGCGGCTGCGACGCCGCTTCGGCTTCCTTGAACAGCAGACGCACACCGGTCCGTGGATCGACGTCGGGATGCACTCCGGATCGCACGCGCACGTCCGCCACGCGGCAATCGCGCAGCAGATCCAGGAGCATCGTGGCGACGTCGCGGACGCTCTCGTACGGGTAGATCTGGCAGCGAAAGCCTTCCGCGTCGCGCGGCGCGAATGGCGACGACAGCGACAGCCGCAACTCGCCACCGCCGGGCGCATCGTCCGCGCGATGCGCGCTGATCACGGCGACCGGCTCGCCGACCGAGGCGCGCAATTTCCGCAGCGCATTGCTCGCGAAGATCTGTGCCGCGACTTCCCGCTGCGCCGCCCGGCCTTGCGCCAACGCCGGCACGAGGCGCGCGAGCGGGCGTGGCAACGCGAGCAGCGTCACCCCCGGCGCGCGCAGATCGCGCGACAGCGCATTGGCGACCGCCGTTCCCCAACGCGGGAGCGACGACTCGGCGAGCGGATCGCTCCCACGCGCCGTGAGCACCGCGCCAACGAGGAAGCGCAGATGCACGCTCTCCATCGCGCCAGTCACGCGAATCGGCGAAGGCGCCACGTCGAGCGGCGGCGGCAGCGACCCGTCGTGTACGTCGCCGAAAGATCGTGGCGAATCGCCGTGCGCTTCGCCGAGCACGCCTCGCACGAGCAGGCCGGGCAATGCGCGAACGTCGATGGCGGACGCGCCGGCCAGCGCGGGCGAGAACGCAAACGTGCGCGCGCCCGCGAACGCGTTCGCATCGCGCAGCGTCGCTTCGAACGCGCCCGGATCTGCAAGCACCGCAGGCAGCGTGACGTCGCCTGCGCGCGTTTCCATACCGGCCACGACGATCACCGGCAGCGCGAATAGCGTCGCCCGCAAGTCTCGCGCCGTTCGTCGATCACCGGCCTCGACGTCGGCGAGCAGTCGATGGAGATGACGCGCCACGTGCACGGATGGCGCCGTTTCGAAGGCGGCCGCGAGATCGTCGCTGCGCGCCTCGAGCCATTGCGCGATCATGCCGCGCGCGGCGGCGTCGAGGCGCTCGGCCTCCTGCCGCGTCGATGCATCGATCGCATCGCCGACGATGCGATGCAGCGCTGCCGCCACGGGCGAAGCAGCGCCGGCCGCAGGCCAGATTCTCGGATCCGGGAGCTCTTCTTGCGACATCGGACGCCACGATCGGACCGCCGCATTCTCGCACGCGATACGCGCACGGTCTAAAATGCGCGGTTTGCCTCGCCGACCTCCGCGACCGATGCGCGTTTCGAAGTTCTACCTTCACACCCTGAAAGAAGCGCCCGCCGAGGCGGAGGTGACGAGCCAGCAGCTGATGCTGCGCGCCGGCCTCATCAAGAAAGTCTCTTCCGGCATCTACAGCTGGCTCCCGCTCGGGTTGCTGACGCTGCGCAAGGTGGAGCAGGTCGTGCGCGAGGAAATGAATCGCGCCGGCGCGCTGGAATCGTATCTGCCGCACGTGCTGCCGGCCGAGCTGTGGCAGGAGACGGGCCGGTGGGACAAGTTCGGCCCGCAGCTTCTGAAGATCACCGACCGCGCCGAGCGCGATTTCCTGTTCGGCCCGACGCACGAGGAAGTCGTCACCGACATCGTCCGCAAGGACGTTCGCAGCTATCGCCAGCTGCCGGTGAATCTCTATCAGATCCAGGTCAAGTTCCGCGACGAGATCAGGCCCCGCTTCGGCGTGATGCGCGGCCGCGAGTTCCTGATGAAGGACGCGTACTCGTTCGACGTCGACCGCGACGCGTTGATGGTTTCGTATCGCGCGATGTACGACGCCTATGCGCGCATCTTCACGCGCCTCGGCTTGGAGTTTCGCGCCGTAGAAGCCGACACCGGTGCGATCGGCGGCTTCGCGTCGCATGAATTCCAGGTGCTCGCGGAATCGGGCGAGGATGCTATCGCGTACAGCAATGCATCCGACTACGCGGCCAACGTCGAGCAGGCCGAGGCGCTTGCGCCGGACAAGCCGCGTGCAGCGGCGGCCGAGCCGATGGAAAAGGTGCCGACGCCGGGACGCTCGACATGCGAAGAGGTCGCCGATCTGCTCGGACTGCCGCTTGCGAGAACGGTCAAGTGCCTGCTGATCCACGCGCAGGACCGGGTGCAGATGCTGCTCGTGCGTGGCGATCACATGGGCAACGAAGTGAAGATCGGCAAGCTGCAAGGCCTCGGCCCGTGGCGGTGGGCGAGCGAGGCCGAGATCGTCGCCGCGACCGGATGCAGGCCCGGATATCTCGGGCCCGTCGGGATACCGGCCACGATGCCGCTGATCGTCGATCGCAGCGTCGCGGCGATGAGCGACTTCGTCTGCGGCGCCAACGAAGCGGGCTTTCACCTGCGCGGCGTCAACTTCGGCCGCGATTGCCGCGAGCCGGACGTCGTCGCCGACATTCGCAACGTGGTCGCCGGCGACCCGTCGCCCGACGGCCGCGGCACGCTGTCGATCGTCCGCGGGATCGAGGTCGGGCACGTGTTCGCGCTGGGCGACGTGTACTCCACAGCAATGGAGGCGACGTATCTGGACGCTGAAGGACGCTCGCATGCGATCCAGATGGGCTGCTACGGCATCGGCATCACGCGCGTCGTGGCCGCCGCGATCGAGCAGAACCACGACGACCGGGGTATCGCCTGGCCCGCGGCGATGGCACCATTCGCCGTGGCCATTGCGCCGATCGCCTACGACCGCAGCGAGGCCGTCCGGGCCTGCGCCGACCGGCTGCACGACGAGCTGGCCGGCGCCGGCATCGAGGTGCTCCTTGACGACCGGGGCGAGCGCCCTGGCGTAATGTTTGCTGACCTCGAGCTGATCGGGATCCCGCATCGGGTGACGATCGGCGATCGGGGTCTCAAGGAAGGCGTGGTCGAATACCAGGCGCGGCGCGACACTGCGCCGACCAAGGTTCCGGTCGCGGACGTGGCAGGCTTCATCAGGCAGCGGATCGAGGGATGAGGGAACGGAGATCGGGTTGGCCGCGCGCCAGGGCCGCGGCAGTGGCGCTCTGCGCGACATGCGCGCTGGCCGCGCCGCTTGTCGCGCAGGCGGGCGCGCAGGTCGAGGAAAAGCTCGCCGCGTCGGTGGTGTCGGGGCTCGCGCACGCCATTGCCGACAACCCGGTGCCGCGCAACTACGCCGAGCGCTCGAGCGTGCGCGGCTTCATCGCCGCGATGTCCGGCAAGCTCGCGCAGCGCATTCCCGACGATGCCGCGCGCAACGAGTTTCTCGCCACCGTGCACTACGAGGCGACACGCGCGGGACTCGACCCGCAACTCGTGCTCGGCGTCATCCATCACGAAAGCAATTTCCGCAAGTACGCGATCTCCGTCGCGAGCGCGCGCGGCTACATGCAGGTGATGCCGTTCTGGGTGAAGCTCATCGGGACGCCGGACCAGAACCTGTTCCAGCTCCGCACGAACCTGCGCTACGGCTGCACGATCCTTCGCCACTACCTCGACATCGAGAACGGCGACGTCTACCGCGCGCTCGGCCGCTACAACGGCAGCCTGGGCCGCCCCGAATACCCGACCGCCGTGATGGCCGCGACCGCGCGCTAGCGGATCGATGCGCCGATCGCGGCGGTCCATACCGCGGTCAGCGCAACCGCCCGCTGATCGCGCACGCACGCGAGCCGGGCGCGGCGAAGCCTGCACGCGAGCCGGGCGCGGCGAACCCTGCACGCGAGCCGGGCGCGACGAAGCCCGCACGCGAGCCGGGCGC
>DATEIQ010000296.1:0-5655 GCA_035278845.1 Casimicrobiaceae bacterium | reverse complement strand
CCGAAGCTGTCGTGGCTGTAGATCAGTATCCGGGCATTGTCGAGTCGTTCCACGGTGCTCCCCGCGGTCCTGTGGCGCGCGGCCCGTAGGATAGCCGACAATCGGCCCCATGAGCACCGCCGCCCTGCCCGCCATCCGTTCAAGGCCCGACACGGCGGGATCGGTGCGGCGATTGCGCAACATCACCGGGGTCGTCCTCGCCGTCTTCGTCACCGCCCATTTCGTGAACCACGCGCTCGGGGTGTTCTCGATCAAGGCGCAGCAGGCGCTGCTCGACGTACTGAGGCCGATCTGGCAATCGCCGCTCGGCACGCTGATCCTCTATTCGGCGCTGCTGACCCACGCGGCGCTCGGCCTGTACGCGTTGTGGCGCCGCAGGACGCTGCGCATGCCGCGATGGGAGCTCGCGCAGCTCGCCCTCGGGCTCGCGATTCCGCTGCTTCTGATCCCGCACGTATTCGGAACGCGCATCGCCCAGTCGATCCTCGGCACCGAGCCCAGCTATCACTCAGTGGTGAGCGGCATCTGGAACAACCCCGTGGCGCTGGTCCGGCATCCGGCGCTCGTCGTGATTCTGTGGACCCACCTCGTGATCGGGCTGCATTTCTGGCTGCGCCTTCGCGGCTGGTACCGCAAGGCGCTGCCAATCCTCTATCCGATCGCGATCCTCGTGCCCGTGCTGGCGCTGCTCGGACTGTTTGGAACCGGCGTGCGCATTGCTGCTGAATCCCGCGCCGACACGAGCCTCGACGACCGCTATGGAAATGCGTCGCCCGCCGATGGCACGACCGTCGATCCGGAGGCGAAGGCCCGGCTCGCCGCGCGCGAGGACGACGCCTATGCGATCTACCTCGGTCTGCTCGCCTGCGTGCTGCTCGCGCGGGCCGCGCGGCGTGCCGTGCGCGCGCGCGGCGCCAGTTATCGCATTCATCACGCGTCGGGCCGGGTACTGTCGGCGCCACTCGGCTATTCGCTGCTCGAGGCGCTGCGCGACGCGGGCATCCCGCACGCATCGGTATGCGGCGGCCGCGCGCGCTGCACGACATGCCGCGTCCGCGTCGGCCAGGGCGCACGGCATCTGCCGCCACCCGAACCAATCGAGGCTGCTGCGCTCGCGCGCATCGGCGCCGAAGCCGACGTGCGCCTTGCTTGCCAGTTGCGGCCGACGAAAAGCGTGCACGTGACGCCGCTGCTCCCACCGCACGTCGCGCCTGCCGACATCGGTACGCATCGGACGGCCGGCCGCGAACGCGCCGTCGCCGTGATGTTCGTCGACCTTCGAGAGTCGAGCCGCCTCGGCGAGCAGCGGATGCCGTACGACGTGTTTTTCATCCTGAACCGGTTCTTCGCCGAAATGGCGGATGCGTTGCGCGAGACCGGCGGCTACTACTCGACGTTCAATGGCGACGGTCTGATGGCGCTGTACGGGACTGAAACCGGCGTCGCCCGTGGATGCCGCGACGCAATGCGCGGCGCAGCGGCGATCGAGGCGCGGCTTGCGCGGATCAATGCCGTGCTGGCCGCCGATCTCGGCCGGCCGCTCCGCGCCGGCATCGGCATCCATGCGGGCGATGCCATCGTCGGTACGATGGGCCCGCCCGCGACGCCGATCCTGTCCGCGCTCGGCGATACGGTGAACGTCGCGGCCCGGCTCGAGGCGGAGACCAAGCGTCGCGATTGCGTAGTGGTCGTCTCCGCGGCGTGCGCGCGCGCGGCCGGCGTGGACCTGTCCTCCTTCCCGGAGCACACGGTCACCGTGCGCGGGCGCGCCGATCCTGTGACGTATCACGCGATCGCCGATGCCGCGCAACTGGCGGCGCTGGTCGCGGCAGCCGAATCGGCGCCGCAACCTGAACCGAACGTTGCGACGGACGGGGGCACACGTGCTGCGTGACGCACATTACCGGGAAAAGCTCGCGCACCGCGGTCGCGGCGTAGAGGATCTCGCGCGCACCGTCGGCGGCATCATCGACGACATCGACGAGCGACTCGCGAACCGCGGCACCGTACGCGTGCTCGAACTGGGTTGCGGTTACGGCACCGCGCTGCTCGAGCTCGCGACGCGTTACGGCAAGCGTGTCGAATTGCACGGCATGAACCGCCTGCCCGATGACGGCAACGCCGACATCCTGCTGCGCAACGCGCGTGAGCGCGGCCTGCTCGGCGCGAAGCCCCATGCGCGCGACCTGCCGACGCTGGCCTTCGGCGACGTGGCGAACGGCTTGCCGTTTCCGGACGACACGTTCGACGTCGTGTACAGCCAGGTCGCGTGGCTTTATTTCGGTGCCAAGCTTGCAGTCGTGCGCGACGTCATGCGCGTGCTGCGTGTGGACGGCATCGCGAAAATCGACGCCGACGAGTTGCGTCCGCAACTTCCGCAGGAATACCAGCGGCTCGTGGAAATATGGGAGGACGGCGCGCTCGTGCCGTTCGCTGATTACGCGAGCCGACATGGCGCTGCGCTGACGGCGGCGCCCGACGGCACGTACCTGCGATTCGGGAAGTCGCCGACGTTCGCGGCGGACGTCGTGCCCGTGGGCGAGATCGACGTGGCGACGATCTGGTCCGACTGGGACGGCATCAAGTGCGTGTATCGGATCGATGCGGTGGCTGCGCAGGCGGCACGCGCTCGGCCGCCACGAATCGATCCAGAAACGTGACGCGGTTTTGCGCGAGCAGGCTGCGGAATTCTGCATGTCCGGCGTCCTCGCCGGCCTGCGCCTGCGCGATCTCGGCGCCATACGCAGGCGTGCGGCTTAATCGGAACAGTTTCTCGAGATCCTCGATCGGCGGTGTCGGACGCGGGCTCGCGTCGCGGTCGTAGTGGCGCAGCAGCATCTGCAGCGCGATCTCGATGCTCGGCTGGCGGTCGCATAGGTCGAACGACACGTGCAACGAGCACGGTGACAGCGTTTCGACGCGGTGCGGCGTGTAGTTGCGCAGATAGAGCACGTCGCCCGGGCGCATGACGACGTCGCCTTCGACCGGTCCCATCTGCGCAGCGTCGAGGTCGGCGAGATTCACGCGGCGCGGCGCCTGCCGGCGATGAAACCACCAGCGCTTCTCGCCGACCATATGGATGACGAGGACGTCGTCGGTGTCGACGTGGCCGCGATACGCCTCGTGCCCGCGCTGCGAGAAAAAGGCCGTCGCGTTCGAGAACGTCGCGGCGCGCCCGCGGTCGAGCGCCGTCGCGAGCGCGTTGATCCCGGGTTCCAGGATGTCGAGCCCTTCCAGCACGCACGCCGCGCCGCGCTCGAGATGCTGCTGCAGCACGCGCCGGTCGACGAAGCGGATCTTGCGTTTCTGTACCAGCTTGTACAAGCCAGCCGATGACAGGTCGACCGGCTTGCCCGCCTCGAAGAAATTCACGTAATCGAGGTCGAACAGCGGATCGTTCAGGTGGCGCCGCAGATGCTCGAGCGAAAAGAGCTGCTGGTCGGGCACGAGATTCGGACGATGGACGTGCGTGACGTCGGGCGGCGCGCCGAGCCCTTCCTTGAAGTAGAAGTCGCGAATGCGGCGCTGGACGGGCGTGAGTTCCATGGGGAGGCCAGGTGACTGCGCAGTCGAAGTATCGATTGTGACATCGCGCCGCGCTTCTCCCGGTTCTCGTCAATTGCTTTGGTGCCCCCAGTGCGCACAGACTTGCAGAGTACACAATGAAAAACGGCGCCGAAGCGCCGCTTAGTTCTGGCCAGCGATGCCGTTATCGTATCGGTTCCGCGCTCCTCGCGACGCCGAAAGAACGCTGCCCTCAGAGGAGGGCAGCGGTTTGTCCACGCGACGCTCGGGTGACCTCTACTGCCTTGGCAACATCCTTGCGGCGGCACGCGAAGCCTAATCCGACAAGCCCCAGACTGAGCAGCAACAGCGTCCCGGGCTCGGGCACCGGCTGGTCGGGTGTGCTCGGCACTCCGGGCACATCGACGCCGGCGGTCGTGCCGAAGGAAAACGACATGGCGGTGATCAACGTGTCCGCGGTGATCGAATCGTTCGTGATGACGAACGTGGGCGATGACATCAGGAACGGATTGTGAGCGGTGTTACCGGCAATGGAGCCGTTCGCGTTGTCATACGGTCCGGGGCCGATGACCAAGTGCTCGGGACCGCCGAAGCCGAGAACGGTCAGATGCAACGTCGGCGCTGAAGGATCCTCGAGTCCCCATCCGGTATCCACCGTACTCCCGGTTGTCGCATTTCCATCCGAATCGATCGAAATTTCGGTCGCCGAGCTGCTCGCCAATATCGAGTCTCCCGTTACGTCGTCGCTGAACGTGAAAAATATGTCGCTGATCAGCTGAATGACCGATGTCGGGTTCGCTTGCAGGTTGGTCAACGAGACCGTCAGCGTGTCCTCCGAGGTCGTGAACATCGCAGTGGCGCTGACCGGCAAGCTATTCAACTCGGTACCCGGAGCGATGTCGAACGTCATCACGGCTCCTGATGCGATCGACGACATCAGGCCGGTCGTGCAAATTGCCAAGCCAAAGTTACGGATTGCTCGGACGTTCAGGTGCTTCATGAAGATTCCTCGGGTTGAATCAGTTTGACGTCTACAAGTAAGCAACCCGCGGGCCATACCGTTAACGGCTTGAAAAGGCTGAATTCCTTGCAACGGACCGCACTGCTCGAACTTCGACCTGTAAATGCGGCCGACATCGCATCTCGTTGATCTTATGGACAAATTGTCCGGAGTGACAAAAATAAACCGCGACGCGATGCGGAGATCTGTCCCGAACGAGCGTTGCTTGCAAACGACAAGGGCGACCGCAGTCGCCCTTGTTTCGCCTCCTCGTCGTTTGGTTTCAGTTCACGCGCTTTCTTCGGCCGATGCCCGCTGCGGCGAGTCCCAATCCGACGAGCGCTAGCGTGGCAGGCTCCGGCACGTTCGTGTCGGGCGGATTCTCCGGCCAGCACACCGTATTGTCCGGGCAGCGGCGATAGGCCCATTCCTCGAACCCGTCGTTCTCCGTGTACGCGCCGCCGACGGCGCCAAACGACGAGTAGAGGTAGACAAACGTATTGGCAGGATCGGTCACGGTTCCGAACACGCTGATCGGAATGAACAGTTGCATGTCGTAGCCGTTGCCGCTGCCCTTGTTCTGAACGTAATCGAGCAGGATCGCGCGGTTCACGTTGGCGTCCATGTTGTAGCTGCAGGTGATGCCGCCGAGATCGCAGTCGGTCCAGCCGGTCAGCGTGTTGGAACCGCTGACGAACAGTTGCACATTGTCGAGCGAAGGACCGGAGATTCCTTCGTTCTGCTTGATCTGGTTGATGTCGAGGTGGAACTCGACGTACTGCTCGCTGCCGATCGTCACGACGTCCATCGTGTCGAGCGCTATCGCGAAGAGCGGCGCGTTCATCGTGTCGAACTCTTTGGTGCCGTCCGTGTTGTAGCCCTGGATGCAGTCATTGCCCTGCACCTGGACGAACGCGGGAAACACACCGGTGCCGACCGATCCGTTCGTGTCAACGCTGGTGAAGATCGCGTTCTCGATCGTCGCCGAAGTGCCCGCGACCGTGAGGTCGTACGTCGTCTGCAACACGCCCGTGTCCGGACACACGACGGGCTGAGGCGTCGCCCAGGCCGCGCCGGCGAACGATGCGGCGGCGATCGCTGTACTGAACACCGATAAAGTGGACATCAAT
>DATEIQ010000295.1:0-17842 GCA_035278845.1 Casimicrobiaceae bacterium | reverse complement strand
CCTACCAGATTCAGGGCTATCGGCTGAACCGCGCCATCTTCAATCCCACCGCCGCGCGGCTCGGGCAGGCGATCGCAGGCGAAATCTCGCTCGACGACGCGCTGAAGCGCATCGCCGCCGACGCGGAGGAGCAGGTGAAGGCGGCCAAGTAGGTGGCTCGTGAAATCGGGGTCGGAGACGTATTTCGATCGTCCGGCGGAAATGCGTCTCTGATCCCGATTCATTCGCAGCCGTGTCCGGCACGTCCTACCGCGGCAAATCGCCGCTGACGCTTCTTCTCGACATCGTCGATGCGCCCATGCGCGCGCTGCAGCGCTTGGTCGGCGTGCCGCGGATCGGCTGGCTGTTCGTCGCGCCGAACCTGCTGATCCTCGGCCTCTTCACGTTCCTGCCGATCGTCATCGACTTCGCGTACGCGTTCACCGGCGGCGCCGAGCTCTATCCCGCCCGGCGTCCGTGGGTCGGCGGCGAGAATTTCGCCACGCTGTTCGAATGCGGCAACTATCTCGATCCGTCGACGTGCCGCAAGGATCTCTTCTGGCGCTCGATCTTCAACACCGGCAAGTTCGCGCTCGTGCAGGTCGGGTTGATGGTGCTGTTCTCGCTGATCACCGCGCTGGTGCTCAACCGGCGAATGGCAGGCCGCGGCTTCTTCCGCGGCGTGTTCTTCTATCCGGTGCTGCTGTCGCCGGTGGTCGTCGCGCTCGTCTGGAAATGGGTGCTGCAGCGCGAAGGCGTGCTGAATGCGCTGCTCGCGGGTGCCGGCGCATCGCCGGTCGGCTGGCTCACCGACGCCGGCTGGGCGTCCTTCTGGGTCGTGTTCGTCAGCATCTGGGCGCACATGGGCTTCTACACGCTGATCCTGCTCGCCGGCCTGCAGGCGATCCCGCGCGATCTCTACGAGGCGGCGGAAATGGACAGCGCCTCGCCGTGGCGGCGATTCTCGCGCATCACGTTGCCTCTTCTGATGCCGAACCTGATCGTCGTGCTCGTGCTCGGCCTGATCCGCGCCGTGCAGGTGTTCGACGAGGTGTTCGTGCTGACCGGCGGCGGCCCCGGCTCCGCGACGATGTTCATCGTGCAGTTCATCTACCAGACGGGCTTCGCCGAGTCGATCCGGCTGTATGGGCTCGCGGCTGCTGCGTCGCTGGTGCTCGCGCTGACGCTGCTCGTGCTGACGCTCGCGCAGCTGCGCCTGACGCGACGCTCGCTCGACAACCGCGCGGCGGGCCGCGATGCTTGACGCCGGCCGATGCCCATCGCCATGACAGACGCCGGCTGCCTGCGCTGGCTCGTCGCCCGCCGCGGCGTCGCGCGAGCCGACTGGACGGACTGGCTGTCGTGGGGCTACCTGCTGCTCGGCGTGCTCCTGATGTTCGGGCCGGTGTCGTGGCTCGTGCTGTCGTCGTTCAAGACGCCGGCAGCATTGAACGAGTTTCCGCCGCAGCTTCTGCCCTACGGCCAGAAGAGCGTCGCCGTTCCCGGCCACGCCGATCCATTGCCCGTGTATCGCGTGAAACTGCCCGACGGCAGCGTGCGCGATCTCGCCGAGCTGCATCGCGTCGGCATCCAGTCGACGCTCGTCGATCCCGCCTCGCCGGAGCGTGAATACAAGGTGAACATCCGCGATCGGCAACCGGTGCGCGAGCTCGCCTTCGCCATCGGCAACTACACGGAGATCTTCGGCAAGTTCTCGTTCGGCACGTACCTGTGGAACAGCGTGTTCATCACCGTCGTCGCGACGCTGATCACGCTGCTCTTCAACGCGATGGCCGCATTCGCACTGTCCAAGTACCGGTTCAAGGGACGCGACGCGGTATTCCTGTTGATCATTTCGACGCTGATGATTCCGCCGACGATCATCCTGGTGCCGAATTTCCTCGTCGTGTCCGAGCTCGGCTTGCTGAACAGCCTCTGGGGCGTGATCTGGCCAGCGGTGGCAACCCCCACCGGCGTGTTCCTGCTACGCCAGTACATGCTCACGATTCCCGACGAGCTGATCGACGCCGCGCGGATGGACAACGCGAGCGAATGGCGAATCTTCTGGCGCATCGTGCTGCCGCTCGCGGCACCGGCGCTCGCCGTGCTGGCCATATTCTCGGTGATGTGGCGATGGAACGACTTTCTGTGGCCGCTGATCGTGCTCTCGCGCAGCGAGAAGTTCACGCTGCAGCTTGCGTTGAATGCCTTCCAGGGCGAGCTGACGACGCAGTGGCATTACCTGCTGGCGATGACGGTAATCACGCTGCTGCCGGTGACGTTCGTGTTCGCGTTCCTGCAGCGGCACATCACGGCGGGCATCGCGTCCGCTGGTGTCAAATAGGGAGCTGCCAGCGATGGCTTCACTGTCGCTCGAGCGGATCGTCAAGCGCTACGGCGAGACGAGTGTCATCCATGGCGTCGACCTCGACGTACGCGACGGCGAGTTCATGGTGTTCGTCGGGCCGTCCGGCTGCGGCAAGTCGACGCTGCTGCGGATGATCGCGGGTCTCGAAAGCATCACCGAGGGCGACTTGCGCATCGACGGTGTACGGGTCAACGACGTTTCCGCCGCGCAGCGCGGTCTCGCAATGGTTTTCCAGTCGTATGCGCTCTATCCGCACATGACGGTGTACCAGAATCTCGCGTTCGGCCTCGAGAACGTCGGCACGGCGCGTGCCGAGATCGATGCCAAGGTGGACGACGCGGCGCGCATGCTTCAGCTCGACGCGCTGCTGACGCGGCGGCCGACACAGCTTTCCGGCGGCCAGCGGCAGCGCGTGGCGATCGGACGGGCGATCGTACGCAATCCGAAGGCGTTCCTGTTCGACGAGCCGCTGTCCAATCTCGACGCGGAGCTGCGCGTGCAGATGCGCGCGGAGTTGACCGCGCTGCATCGGCGCCTCGGGACGACGATGATCTACGTGACGCACGACCAGATCGAGGCGATGACGATGGCCGACCGCATCGTCGTGCTGCGCGCCGGGCGCGTCGAGCAGGCCGGGACGCCGCTCGCGCTCTACAACGCGCCGCAGAACCGCTTTGTCGCCGGCTTCATCGGCTCGCCGCAGATGAACTTCCTGCGCGGCACGATCGTGACCAGTGCGAACGGCGCGCCCGCGCTGGTGCTCGAGGCGGCGGAAGCCCGGCCGTTTGCCGTGCCTCTTCTCGACGCGGGTGCCTCCGGAAAGTTGGTGGCGGGCGTGCGGCCCGAGCACGTCGCGATCGGGGCGGCCGATGGAGCGGTGACGCTCGACTCGACGATCGAGCGCGTCGAGCAGCTCGGCGCAACGACGTTCGCATATTGCGTTCTTACGAATGGCGAGCGTATCACCGTGCAAAGCGCGGGGCAGGCGGCGCACGCGCCGGGTCAGACGCTCCGCGTTTCGTTGCCGCTTGCGCACCTGCATGTTTTTGACGCGGAAGATGGCCGTTCGTTGATCGGCGCCGCCGACAACGGCCGTGGGCCACTTGCCGCCGACCGTTCGCCGCACGCACGCACATGAAGCCGCTGGCGAAGGCGGCTTACGCGGGACGTGCCGCGGACCATGTCCGCTTCGATCTCGATCACGGATGGCAGTGCCGTGTCTACCTGCTGCGCGAGGATCTCGGGCGCGTGGTGCTTTTGCGCCACGGCGCGCTGAAGGAGCCGCGGACGTGGATGGTCACGGCCGACGGCGTCGACGTGCCGTGGGAGGGTCGCGATCGCCTCGACGTGACCGCATTCGCGAGCACGCGATTCGACGTCGCGGTCGACGCGAGCAGCGTGCGCTTGTCGCTGGGCCGTCTCGCGGCCGATGTCGCGCTCGACCCGTTCGGAATCGCCTGGGCGCAGGACGGACAGCGCTTCGCAGAGGATCGCCGGACGTATGCCTATGCATTCTCCGAGCGCGATGCCGTGCTGCATCACTTCGCGGTGCGCCATCTGACCGACCAGTATTTCGGCCTCGGAGACAAGACCGGCGCACTCGACAAGCACGGACGGCGGCTGCGGACGCTCGCGCTCGATGCGCTGGGCTACGACGCCGAGCGTTCCGATCCGCTGTACAAGCATTGGCCGTTCGTGATCGCGCGCAGCAGCCTTTCGGGCATTGCGTGCGGCTTTCTCTACGATTCGCTCGCGCCGATGACGTTCGACCTGGGCTGCGAGTACGACAATTACCACGGCTTTTATCGGCGCACGGAGATCGACGACGGCGACCTCGACTACTACGTGATCGCGGGTCCCGCGATTCGTGACGTCGTGCGCCGCTTCGTGGAATTGACCGGGCGCATGGCGCTCGGGCCGCGCTGGAGCCTCGGCTACGCCAATACCGCGATGGGTCTCGCGGACGCGCCGGACGCGCAGGCGCAGCTTGCGCGCTTCGTGGCCGATGCGAAGCGGCACGACATTCCGCTCTCGGCGTTTCATTTCGGCTCCGGCTACACGAGCATCGGCAAGCGGCGCTACGTGTTCACGTGGAACCGTGCCAAGTTTCCCGAGCCGCGCGAGGCGGTGAAGCGGTTCACCGACGCCGGCGCGCGCGTCGTGGTGAATTTGAAGCCGTGCCTGCTCGACGATCATCCGGCATACGGCGAGGTGGCGGCTCGCGGCGCGTTCGTGAACGACGGCGTCACCGGCGCGCCGTGCGTCGGCCAGTTCTGGGACGGCGAGGGTGCGCAGATCGATTTCACCCATCCCGAAGGAATCCGCTGGTGGCAGCAATCGCTCGCGCGCGAAGTGCTGGACTACGGCATCGACGCGGCATGGAACGACAACAACGAGTACGAGATCTGGGACGATGACGGCGCCTCGCACGGCTTCGGCATGCCGATCCCGATCGCGCGCTCGCGGCCGCTGCAAGCGCTGCTGATGACGCGGGCGAGCGCCGAAGCGCAGGCGGCGCATCGTCCCGGCGAGCGCGTGTTCACGATCACGCGGGCAGGCCCGCCCGGCATCCAGCGCTACGCGCAAACGTGGTCCGGCGACAACACGACGAGCTGGCACACGCTGCGCTGGAACTTGCGGATGGGCTTGACGATGAGCCTGTCGGGCATGTTCAACACCGGTCACGACATCGGCGGCTTCGCGGGCCCGGTGCCCGATGCCGAGCTTTTGATCCGCTGGGTGCAGAACGGCATCTTCAGTCCACGCTGCATCATGAATTCGTGGAAGAGCGGCGGCGAGACGAACACGCCGTGGCTGCATGAGGACGCGATCGACCCGATCCGCGATGCGATCAGGCTGCGCTACCGGCTGCTGCCTTACTTATACACGCTGTACGCGCGCGCCGCCCGCGACGCCGAGCCGTGGCTGCGGCCGGCGTTCTTCGACTTCGAGAGCGACCCGCGCTGCTTCGAGGATTGCGACGATTTCATGTGCGGCCCGCAGATGCTCGTTGCGTCGGTCGTCGTACCGGGCGCGCGCACGCGCGACATCTATCTTCCGGCAGGCCCGGCGTGCTGGTTTGCGTTCGACTCCGGCGAGCGATTCGCGGCCGGCGAAATGGCGCGTGTCGCGGCGCCGCTCGACCGCATCCCGATCTTTTGTCCTGCCGGCGCGATCGTGCCGATGACCGACAGCGACGACTTCTCGCGCCTCACCGACGAGCCGTCGCGGTCGATCCGCGCGTTTCCGCCGCCGGGGGATGCGACGTCGTCGTTCACGCTGTACGAGGACGACGGCATCTCGCTGCAGCATCGCGACGGCGAATTCGCCGAAGTCGCGTTCATGATGACGACGACGGCCGACGAAGTGCGCATTCGCGCTCGGGCAGGCGGCGCCTACGCGTTGCCGTATCGCAGCATCCGCGTGGCGGTCGCGACGGACGACGCGCGCCGGCTTGTGCTCGAGGGCGCCGGCGTCGAGCTCCATCGCGACTCGGAAAGGCCGGCCACCGGCAGGCGCCGAGCATCCGGACGGACGAAGCCGGCACGACAGCGGAAGCCATGACGTTCGCAGGCGCGGACGGCCGCGTGCCGCTCGTCTCGATCGTCGTCCGCAGCATGGGCCGGCCCGAGCTGCGCGAGGCGCTGCAGTCGATCGCGAGCCAGGACTATCCGGCCATCGAGGCAATCGTCGTCGATGCGACCGGTGGCCATCACCCCGAATTGCCGCGCCTGGCGTGGAGGCCAGGGCACCAGTTGCGCATGGTGCGCACGGCGCAGCGATTACCGCGGCCGCTGGCCGCGAACGCCGGATTGCAGGTCCTGCGCGGAGCCTGGTTCACGTTCCTCGACGACGACGACACGTGCGACGCCACGCATGTTTCGACGCTCGTGGCCGGCGCCCGCGAACACCCCGATGCGCTCGTCGTCTACGGACGCGGCCGGCTGTTCGGCGCCGATGGCCGCGAGCAGCGCGTCGTGGGCCGGCCGTTCAACCGCGCGCTGATTCACTACACGCCGCTGTTCTACTGGCAGGCTGCGCTGATCAGCGCACGCGTCAGGACACTCGGATGCCGGTTCGATCCGGCGTTGACCGTGTGCGAGGACCGCGACTTCCTCGCGCAGATAGCCGCGCATGGCGATTTCGTGTTCCTGCCGTCGGCGGCGACGTTCCGGTTCCGTCCCGACCTCGGCACGTCGGGAACCGGCGATGGCACGAATCGCGACGTGGCGCGGGTCGCGCGCTTCGACAACATGCTTCGGGCGAAGTGGGCAGGCAGCGGCGAAATGCACAACGAGCGTGCCGCCTGGCGTTGCCGCGCCGCTGTCCGCGCGTATTTCGCCGGCGATTTAGCGCGCGCCCGCGCGATGTTCGCCGACGCGCTCGCGCTGTATCCGGACGATCCCAGCGCGCTGCATGGCATGGCGCGCGTCGCGCTCGCCGGCGGCGATCGCGGCGAAGCGGAACGGTATGTTCGCAGAGCCATCGACGTCAATCCACGCGCCGCGGAGTTCCGTGCGACGCTCGCGGAAATCGCGGGAAATGCCGCCACGGCAGTCGATCAGGCGCGGGCCATGTCGCGCGCCCCAAACGCACCGTCGCGCGAGGCGAACGCACCGTCGCGCGAGACCAACCCGTCGTCGCGGCTTGCGCTTTGTGCCTGCGGGAGCGGCCGGCGGGTGAAGGCGTGTTGCGGGCGCCTCGGCTCGATCCGCGGTGATGTTCCCGCCGTCGACAAGGAGCTCGAGCGTGCGAACGACGCACGCTTGCGCGGCGAGGCCGCGGTTGCACGCGCATGGCTGCGAGCCGCCGTCGCGGATCCGCGTGCCTCGCGAGAGCGACTGCTCGCCGCCGCCCACTGCGAGCTCGACCTCGGTGCAGCGATCGCCGCCTATGCACTGCTCGAGCGCGCTGCTGCGATTCGGGCGGACGCCGACGTCGGCGTCGCGCTCGAAACCTGCTGTACGCAGGTCGAACGCTTGCGCCGCGACGCATCTCTTTGGTCGACCGTGAGCGAACTCGTCACGCACGCGACGACTTCTGCGGCAATACCGTCGCCAGCGCTCTATCTCGTCGTCGGCGCGTCCGACGCGAGGCGCTCGCGCCTCGCATCGGCGATGCAGGCGGCACTCGGCGAGCGCGCTGCCGTGCTGCGCATCGCCACCGGCGCAACGCTGCCGCCCGAAACGGCGCGCGCGTGCATCGTACTTTGTGACGCGGACCTCGACTTCGCGCCATCGTCACGCGGCGCGCCCGCCCGGATCGTCGTACGCATGGACGGCGACGACCCGGGACCGCTTCTGCGCGCGCTGACGCGCTGCCGCGATCTTTGTCCCGATGCGGTGCTGCAGTTCACGCGGCCCTGCGAATCCGTCGCGGCCGGTATGGCGCGCGCAATGCCCGTCGAATATCCATGGCTGGACGCGGCGCCCGTCGAACGCATTGACGACGTGCCTCGGCGCGACCCGATCACGGTCGGCAGGCCCGGTCCCGGCACGCCGCTCGACGATCATCCCGACGATCCGGCGCTTTATCGCGCGCTGATCCGGGACGGGCATCGCGTCGTCGTACCCGGAACGCCGTTCCTGCTGCGCGCGTTTCGTGACGATCGACCCGACGCAAGGCCCGCTCTCGACGCCGGCGGGGACGTCCCGGCGCGAGCGATGCCGGACATCGTGTTGCATCGCGGGCACTACGGCGGCCGCGGATGTGCGGACGAGCGGATTCTTGCCGCAATGGCGGCGGGCCGCCCGGTCGTCGTGTTCACCGGCGCTCTCGGCGCATCGGAATGGATCCAGGACGGTCGCACGGGCTTCGTGGTGGAAACCAGCGACGAGGCGCGGGCGCGCATCGGACTGCTTGCACGCGAGGAAGGCTTGCACGCGGCTGTGGGCGGCGCGGCACGCGAGGCAGCGATCGAACTGATCCGGCGGCAGCGCGAGCGTGCGCTGCGGTTTTACTTCGGAATCGGCGCGAACGCGTGACGAGCGCGCTGCCGATTCATTTCCGCACCAGCGTGTACGAGTAGTCGAACAGCGGGACGCGCGGTGGCTCGGCGGCTGCGACCACCGGAACCGGCACGGGGCGACGGGACGCGGTCGTGCTCGTCTCGCGTCGAACGCTGTGGCTGATCCCGCAGAACTGGTTGCAGCGGCGCATCGAGCGGCGAATGAATTCGGCCGATTCCCAGAACCTTGCCAGGTCGCCGGCCTTGCGCAGCGGCATTCCCGGGAACAGGTGCGAGAAGCAAAGGCGCGCGACGCCGTAGTGGTCGACCATGATGTTGCGTTCGTACGTATTGCAGATGTGCTCGGACGTTCCGGTCCTCGATCCCCATCCGCGCCTGACGTCGGCGGCACCCTGCAGCGAGCGGAAATACATCTTCACCTGCTGGCGCCACACCGGGTTGAGTCCGAGCCCGTACTTGCGATCGCATTCGCCGATCGATTCGAATACCACGTCGGGATCGACGCCGTGATGGTTGGCGAAGAACTCGTCCTCCGCGCCTTCGTGGCCGAACGAAGGCTGGATGAAATTGAGCTTGAGCTTGTCGGCGCCGACGTCGTTCAGGACGAAGTCGTAGAACGCCTCGAGCTCGCGATGGTTCTCGTCGAAAACGAGTCCCATCGCGTAGATTCGCGTATCGGTGCGATTGCGCGCGCGCGCTTCGAGCAGCAGCCGCAGCGCCTTCACCGCCTTGTCGAATGCGCCCTTGACGCCCCGCGTGCGGTCGTGCAGTTCGGCACGGTGGCTGTTCAGCGATACGGAGATCTCGTGGGGGCCCGCCAGCACCATGCGATCCGCGCGCTCGCGATCGCGTACGCGCGTGCCGTTGATCACCGACAGGCAGCGCAAGCCGAGCTCGCGGCTCGCTCCGGCGACGCCGAAGTAATCCTCGAGATCGAGCATGCTTTCGCCGCCACAGATGACCACGGAGCCGCCGGGACGGAGCGCGGCGAACTCGCCGAGCACCTCGCGCCGCCGCGCCGGCGAAAGGTAGCGCGGCCGATCGTCATCGTCGAGCTTCCAGAAATCGCAGTGCTGGCAGCGCAGGTTGCAGCGCTTGTTGATCTGGAGGAAGAGAAACGCCGGCGGTGCAATCGTGGCCATGGTCGCGATCAATGGGTGGTCAGTCCTCGCCGTCCTTCTGCGTTACGTCGACGTTGTCGATGAGCCGTGTCGTCCCGAGCGTCGCAGCGCCGAGCACGATCAGCACGTTCGGGTGATCGTAGCCCTCTGGATGGGGAATGCGCAATCCGATGCCGTTGCGCACCGCGATGTAGTCGACCTTCCAGCCATGGCGCGCGAGCTCGGTGCGCGCGGCCGCTTCGAGGTTCGCGTAGTCGGTGCGGCCGCTTGCGATGCCGTCCGCCACTTCACGCAGTGTACGATACAGCCGCGGAGCTTCCGTGCGCTCCACCGGCGACAGGTAATTGTTGCGTGACGCCAGCGCGAGGCCGTCATCGGCCCGCACCGTCTCGCCCGGGATGATCTGGATCGGCAGATTGAACTGCTGCACCATGCCGCGTACCAGCTTGAGCTGTTGCCGGTCCTTCTTGCCGAACACCGCGAAATCCGGCTGTACCATGTTGAAGAGCTTCAGCACGACCGTGCACACGCCGTTGAAGAAGCCGGGCCGGAACTGGCCGTCGAGCTCGTCGCCGACCGGCGGCGGTTGCACGCGGTAGACCTGCGGCGTCGGATACATGTCGTGCTCGTGCGGCGCGAACAACACGTCGACGCCTTCGTTCTCGAGCTTCGCACGATCGACTTCGAACGTGCGCGGATAGCGATCGAAGTCCTCGTTCGGCCCGAACTGCAGCCGGTTGACAAAAATGCTCGCCACCACGCAGTCGGCGTGCCGGCGCGCGATTCGCATCAGCGAAAGGTGTCCTTCGTGCAGGTTGCCCATCGTCGGCACGAATGCCACCTGATCGGCACGGCCGAGCCGCTCGCGCAGCGCTTCGGCGGATTGAATGATTTCCATCGCTCCTCCCGCGTTCAGTAGCTGCCGGTCACGCCGGACCGAGGTTGAAGAACTCGCGCTGGCCGCGCATGTTGCCGATCCGACCGAGCAGCAGCTCGACGTGCGCCGAATCGTCGACGAAATTGAGCCGCTCGCTGTTGACGATCAAAAGCGGCGCTTCCTCGTAGCGGTAGAAGAAGCGCGTGTAGGCGTCAGCGAGGCGCGCCAGGTACTCGGCCGGTATCGCGCGCTCGAAGTCGATGCCGCGCCGGTGCACCCGCTCGACCAGCGTGTCGACCGGCGCCTGCAGGTACACGACGAGATCGGGTGTCGGCGTCTGCGGTTTCAGATGCGCGAACACCTTTTCGTACAGCGCGTACTCGTCGTCGGTCAGGTTGATTCGAGCGAACAGCGGGTCCTTGTCGAGCAGGAAGTCGGCCACCGTCGGCCGGCGAAACATGTCGAGCTGCGCAAGGCCGCGGAGCTGGTCGACGCGCTGGAACAGGAACGTGAGCTGCGTCGGCAGCGCGAAGCGCGCCATGTCGTCGTAGAAGCGCGCGAGGAACGGATTGTCGTCAGGCTGCTCGAGCAGCTCGTCGGCGTGCAGCCGATGCGCGAGCTCGCGCGCGAGGCTCGTTTTGCCGGCGCCGATCGGGCCCTCGATGACGATGTAGCGGCAGGCGGATAGGTCCATGCGGTCTGGATGCGGAAGCATCGTCGATGGATCCCGCATTGGACGACGGCCGTAATGGTAGCAAATCGGTTTGCGGGACCGTTTGCCTAGTCAGGCACCGCGATGGTTATGGGGTTGCGGGCCCAAAGTCACGGTGGCACAATCGATTGTGCAAAACCGGGCCCGACGCCTGAACGCAGCGAATGCAGCGCTCAGGTGGAGACATCCGGTCCACAAAAGGAGGATTCGATGAAACGCATCGCCATGGTGTTCGGGCAAGGCGGCCGCGCGCTTTTCGCACGCCTCGCGCTTTTCGCACGCCTCGCGCTTTTCGCGAGCCGCGCGTCGCGCGTCGCAGCCTGCGCATTGCTTGCCGCCGCTTGCCTGCCGGCGCACGCCCAGGAATCGGTCACGCTGTGGCACTCGATGGGGGGACGCAACGGAGAGGCGTTGAACGCGCTCGTCGAGCAGTTCAATGCAGCCAACGCCGGCAAGATCAAGGTGACTGCGATCTTCCAGGGGCCCTACGGTGACGCGCTGGCGAAGCTCAAGGCGGCGATTCAAACGAAGCAGCTCCCCGATGTCGTGCAGGTGAACGAGATCGGCTCGCGGCTCGTCTACGACCTCAAAATCACCGTTCCCTTCGGCGACCTTGCAAAAGGCGCTGGACTCGACACCAACGACCTGTTGAAGGGCATTTCCGCGTATTACACGATCGACGGCAAGCTGCTCTCGCTGCCTTTCAATGCGTCGGCGCCGATGCTGTACTACAACAAGAACGCATTCAGGGAGGCGGGACTCGACCCCGCGAAGCCGCCGCGCACGCTGCAGGAACTTCGCGCCGCTGCCGAGAAGCTCGTCGTCAAGCAGGGTGACCGCACCACGCGCTATGGCTTCGTTGCGGTCATCGACGGCTGGCTGATGGAGCAGTTCTACGGACGCGCGAACCTCGAATACTGCAACCAGCAAAACGGGCGCAGCGGCCTCGCCACCGACGTCAACTGGAACGTGCCGGCCGTCGGCGACATCGTGTCGTGGTGGGGATCGATCATGCGCGACGGCGTTGGACTCTCCGCGGGACGCCAGAACAACGACGGCATCGCGGCGTTCACGTCGGGTCGCGCGGCGATGCTGATCTTCACGTCGGCCAACATGCGCGACATGATGCGCGAGTCGAAGTTCGAAGTCGGCGTTGCCCCGTATCCGTCGCCCAAGGTCGGCATGAATGGTCAGGTCCTGAACGGCGGTGCATCGATGTGGGTGATCAAAGGTTCGCAAGCAAAACAGGCGGCCGCGGCGCGTTTCGTCGCCTTTCTCGGCTCGCCCGAAGCGCAGGCGAACTGGGCAACGCGAACCGGCTACATCGCGGTCAACGCGCGTGCCGTCGACCTGCCTGCGTTCAAGGAGGCGGTGGCGAAGAACCCCGAGTTCGCGCTGCCTGGCCAGGCGCTCTCGGGCGTGGCATCGACGCCCGCGAGCCGTGGCTGCTTCATGGGCGTGATGCCGCAGGCGCGTCAGAAGATGAACGACATCATCGAGTCGGTGATCCTCGGCCGCGACACGCCCGACCACGCATTGGCCGAGGGCCAAACGGCGATGGCGGGGGCGATCAAGGCGTACAACCGCGCGATCGGCCGATGAGCGCCGCCGGGCCGCCCCAAGGCGCGAATTCAGCCCCCTCGGGGGGCAGCGAAGCGGCGGAGCCGCGAGCGTGGGGGCACGCTGCAAGCGAAGGCCGACGGACAGGACCGCTGCGGGTTGCGCACCGGGGCGCCCCGCGTGTCGCGATCGAGAACACGCTGCGCTCGATCGAAATCGCCGAGCGCGCCGCCGCGGACGCCACCGAGTTCGACGTGCGCGCCACCCGCGATGGCGTGCCGGTGCTGCTCCACGACCGAACGCTCGAGCGGTTCTGGGGAGATCCGCACGAAATTGGCCAACTGACGCTTGCCGAAGTGCAGGGACTCAGGGCACGTTCGCCCGACGGCGCGATCGATCGCATCCCGACGCTCGAGCAGGTGCTCGACGGCACGCGCGGCATGCTGGTCGTGGATGTGAAGATCGACACGATGCTGCCGGCGATCGATTCGATGATCGCCGCGCGCGGCGCTTATCCGCGCATTGTCTTCAACGGTGGACCGACGATGGCGGAGGCCGTGCGTCGCGCCATTCCCGGCTCGCGCGTGCTGATGTCGTGGTCGCATCCCGAGCCTCCGCCCGCCGAGCTGATCGCGCGCGTGGCCCCGTTTGCGATCAACCTGGAATGGACGGAGGCGAACGGCACCGCCGTCCCCGCCTATCGCGCCATGGGACTCGGCGTATGGTGCTGGACCGTCGACGACCCCGTGTCGGCGCGGCGCGCACGCGATGCCGGTGTCGACGCCATCATCAGCAACGACCTGCCGGCAATCGCGGCGGGCCTCGATCGCTAGACCGGCCGCGACAACGCTGATGAGCGCTGGCGACGTGGACGCTCGCGAGGCCTACCATCGTTTTGCGGTCGAACTCGCGCAGCACGCCGCGGGCGTGATCGCTGCGGCACGGCCCTCGGCGGCACACGCTGCCACCAAGGTCGATGCGAGCGACTGGGTCACGCCGTTCGACCGCGCAGTGGAGATCGACATCCGAGACCGCATCGCGGCGCGCTACCCGTCGCATGTCATCGTCGGCGAGGAATTCGGACGCACGGATGCTGCCGGCGAAGATACGCTCGCGTGGCATCTCGACCCGATCGACGGCACGCTCAACTTCGTGCATGGCGTTCCGTGGGTGTCTTTCAGCCTTGCGCTTGCAGACCGTGACGGCGTGCTGGTGGGTGTCGTGGCCGACGTGCACCGCGGCGAGGTCTACAGCGCGATACGCGACCGCGGCGCGTTCATTGATGACGCACGCGTGACTTGCGCTACAGCCGAGCGCATGGAAGGCGGCGTATTCCTTACCGAATGGTCGCGACAGTCGCCGTGGCCTGGGATGTACCGCTATCTCGATCGCATTGCCGCCGTACCCGCCGGCACGCGCATCATGGGCTCGTGCGCGCTCGCGCTTGCGCTCGTCGGCGTGGGGCGAGCGACCGGCACCGTGCTCGCGGGTCACTACAACAGCTGGGATGTCTATGCCGGCGCATTGATCGCGCGTGAAGGCGGCGCGTCGATCTTCAGCGCGCGCGGCCCGGACGATGGCGTGCCGATGGACGGCGTGCTTGCGGCGCCGCCGGCGATTGCGCCGATGCTCTGGCGCGCCTGGACCGGCGAAGGAACGTGAGCGCGGGCGCGCGTCGTCGCCGCGCCACGCGACGCGAAACCGCGACGGCGCTGGTCTTTCTCGCGCCATCGATTGCGGTTTTCGCGGCCTTCGTGTTCTACCCGCTGGGCCGTTCGTTCTGGCTCAGCCTGTTCGCCAACGATTTGCTCGGCCAGCCGGTTGCCTTCGTCGGCCTGGAGCAGTACGAGCGCATCTTCACCGATCCCGAGTTCGTGTCGGTGCTCGCGACGACGGCGTGGTTCGTCGTGTTCACGGTGATCCCCAGCATCCTGCTCGGGCTCGGACTGGCGCTGCTGGTACAGCCGCGCATTCGCGGGATCGGCTTGTTTCGTACGCTGCTCGCAACGCCGTTCGCATTCTCGGCGGCGGCCGCGGCCGTGGTTTTCGACGTGTTCTACCGGCCCGGCATCGGCCTGTTCAACGGTCTGCTGTCCTATGTGGGCGTGCCGCCCGTCGATTGGCTGACGTCGCCCGCCGCCGCTTTGCCGAGCCTCGCTGCCGTCGTCGTATGGCGCCATGCCGGATACGCGATGCTGGTGTGCCTCGCCGGACTCGAGTCGATTCCCGAAGCGCTGTACGAGGCGGCGCGCATCGACGGCGCCTCGAAGCTCGCGCGCTTTCGCTTCATATCGCTGCCGCTGCTCACGCCGACACTGTTCTTTCTGCTGGTGATCTCGACGATCCACGCGTTGCAGACGTTCGGTGAGATCAAGATCCTCACACACGGAGGCCCGGCCAACACGACGACCACGCTCGTGTACAGCCTCTACGAAACCGCATTCGGGCTAGGCACCAGCGACTACGGTCTGGCCTCGGCGCAGGGCGTGGTGCTGATGCTCATCGTGCTCGCGATCACCGTCGTCCAGTTCCGCGTGCTCGGCCGGCGCGTGTTCTACTCGTGAAGGAGCTGCGCCGCATCGCCTATCTCGCGCTGCTTGCGGCCGTGGCATCGGTCATCCTGTTCCCGCTGTACTACGCGATTGCCGGTTCGCTGATGAGCGATGCCGCACTGGTCGCCTTTCCGCCCGCGCTGTTCCCGACCGAGTTCGAAGGGCGCAATTACCTTCGCGTCATGGATGCGTTTCCGCTGGTTCGGCAATATGGAAACAGCATGCTCGTGTCGCTCGCGATCGTAACCGGGGTACTGCTGACGTCGGTGCTCGCCGCCTATGCGTTCGTGTTCATCGCGTTCCCGTACAAGCGCGTGGTGTTCGCGGCCTTCATGACGACGATGATGATTCCGGTCGAATCGCTGATCATTCCCAAGTATCTGCTCGTGGCGGACCTCGGGTGGATCAACCGCTACCCGGGTCTCGTCGTGCCTTTCATCGCCAGCGGATTCGGCACGTTCCTGATGCGCCAGTTCTTCCTGACGTTTCCCTCGGAGCTGCGCGAGGCGGCGAAGATGGACGGCTGCGGGCATCTGCGCTTCGCATGGACGATTCTCGTGCCGCTGTCCAAGCATGCACTGGGCGTGCTGGCGCTGTACACGTTCATCGCCGCGTACAACCAGTTCTTCTGGCCGCTGCTCGTCACGAATACACCGGAGATGCAGACGCTGCAGATCGGGCTCGCGTCCCTCGACACCGCGGAGGCGCGTGCGCCGAGCCTCATCTTCGCCGGCGTGGTCGTCGCCGTCGCCCCGATGCTGATTCTGTTCTACCTGTTTCAGCGCAACATCGTCCGCGGCCTCACCGCCGGCGCCGTCAAGTAGCCGGAATCCACGGTGAACTGCGGGTGCGCCGGATGCGCTGCGTGCGCGCCTGCGCCAGCCACCGGCGCGCGAGACCCCGCCCTGGAATCGTGACGGTGGACGCGACATCGGTAAGTGGTTTCAGCACGAACGCCCGCTCGTGCATCCGCGGATGCGGAACGGTCAGTTGCGTACTGTGGATCCGGCGCGCGCCATACAGCAGCAGATCGAGGTCCAGCGTACGCGGCGCGTTCCGGGCTGTTTGCGCGTCGCGCCGCCGATGCTGGCGGCGCTCGATCGCCTGCATGCGCGCAAGCAGCGCGTGCGGCGCGAGCGACGTGGAGACGAGGGCGACCGCATTCACGTAATCCGGCTGCGGGACGCCGCCAACGGGTGCGCTCACGTAGAACGGCGAAACGCGGAGCACGCGCACGCCATCGAGCGCATCGAGCCGCGCGAGCGCTCTTGCGAGCTGCCGGCGCGGATGTTCGAGATTGCTGCCGAGCCCGACGTACGCGCGCATCGAGCCTTCCTGCTCTATTCGTCGCCGGCGGCGGGCGGGGCGGTGTTCTCGCCGGCCGTCGCGGCTTCCGCATGGCGCTTGCGGCCGCGGCGAGACCGCCGGCGCTTCTTCGGCGCCTCGTCCGGCTTCAGCATCGTGTCGCGCTCCTCGGGGATCGCGTCCTGAAAGCGCCTCCACTAATCGACGAGCGCAGCAGGCGCCTCGCCGCTTTCGCCGCGCAGCACGAGAAAATCGTACGCGGCGCGAAAGCGCGGATGCTCGGTGAGGCGCGCCGGCCGCGTGCCCGCGCGCTGCTCGAAGCGCGGTTGCAGCGACCAGATCTCCTTGATCGTCGCCTCGAACCGGCGCGGAATCGCGATGCGCGAAGCCTGCGCCTCGAGCACCTTGTCCATCGCGTCGAAGAGCGCGGGCAGCGGTCGCTCGCCGCGCTGCTTCGCGGCGTTCCACGTCACGAGAACTTCGTGCCAGAGCAGCGTCGCGAAGAGGAACGCGGGCGATACGCCCTTGCCCTCGCGCACGCGCGCGTCGGTGCCGGCGAGCGCGGCGTCGATGAACTTGTGTCCGAGCGGCTGCTCGAGAATCATGTCGAGCAGCGGCAAGAGACCGTGCGAGAGGCCGTGCGCGCGCAGGCTGCGCAGCGTGTCGGCCGCATGACCGGAAAGCAGCAGCTTCTGCATCTCGTCGAACAGCCGCGCCGGCGGCACGTTGGCCATCAACGGCGCGAGGCGGGCGATCGGCTCCTCGGTGCGCGGGTCGATCGTGAAGCCCAGCTTTGCGGCGAGACGCACCGCGCGCAGCATCCGCACCGGGTCCTCGCGGTAGCGCGTGACCGGCGGTCCGATCAGCTTCAACCGCCGCGCGCGCACATCGACAACCCCGCCGACGTAGTCCCAGATCGATTCGGTGGCCGGATCGAAGTAAAGCGCGTTGATCGTGAAGTCGCGGCGAACGGCGTCCTCGGCCTGCGAGCCGTACACGTTGTCGGACAGCAGCCGCCCGTGCTCGTCGGTGGTGTCGTCGCCGGTTTGCGCGGCGCGGAACGTCGATACCTCGATGACATCGTTGCCGGCATGGACATGCACGAGCCGGAAGCGCCGGCCGATGATGAACGCGCGGCGGAACAGCGGCTTCACCTGCTCGGGCGTGGCATTCGTCGCGACGTCGAAGTCTTTCGGCACGATGCCGAGCAGCAGGTCGCGCACGGCGCCGCCGACGATGAACGCCTTGAATCCTTCGTCCTGCAGGTTGCGCGTCACCGTGCGGGCGGCGTTCGACAACTGATCGCGGCGCACCGGATGCCGGTCGGGTGCATAGATCCGCGGCTCGGAGTTCGCCCGGCCGGGGAGCAGGCGGGCGAGCAGGCGTCGGATCATCGAAGG
>DATEIQ010000294.1:0-9901 GCA_035278845.1 Casimicrobiaceae bacterium | reverse complement strand
CAACGCCGAACACGCTGACCGTCGACGTGGCGCCGTCGTACGTGACGGTGAGGCCGGTGGCCGACAGGTTCTGCGATTTGACGTACTCCAGGATCGCGTCGCCGGCAGCGGCGTTCGCGGCCTGGACCTTCGCCTGATTCGAAGGCTCCGCGGCAGCTTCCTTCACGGCGGCCTGTGCCTGCCCGCGGCCGAACAATTTCTCGCCCGCATCCTTGACGAAGTCGATCAGTCCCATCACCGCTCCTTTCGCTGAAAGATAGATTTTCCGCCGGTGTTGTCAAACCGCGAGTTCGCGGCGGCGGAAATCCGGGCGTGCAGGATACACGCAAACGGCCCGCTTGCGCCGCCGCCGAAACCGTTCGCTCGTTGTGCAATTCCTGCAATGCCGCTCCGGCACCGCGTGGAGTTGCCGACGTTGCAAATCTTGCAAATCACCGGAGATCCGGCATGAATCCGCAAAAGACAGGACAGGCGTCGTCGAAGGCGAAGCAACCGAAACCGCCATTTCCCGAGCAGCATCTCGACGGCGTCGGGCTCGAAAAGGATCTGCAGCCGCGCCCGCGGTACGAGGCGGAATCGTATCGCGCCGCGCACAAGCTCGAAGGCAAGGTCGCACTGATCACGGGCGGCGATTCCGGCATCGGCCGTGCGGTCGCCGTCCTGTATGCGCGCGAGGGCGCCGACGTCGCGATCACCTATCTGCCGCAGGAGCAGCCGGACGCCGATGAGACGAAAAAGGCCATCGAAGCGGCCGGCGGCAAGTGCTTCGCCCTCGCAGGCGACCTGACCGACGCCGCGTTCTGCGACGAAGTCGTCGAGAAGACGGTACGGAATTTCGGCAAGCTCGACATCCTCGTGCCGAATGCCGCGCACCAGAACCGCAAGGAGACGCTGGACGAGGTGACCGACGAGGAATTCGACGCCACGTTCAAGACGAACATCTACGCGTATTTCCGCCTTTCGCGCGCGGCGCTGCGGCACATGAAGCCCGGCGGCGCCATCGTCGCCACCAGCTCGGAAACCGGCATCAAGGGCTCGAAGGAGCTGCCCGACTATTCCGCCACCAAGGGCGCGATCAACGCGTTCACGAAGGCGCTCGCGATGAACCTTATCGACAAGGGCATTCGCGTCAACGCCGTCGCGCCGGGCCCCGTCTGGACGCCGCTCAATCCGGCCGACGACGGCATGACGGCGAAGGACGTGTCGAAGTTTGGCGCGAAGAGTCCCATGGGGCGGCCGGCACAACCGGAAGAGCTCGCACCGGCGTACGTGTTCCTCGCGTCGAATGCCGACTCGTCCTACGTGACCGGCACCGTGCTGCAGGTGATGGGCGGCGAGACCACGGGGGGATGATCAGGCCGATGCGCGTTCGTCGCGCGCCAGGTTCTCGATAACCGCCAGCAGCGCACGGCGCGTTGCGGCGACGTCCGAGGCGGCGACGCCACGGATGGCGCGGCGATTGACGTCCTCGGCCAGCGGCACCAGCTTCCGCTTGAGCGCGCGGCCGGCGGGCGTCAGGAACACGTAGACGTTGCGCCGGTTGCCGGCGGTGCGACGCCGCACGACGTAACCCAGCCGCTCCATCGTCGCGAGTGCCGCGTGCGTCGTCGGCTCCATCACCCCCGCCTCGCGGCTCAGCGCGCGCTGCGTGAGGCCGTCCGATTCCCACAGGATGCGCAGGAACGTCCAGTGTCCGAACGGCACGCCGTGTCGTGCGAGCCGCACGTGCAGCGCGCGCACGAGCGCACGCGTCGCATCCTTGACGAGGTGCGCGAGCCGATCGTCGGGTACCGCCTCCTGCCAGTGCCGCAGGATGAGCTGCGCATCGCTTGTCGCGGAAGGCGGTCGAGCGCGCGGGACGGCATCGTGCTGCGACCGCGCACCGCGAGCGAGCGCAGCGACATCGCGCTGCGGGGACCGCGCGCGCCGAACCCGTGCGGTCATTCGCACGCGGCACCTTTCGGCGCGTCGAGCTGATGAACCAGCGGAACGTCCCGACCGGTACGCGCCGACTCCAGCATCGCCGCACACACCTCGAGCGTCGCGCGCGCCCAGCGCCCGTCGTGCAACGGAGGCGTCCCGGTGGCGATCGCACGATGCACTTCGTCGATCACTTCGCGCCTCGGTATCGAGGGCGGCGGGAGTGCCTCGAAACGCGCGCCACGTCCTTCGTAGACCATCACGCCGTCGGGCATCGGGCGAAGGTCGGCGCCGTCGCACGAGACGATGAACGTGCCGAAGTGCTCGTGCGTTCGCGGCGCGTCCGACGACCGATACGCAGGGCCGCCGTAGTTGCGCGCCTGCTTGAGCGACAGCTCGGCGGCCGGATCGCCAAGATCGCGAAGTCCCCGCCGCGCCGTGCCGTGGCCGGAAGCCTCCTTCGACATGCCGAGCTCGCTCGTCCAGCCGCAGAACTCGTCGGAGTCGAAGAGCCCGTACCCGTTGTACGTCAGCGACGCGAACGCGCCGCCCTCGAACGCCAGCAATGCCGCGTACGCGCCTTCGGTATTCCGCGCCGGGTCCCAGTTGCCGGTCAGCGCGCGCACGTGTGCCACGCGGCCGCCGCCCAGCAGGCGGGCGATGTCGACCTGGTGCGCTGCCTGATTCCACACAGCGCCCCCGCCGCGCGCGGTGTCGAGCTCCTCCGGACGACGCGGGCGATACAGGAAGTCGGTGTAGTAGAGCGCCTGGATCATGCGCACCGAACCGAACGCGCCACTGTCGATGATGTCGCGCGTGCGACGAACGGGCGCGTCGTAGCTGTGACTGTGACCGACGCAAAGCTGCACGCCGGCCGCGTGTGCCGCCTCGATCATTCGCGTGCAATCCCCAACCGACAGCGCCATCGGCTTCTCCACCAGCACGTGCTTGCCGTTGCGCGCAGCGAGCACCGCGTGCTCGGCGTGCAAGCCATGCGGTGTCGCCACGTAGATGACGTCGACGTCGGCATCGCGGCACAGCGCGTCCACCGACGCGTGCGCGCGCGCGCCGAGCTCCGCGACAAACCGCTCGCGCGCCTCCGGCCGCGGATCGGCCGCCGCGACGAGCCGAACGCGCGGATCGCGGACGAACGTCGGCAGCATCAGCGTGAACGCGCGCCCGAGACCGGCGACGCCCCAGCGCAAAACGTGCGAGTCGTCAGGACTCCCGCCGGGCAACGCGCCGCTCATCGGTCGATGACGATTTCGGGCGAGCGTGCACGCGACACGCACACCATGATGTTGTCCGCGTGCTCGGCGTCGGACAGCACGAGATCGCGATGATCGACGTCACCCGCGAGGAGCCGCGTGCGGCACGTGCCGCAGGTGCCGCTCTCGCACGAGCTCGGCACGTCGAGGCCATGCTCGCGCAACGCCTCGAGAATCGACTGGCGCGCGCCGACGTCGACCGTCGTGCCGCTGCGCGCGAGGCGTACGCGGAACGGCCGGTCCTCGGGCACCGCGAGGGTTCCCGCGTCGGCAAAGCTCTCGATATGGATCGTGGACGTCGACCAGTGCCCCGACATGTCGCGCACCGCCTGCAGCATCGCCCGCGGTCCACAGCAATAAACGTGCAGCGCGCGGGGTCGTTCGAAGAGCGGCCACAAGTCGAACGAGCGCCCGGGATCGCCGCCGTCGTGGTGGATCGCCACGCTCGCGGAAAAGGGTGGCGCGCGGAGCTCATCGAGGAATGCCGTTTCCTCCGGCAAGCGCGTCAGGTAATGCAGCTTGAACCGGCGAGCGTCGCGCAATGCCAGGTGTCGAACCATCGACATGATCGGCGTGATGCCGATGCCGCCGGCGATGAACAGGAATTCCTTCGCCTTTTCCGAAAGCTCGAAATCGTTCTGCGGTGCGGAGCACGCAAGCAGCGCGCCCTGGCCGCAATCGTCGACGAGGCTCGCTGAACCGCCGCGGCCCGCCGCCTCGCGCTTGACTGCGATCACGTAGCGATGGCGTTCGCCGCAATCGTTTGCCAGCGAATACTTGCGCAGCTGGCCGTTCGGCGCCCGCACGGTGACGTGCGCCCCCGGCGTGAACGGCGGGAGCTCCTGGCCTCCGCTCGCGACCAGCTCGAACACGTGAATCCCCACGGCGGCGTGCGCGGTGCGCGCGACCGTTAACGGCATCAGCGGTGGAGATCGCTCGCTCATGGATCGCGCTCGACAGTGCCGCTCGTCCCGCGGTATCGTTACTTAGACGCCTAACATTATGCGACGAAGCGCCGAGCCCGACCTGCTTCCTCGCGGAGATTTCGCCATGCTGACCGCCGAAGAAAACGACCTGCTGTGCCGCGTCGAAGGCGACGCTCCGATGGGGCGCCTGATGCGCGCGCACTGGCTGCCCGTCTGCATGTCCGAGGAGGTGACGGAGCCGGACGGCACGCCGCTGCGCGCGCGGTTGCTCGGCGAGGATCTCGTCGTGTTCCGCGACTCGGACGGCAGGCTTGGCGTCGTCGGCGAGCACTGTCCGCATCGGCGCGCATCGCTCGCGCTGGGCCGCAACGAGGAATCGGGGCTGCGCTGCCTCTATCACGGGTGGAAGATCGACGTCGAAGGCAACGTCGTCGAAATGCCTTCGGAGCCCGCGGCGAGCTGCCTCGCGATGAAAGTCAAGCACACCGCCTGGCGTTCGGAGGAAGCGGGCGGCTTCGTCTGGGTCTACATGGGGCGTGGCGAGCCGCCGCCTTTCGAGCCGCCCGCGTGGGCGCCCTCGCCCACCACCCGCACCAGCATCGTGAAGATGCGCATCGAGGCGAACTGGGCGCAGGTGCTCGAGGGCGCGATCGATTCGGCGCACAGCTCGACGCTGCACGCGACCGACATGCCGCCCGCGCGCGTCGACAGCGCCAAGGCCACGGCCACCGTGTGGCCCCGACCATCGACGGACAAGGCGCCGCGCCTTTCGGTGCAGCAGACCGACTTCGGATTCCGTTACGCCGCCATCCGGCGGCCGATCAAGGATGCGGCCACGCACGATTACGTGCGCGTGACGCTGTTCGTCGCGCCGTTCACCGTGCTCATCCCGCCCAACAACCTGTACAACCTGTCGATCCTCAACGTCCCGATCGACGATACGCACACGATGTTCTACTTCGTCGCGTGGAGCGACCGCGAAGGCGGTGGCATCGACCAGGAGGCCTGGCGCAAGTTCTGTGGCGCGCAGCCTGGCGCGGACCTCGATTGCAACTATCGTCACCGGCGCAATCGGGACAACGGCTACCTGCAGGACCGCCAGGCGATGAAGCTCGGCGATTTCACGGGCATGCGCGGCATCCCGACGCAGGACATGGCGATGTGGGAAACGATGGGCCCGATCGCCGACCGCTCGGCCGAGCGCCTCGGCGCAAGCGATCTCGCGATCGTCGAGTTCCGGCGTCGGATGGTCGATGCGGTCCGGCGCCACGCCGCGGGCGAGCCCGCGATCGGCACCGCCGGGAGCCGCCCGCCGTACGTGACGCTACAATCGTTCGAAGGCATCGTCGCGAAGGGCGTCGACTGGCGGATGCTGCCGAAAACAAAACCACTGATGGAGGAGGAGGCCCTATGAACCTGCAGCACCTCGCACACGCAACGCTCGCAGCGCTCGCTGTTTGCCTCGCGCTGCCCGCCGCCGCGCAGGACACGCTGAAGCTCGCCATCGGCCAGCGCGGCAACTGGGACACGTCCGTCTCGGAGGTCGGCCAGCGCGCAGGCATCTTCAAGAAGCATGGGCTCGTGCTCGAGATCCTGTGGACGCAGGGCAGCGGCGAGACGCAGCAGCCGGTGATCTCCGGAAACGTCGACATCGGCGTCGCCGTTGGCGTCATGGGCGCGCTGTCGTCATTTTCGAAAGGCGCGCCGGTGCGCATCATCGGTGCGCAGACGACCGGCGCGCGCGACCTGTTCTGGTACGTGCGGGAGGATTCGCCGATCAAGTCGCTGAAGGACACCGCCGGCAAGACGATCGCGTACTCGACGAAAGGTTCGTCCACCAACGGCATCGTCACGGCGTTCATGAAGCAGTACGACCTGAAGGCGACTCCCGTCGCCACGGGGAGTCCGTCGTCGACGCTGACGCAGGTCATGTCGGGCCAGGTGGACGTCGGCTGGTCGGCGCCGCCGTTCGGGCTCGATCAGCTCGACGAGAAGAAGATCCGCATCATCGCGAGCGGCAACGACGCCGACGTGTTCAAGGGCCAGACGGTGCGCCTGCTGATCGCAAATGCGCAGGCGCTGCAATCGAGGAAGCCGGTCTTCGATCGCTACATGAAGGCGTATCGCGAGACGATCGACTACATGTACAACGACCCGGCCGCGCTCAAGGTCTACGCCGATTTCGTCGGCATATCCGAGGCAAAAGCCAAGCGCGTGCGTGACGATTTCTTCCCGAAATCGGCGATCGATCCTGACAAGATCGTCGGGCTCGACACGATCGTCAAGGACGCCGTCGAGCTCAAGTTCACGGCGCAGCCGCTCACGAAGGAGCAGCTCGCCGAGCTCGTCCAGATCGTGCCGCGGCAATAGCGGCCGAGCGCCCGCGCGTGCTCGTGCGCTCGCCCGTCATCGCGCCGCAGGCACCCGGAACGTCGCCGTCGCCCGCCGCCGCGGGCGGTCCGATCCTCACCGTCGCGGAAATCGTCAAGCGCTTTGGCGTTGGCGAGGATTCGCTGCTCGCCGTCGACCGGGTCTCGTTCTCGGTCGCGCAGGGCGAGTTCGTGTCGCTGATCGGCCCGTCCGGGTGCGGCAAATCGACGTTGTTCAACATCATCGGCGGCCTCGCCGGCAATTTCGACGGCCGCGTCGCCGTGGATGGACAACCGGTGTCGGGCACGCATCCGGCGTTCGGCATGGTGTTCCAGGAGGAGTCGACGTTTCCATGGCGCACCGTCATCGACAACGTCGCGTTTCCGCTCGAGATCGCGGGTGTCGGCAAGCGCGAGCGCCATGAGCGTGCGCGGCATTTCGTATCGCTGGTCGGGCTCGACGGCTTCGAGCGCCGCTACCCTGCCGAGCTTTCCGGCGGCATGCGGCAGCGCGTCGCGATCGCGCGCACGCTCGCGTCGGAGCCGCGCATCCTGCTGATGGACGAGCCGTTCGCGGCGCTCGACGAGCAAACGCGGCTGCTGCTCGGCGACAAGGTGCTGCAGATCCACCAGCAGCTGCGCCAGACGACGCTGCTGATTACGCACAACATCACCGAAGCGGTGCAGCTGTCCGATCGCGTGCTGGTGATGACCTACCGTCCGGGCACGCTGAAGCGCGCCGTCGAGATCGACCTGCCGCGGCCGCGCACGTCCGAAGTGGTCGGCAGCGACGCGTTCGGCCATTACGTCGCGCAGATCTGGAGCGATTTGCGCGAAGAGGCGAGTCGTGGCATCCGCGAAGACGAGTCGCGGACGCTGCAGCGCGGAGGGGCGCGATGACGTGCACGACGCTGCAGCATGGAATGACGCGATGACTGGCGCTGGTGCTGCAGCGCGGAGCGACGCGATGCCCGGGGACCACGCGTTCCGCCGATTGGCGGCGCCGGCACTTGGCGTCGGCACGGTGATCGGTGCATTCGCCGCTGTCGAAGGCCTGATTCGTGCGGGCGTCATCAACCGGTTCGTCGTGCCGCTGCCCTCGCAGGTGCTTGCCGCGATTCCCCGCATCGTCGCCGAGGAGTCGGTTCCGCATCGCTTCTGGCAGACGACGCAGGAAGCGCTGGCAGCCAGCGTGCTGCTCGTCGTCGTGGGCATCGCGCTCGGCATGCTGATGTTTCGATTCCGGTTGCTGCGCAGCGCGTGCGAGACATGGGTCGCGGCGCTCGCGTCGGCGCCGATCGTCCTGATGTATCCGCTGTTCCTCGTGATCTTCGGGCGCAGCGGGACGACGATCGTGATGATCGCGTTCGTCGCGGGACTCCCGCCCGTCATCCTGAAGACGGTCGAGGGCCTCGCCGGGACGCGCACCGTTCTGCTCGACGTCGGCCGCAGTTTCCGGCTCGACAACGCGAAGCTCTTTCGCAAGATCCTGCTTCCCGCGGCGCTGCCGAGCATCTTCGTCGGGCTGCGCGTCGGACTGATCTTCATGCTGATCAACATCGTCGGCGTCGAGTTCCTGATCAACTTCGGCGGCCTCGGCCAGTTGATCAACGAGCTCGCCGAACGCTACGATCTTCCCGGCACGTACGGCGCTATCCTGTTCGTGATTCTGGCGAGCGTGCTGTTCTTCGTCATCCTGGAGCGGGCGGAGCGATGGCTGTTGCCGCGTACGGCGTAGATTTCGCGGCGCCGGCGCGCGCCGGCCCGCTGCGCGTGTGGGCGCTTCGCGCGGCCATCGTCGCCGTGCTGCTCGCGATCTGGGAGATCGTCGCGCGTTCGGGTTGGCTGTTCCAGGATGTCGTGCCGACGCTGCCGGTGATCGCGCGCGCCGTGGTACGCATGCTGTCCGACCCGGCGTTCTATCAGAATTTGAAAGTCACGGCAGGCGAAATCGCGGCCGCACTCGCCATCGGTGGCATCGCCGGGATGGCGATCGGACTCGGGCTCGGCACCAGCCGCTTCCTGTCGCGAGCCTACGAAGCGTTCATCTATTACCTGGGTCCGACGCCCAAGATCATTTTCTTTCCGATCATGATCCTGTGGTTCGGCACCGGGCCGGGGTCGAAGATCGCGATGGGCGCGCTGTCGTGCTTCTTTCCCATCGTGATCAGCGTGGCCGCCGGCATACGGCAGATCGCGCCGGTGCTGATTCGTGTCGGTCGCAGTTTCCGCGCGTCGCCGTGGCAGATGACGCGCCTCGTCTACCTGCCCGCGATGCGCACGCCCGTCGTCAACGGCTTTCGGCTGGGGCTCGGCATCGCCATCATCGGCACGCTGCTCGCCGAAACCAAGCTGTCGAACCAGGGATTGGGCTACCTGATCATCCAGTCGTACGCGACGTTCGACATGCCGCGCATGTACGCGCTGCTGATCGTCCTGTTCGTCCTCGCGATCGCGCTGAACGCGTTGCTCGGACGTTACGCGGCGCGCGACCGCTCGCGGCCGAACGTGATCTGACGGATGCAGCCTGATGCAGAACCCGTCGTGGCCGCGCAGCGGCTTGGCGGGATGGGATGCGCGAAGCTGCGAGCGACGTGTGGTCGATCCCACACGAGCGAGCGGCGACAAAGCAGACCGCCCGCCAAGCCACTGCCCATGCGGGTTTCGACGATATGGTCCCCTCTACGTCGTTGCTCGCCTTGCGAATATGCGTCGGCTATTCGACGCGGCTCGCGCCTCGTATAGGGGACCATCTCGTCCGAAACGCGGCTCACGAGGGGTTCTGCATCAGGCTGCTAGATCCGGAACGACTCCATCGCCTCGGGCGCGAAAAGCTCCTCCGGCGCAAGCAGGCGATTCGACAGTCCCTGCTCGTGGTGATAGCGCAGAAACGTCGCGAGCGTGTCGCGGTTCGGCGCGAAGCCGTACGACCAGTAGTCGTTGCCCATCAGCGCGCGCGTCTCCTCGACGTGGGCGGTGAGCCAGGGCAGCATCGCCTTCAGCGCGGCGGTCACGTAAAGGTCCGCGTACGTGCGCCGCTGCGCCTCCACGAACGCCTTGAGCAGCGACTGCGCCACCCAGCGGTTCTGCTCGTACACGTCGCGGCGGATCACCACCGTGTGCATGATCGGAAAGATGCCCGTCACGCGAAAATAGCGTTGCTCGACGCTCTTGTAGTCGGCAAACAGCCGCCTGACCCTGCCATCCCCGCTTCCGAACGTCGAAGGCATCCGTGCCGTGTGCAGCGCATCGATGTCGCCGCGCGCGAGCATCTGCGCGAGCGTCTGCGTGGGGCCGATCCGCTCGATGCGGATGTTGGACGGCAGGTCCAGCTTGATCTTTTCGTCCCGCCCGGGCTCCTCCTCGCCACCGGTGCAGTAGGTGACGCTGTCGACGGGCACGCCGTAGTGCTCCGCGA